>CAYLHK010000021.1:0-32476 GCA_964383295.1 uncultured Rhodovulum sp.
CGTCGGCCGCCACCCCTTCCCCGGCCCCGGCCTCGCCATCCGCATCCCCGGCGAGATCACCCGCGAGAAGCTCGCGATCCTGCGCAAGGCCGATGTGGTCTATCTCGACCAGATCCGTCGCCACGGTCTCTACGACGAGATCTGGCAGGCCTTCGCCGTCCTGCTGCCGGTGCGCACGGTCGGCGTGATGGGCGACGGGCGGACCTATGACTACGTCTGCGCCCTGCGTGCGGTGACCAGCGTTGACGGGATGACCGCCGACTACTACCCGTTCGAGCACGCCTTCCTGTCGGAAACGGCGACCCGGATCATCAACGAGGTCAAAGGCATCAACCGGGTGACCTACGACATCACGTCAAAGCCGCCCGGCACCATCGAGTGGGAGTGATCCCTCCACACCCACGCGCCGGGCACGCTTCGAACCCCTGGCTCAGCGCATCTCATCCATCGGCGTGACGCCGAGCACGCCAAGGCCGGTCGCAATCACCACCTGCGTGGCACGCACCAGCGCCAGACGCGCGTGCGACAGATCGGGGGCGTCTTCGCGGATGAAGCGCAGCGCGGGGTCCAGCTTGCCCTGGTGCTGCAGGCCGTGGAACTCGCCCGCTAGGTCGTAGAGAAAGAACGCGATCCGGTGCGGCTCATGGCTGCCGGCGGCCAACTCCACCTGCCGCGGCCATTCGCTCAGCTTGCGCACCAGCGCCAGCTCGCCCGGCGCGCCGAGCAGGCCGATGTCGGCCCCGGCGAGCGCGCCGTCATCGGTCGCCAGGCCGGCGCCCCGGGCCCGCTCCAGCACCGAATGCGCCCGCGCATGGGCATACTGGACGTAGAAGACCGGGTTGTCCTTCGACTGCTCCAGCACCTTGTCGAAGTCGAAATCGAGCGGCGCGTCGTTCTTGCGCGTCAGCATGACGAAGCGCGTCACGTCCCGCCCGACCTGCTCAACCACGTCACGCAGCGTCACGAAGGTGCCCGCGCGCTTGGACATCTTCACCGGCTCGCCGCCCTTGGTCAGCCGCACCAGCTGGCATAGCTTCACGTCGAGCGGCACACGCCCCCCGGTCAGCGCCGCCACCACCGCCTTCAGCCGCTTGACATAGCCGCCGTGGTCGGCGCCGAGGACGTCGATCAGCTCGTCATAGCCGCGCTCGACCTTGTCGAAGTGATAGGCGATGTCCGGGGCGAAATAGGTCCAGGCCCCGTCCGACTTCTTCACCGGCCGGTCGACGTCGTCGCCATAGGCGGTCGAGCGGAACAGCGTCTGCTCACGCGGCTCCCAGTCCTCCGGCGTCTTGCCCTTCGGCGGCTCCAGCACGCCCTCGTAGATCAGCCCCTCGGCATCAAGCGCGGCCAGCGCCGCCTCGATCCGCCCGGTGCCGTAGAGCGACTTCTCGCTGAAGAAGTTGTCCATTTCGACGCCAAGCAGCGCCAGATCGGCGCGGATCTCGCCCATCATGGCCTCCGTGGTGAACTCGCGCACCTCAGCCAGCCAGTACTGCTCGCCCTTGTCGAGCAGGCTGTCGCCGTACTTCGCCTTCAGCGCCTCGCCGACCGGGATCAGGTAGTCACCCGGATAGAGCCCCTCGGCGATCGCCGGCTCCAGCCCGCAGGCCTCGCGGTAGCGCTCAAAGGCCGAGCGCGCCAGCACATCGACCTGCCCGCCGCCGTCGTTGATATAGTATTCCCGCGTCACCTCATGCCCGGCAAAGCCCAGCAGCGCCGCCAGCGCATCACCAAAGACCGCGCCGCGCGTATGGCCCACATGCATCGGCCCGGTCGGGTTGGCCGAGACGAACTCGACATTCACCCGCCGCCCCGCGCCCATGGACGAGCGGCCGAAGTCCCTGCCGGCAGACAGGATGTCCGGGACCACCGAGAACCAGGCGGCCGGGTCGAGCCGCAGGTTCAGGAACCCCGGCCCCGCCACCTCGGCACTGGTGACGATGGACTGTTCGGTCAGGATCGCCGCCAGCGCGGCCGCCAGATCGCGCGGGGACTGCCGGGCAGGACGCGCCAGCACCATGGCCGCATTGCTCGCCATGTCACCATGCGCCGCATCGCGCGGCGGCTCCACCGACACGGCGCTCAGGTCGAGCCCCTCCGGCAGCCGGCCCTCGGCGACCAGTCGCCCGATCGCCGCCTCAATCCGCCGTCTCATCTCCGCGAATGCGTCCATGGCCCCTTCGCCTCCGTCCTCTGCCGCAGCGCCTAGCACACCCGGTCGCCCGGCTTCCACGCCCAAAACACAACGGCCCTCAGCCACCGCCGGTCTGGAAGCGACCGCCCCCGCGCCTTATGCTGATCCCATGCATCGCACCGTCCAACTCGCCGCCGCGATCCTGATGCTCGCCCCCTTGCCGGCGCCGGCACAGTCCGTGCTGACCCCGGGCGAATACGAGGCGCTCTCCGAGAGGCGCACGCTCCACTACACCCACCGGGGACGGCCCTTCGGCGCCGAGCAGTACTTCCCCGGCCGCCGCAGTATCTGGCGCTTTGCGAACGGCGCCTGCTCCTTCGGCGAATGGCATGCCGAGGGCGAGAACATCTGCTTCCGCTACGAGAGCGACGCCCCGGCGCTCTGCTGGCAGTTCATGCGCAGCGGCGAACGCCTCAGCGCCGTGCTCCTGCCGAACGCCAGCAATCCCGAGCCGGAACTCCGGCTCGATCTCAGCCACGTGGACGACGAGCCGCTGCCCTGCCCCGCGCCCGATCTCGGCATGTGAGCCAGTCCGGCGTCAGCTCGCGATCCGGTCCACCCCGCCATGCGCCGCCGACCATTCCAGCGGCGCGCCGAGGAAGCGCTCGACCTCGTCCAGAGTGGCGGCATCGAAATGCCCACCTGCCCGCGCCTCGGCCAGCACGTCATGCCAGGTGGCGAGATAGTGCAGGCTCAACCCGTGCCCTCCCAGGACCTCCAGCGACTGCGCGAAGATGCCATAGTAGAACACAACCAGCGTGTGCGCGCATTCACCGCCCGCCGCGCGGATCGCCTCGGCGAAGCGGATCTTCGACCCGCCATCCGTCGCCAGATCCTCGACCAGCAGGACGCGCGCGCCCTCGGGCATCGCACCCTCGATCTGCGCATTGCGCCCGAAGCCCTTGGGTTTCTTTCGCACATAGAGCATCGGCAGCCCCAGCCGCTCGGCGATCCAGGCGGCAAACGGAATGCCCGCCGTCTCGCCGCCCGCCACCGCGTCGAACCGCTCGAACCCCGCATTTCGCATCAGCTTGGCGCAGGCGAAGTCCATCAGCGTCGCGCGCACCCGCGGGAACGAGATCAGCTTGCGGCAGTCGGTATAGACCGGGGAGGCAAGCCCGGAGGTGAACTTGTACGGCTCGTCTGCACGGAAATGCACCGCCTCGACCTCGAGCAGCATCCGCGCGGTCAGCCGGGCCATCTCGGCGTCGGGGGGAAAGGCGAAGGTGGTCATGGAGCGTCTCCCTGCTCAGCCGGCCGTGCGAGGCGCGGCAATGATGATGGTCGCGCCGAACAGGCAGACCGCGGCGCCGATCAGATCCCAGCGGTCGGGCCGCATCCCCTCGACCAGCCAGAGCCAGCCGAGCGAGGCGGTGATGTAGATCCCGCCATAGGCCGCATAGGCCCGCCCAGCCGCGGCACTGTCGACGAGGGTCAGAAGCCAGGCGAAGATGGCCAGCGATAGCATGCCGGGCAGCACCCACCAGACGGAATTCCCCAGCCGCAGCCACGCCCAGAAGGCGAAGCAGCCCGCAATCTCCGCCAGTGCCGCGCCCGCATAGACGACGATCAGCGGCATCAGTCGACGACGCGCCAGTGGAGCGGCCGGCCCGGATCGAAGACCACGACCGGCCCCGCACCCGTCTCGACGCTGGGGGAGAACTCCACCGGCGCCGCGCTGCGCTCGAGCCTCAGCCGGTCCTCGTTCGGCGCCAGCCCGTAGAACGCTGGCCCGTGCAGGCTGGTGAACCCCTCCAGCCGATCGAGCGCGCCCTCCTCCTCGAAGACCTGCGCCAGCCAGGCCATGGCCACCGGCGCCGAGAACACGCCCGCACAGCCGCAGGCGTTCTCCTTGGTATCCTGCGCATGCGGCGCGCTGTCGGTGCCGAGGAAGAAGCGCTCATCGCCCCCCGTCGCCGCGGCGCGCAACGCGACCTGATGCCGCTCGCGCTTCAGGATCGGCAGGCAGTAGAAATGCGGCCGGATGCCGCCCACCAGCATGTGGTTGCGGTTCAGCACCAGATGCTGGACCGTCAGCGTCGCACCGATGCCCTCCGCGCCCAGCACGTATTCGACCCCGTTGGCCGTGGTCACATGCTCGAGCACCACGCGCAGCCCCGGCACCCGCAGGCGCAGCGGCTCGAGCACCCGGTCGAGGAAGACCGCCTCGCGGTCGAAGATGTCGATCTCCGGGTCGGTCACCTCGCCATGCACGCAGAGCGGCAGACCGACCTCGGCCATCCGCTCCAGCACCGGAAGCACGCGGTCGAAATCACGCACGCCGCTGTCCGAATTGGTGGTGGCCCCCGCCGGATAGAGCTTCACCGCCCGCACCAGCCCCGCCTCGGCCGCCGCCACCACGTCTTCCGGATCAGTGGTCTCGGTCAGGTAGAGCGTCATCAAGGGCTCGAAACCCTGCCCCTCCGGCAGTGCCGTGAGGATGCGCTCGCGATAGGCGCGGGCCTGCGCCCCGGTCACCACCGGCGGCACCAGGTTCGGCATGATGATCGCGCGGGCAAAGTGGTGCGAGGCGGGCAGGACGCCCTCCATCATCGCACCGTCGCGCAGGTGGAGATGCCAGTCGTCGGGCCGGCGGATGTTGAGCGGAGCGGACAGGGGACACCTCGGGGACGATTCCCCGCCCCTTAGCACCCCCCGCGCGCGCCGTCAGCCGGAAGCTGCCCCGCCGCGCCCGACTATGATCCCAAAGCGTTCGAAATAGGCGAGCAGGTCCCCGCTCAGCTGCAATCCAGGCAGATCGGCAGGCGCGAACCAAGCAGCTTCCGAGGCGTCGTCACCCGGGGCCAGCGTGCCGCCAACGACCTCGGCCAGGAAGTCGTGGACCTCAAAGACCCCGCCCCGTCCGTCCGGCAGGTCGAGCTGCCACAGCTCGCGCCCGACATGCACCTCCAGCCCGGTCTCCTCGCGCGCCTCGCGCCGGGCTGCCTCCGCAAGCGTCTCGCCTGGCTCGACCCGCCCGCCCGGAACGCTCCAGCATCCCTGCTCGGGTGGATTGGCGCGGCGCACCAGCAGGACACGGCCGTCCGCGTCTCTCACCACCACGCTTGCGGCAAGGGTGCGTCTCACGCCTGCCCCCTGCCTAGCGCAGCCGCGCCAGCAGCTCCCGCGACGGCTCCCCTGTCGCAGTCAGCCCGGCGCTCTGCTGATAGGCGCTGATCGCCGCGCGGGTGTTGTTCCCGATAACCCCGTCGCTGCCCTGGGTGTCGAAGCCGGCGGAGGTCAGCCGCCGCTGCAACTCGCGGCGGTCCTCGATCGTCATGCCCTGTGCGTCAGGCGGGAAGCTGCCGCGGATCGGCGGGCCGCCCACCAGCCGGTCTGACAGATGCCCCACCCCGATCACGTAGTTGGTCGAGTTGTTGTAGCGGGTCAGCACGGTGAAGTTCTGGAAGATCATGAAGGCCGGCCCACTCGATCCCTGCGGCAGGATGATCGAGGCAGCGCCATGATCCGGCACCGCGCGCCCGTTCATGTCCCGCACGCCCGCCGCCGCCCAGGCCGAAGGGCTGCGCGTATTGCCCCGCCCCGTCGGCCCCGAAAAGCCCGCCGGCAGCTGCACCTCCACCCCCCAAGGCTGGCCGCGCCGCCAGCCCGAGCGGGCCAGATAATTTGCCGCCGAGGCCAGCGCATCGGTCGGATCGTCCGACCATATGTCCCGCCGCCCGTCGCCGCGGAAATCGACCGCATAGGCGAGATAGGTCGTCGGGATGAACTGCGTATGCCCCATGGCGCCGGCCCAGCTGCCGGTCATCCGGTCGGGCGTGGTATCGCCGTTCTGCAGGATCTTCAGCGCCGCCACCAACTGGCTCTCGAAGAACGCCCCCCGCCGGCCGTCATAGGCGAGCGTGGCCAGCGCCGAGATCACCTCCACATTGCCGCGCCGCGTGCCGTAATAGCTCTCCAGCCCCCAGACGGCGGTGACGACCTGCGGCTCGACGCCGAAGCGCGCGTCAATCTCCGACAGCAGCCCCCCGTACTGGCGCAGCATGTCACGCCCCATGGCGATCCGCTCGCCGGACGCGGCAATCGCCAGATAATCCTCGAGCGTGCGGGTGAACTCCGTCTGGCTGCGGTCACGCTCGACCACGCCTGGCAGGAACCCCGCGCCCCTGAACGCCGTATCAAGCGTGACCGTCGATATCCCCTGCCCCTGCGCGCGGCCCCGAAAGCCTGCCACCCAGGCGTCGAAGCCCGCATTCGGCACCGGCACCATGCCCGGATCGGGTGCGCTCGGGGCGCTGTATCCGGACGGCCCGACCCGCGGCCCGCCACAGGCCGCCAGCGCCAGCGCCGCCAATCCGAAAGTCACCGTCCGCCGTGTCGCCTGCATCGCCCGCTCCTCACTCGTTTTGCGACACCCTAGCCGAGGGGGCGGTGGCGGCCAACACCCGTCACATGAGGAACCCGATCCAGCCGCCGGCGATCTCCGCGCCGATCCAGGTCCCGAGCGAGACCAGCGCCTGCGCGCCAGCCGGGGTTCAACCGCACGCTGCGCGCATTGATGACCCCTGCCGCGACCAGCACCAGCTTCACCTGAAAGGTTGGATTCGCCGCATAGGCGAGCGGTCGCGCGCTCAGGAGCGCCGCCCCGTCAGCACCGCGCAGACAAGCGCCGCCGCCACCCGCGACAGGAGCGGCCCACCGGCACGCGGCGGAACATCCCCAGCAATCGCAGGTCCACTACCACGATCGAGCCGATCCGAAGCCCCAGCGACAGGATATGCGCCGCAATAGCCAGCGGATAGGCCGGCCCCGGCCGCCGCAGCCACGACGCCAGCCCTGTGTCCCCGAGCGCCTGCAACAGCTCCATGCGCCCGCGCGCCCGTGCTCAGCAGTCGCTAGTGCTCGGTCTCGATCAGGTCGGGATAGATATCGTATTGCGCGCCGTCGATGGTGATGCGCACGGCCTTCATGCGGATGTCAGACGCATCGAGCGCACGATGCCCCAGCACCACGATCGCATCGCCTAGCGCGCTCACCCCTCCGGTGAACCCCGAGGCCGCCGTCAGCCGCGGTTTGCCGAGCTCGATCGTCCAGACCTGCCCGTCCTCGCCAGCCACCTCCAGAGTCGGATGCGGCGGGCCAATGTAGATCTCCGCGATCGTGCCGGTAAGCTCGGTCTGCTCCTCCTCGGCCCAGGTCCAGCCGCGGTGTGGCAGCGCGGCCGTCGCCAGTATCCAGAGGGCCGCGAGCCCGCCGACCACCACCCATGTGATCCTCTGCGGCATCGGTCGGTCCTCCGGGTTGCTTGCCTGGCAAGCCTAGCCGCAAAACCCGCCCCGACCGATCACAAGCCCTCGCGCAGCGCCGGTCGGCCGCTATATGCTGAGCCGGTCGCGAAGCCCGTACCACCACGACCCCAGCACCGAATACGGCACCGCGAACCGCCGCCCGCCCGGGAAGGGTATCCACGGCACGCGCTCGAAGACATCGAAGCGCGAGCGGTCGCCATGCACCGCCTCGGCTAGGATGCGGCCGAAGAGATGGCTGCCCACCACCCCGTGCCCACTGTAGCCCTGCGCGAAATAGGTGCGCTCGCCCAGCCGCCCCATCTGCGGCACCCGGCTGAAGGAGATGGCGCAGTTGCCCGACCAGGCGAAATCGACGCGCACGCCGCGCAGGCCGGGAAAGATCTTCTCCATGTTGGGAATCAGCTTGGCGCGGATGTCGGCCGGATCGGTCCCGCCATAGACCGTGCCGCCCCCAAACAGCAGCCGTCCGTCCGCCGACAGCCGGTAGTAGTCGAGCACGTAGCGCACGTCCTCGACGCACATGTCGCTGGGCAGCAGCTCCGCCGCCCGCGCGCCCAGGGGCTCGGTGGCCATTATCTGGGTCGAGAACGGCATCACCCGGTTCTCGAGCTCGGGCACCGCGTGCCCAAGATAGGCATTGCCGGCGAGGATCAGCGCGTCGGGCCGCACCGCGCCGCGCGCCGTGCGCACCACGGGCCTGCCGCCGACGTCGTCGACACCCGTGACCGCGCTGTCCTCATGGATCACGCCGCCGAGGCTCTCGAACGCGGCCGCCTCGCCGAGCGCCAGGTTCAGCGGATGCATATGCCCGCCGGTGCGGTCGATCATCCCGCCGAGATAGGCGTCGGACCCGACATGGCGCCGCAGCGCGGCCTTGTCGAGAATCTCGAAATTGTCATGACCATGACTGCGCCAGAGCGCCTGATGACCCTCCAGATCGCGCATCTGCTTGGCGGTGAAGGCGGTGAAGATATTGCCGTCCTTCAGATCGCAGTCGATCCCGTAGCGCGCCACCCGCTCGCGGATGATCGCGCCCCCCTCCTGCACCACGGTGGCGACGAAATCCGCCGTCCCCCGGCCATAGCGGCCCTCGATCGTCTCCAGGCTCGCGTTCAGCCCGTTGACGATCTGCCCGCCGTTACGGCCCGAGGCGCCCCAGCCGATCCTCGCGCCTTCGAGCAGCACCACCCGGTGCCCGCGCTCGGCCAGCGCGATCCCGGCCGACAGGCCGGTGAACCCGCCGCCGACGATGCAGACCTCCGCCGCAATCTCATCCTGCAGAGCCGGGCGCTCCGGTGCGGAATGGGCGCTCGCGGCGTAATAGCTGCCCGGATAGGCACCACTGCCGGCGTAGCCCGACATCACACCGTCTCCAGATAGGTCTCGTGCTCGAAGGGACTGATCTGCTGGGAGAACACCTGCAGCTCCTGCTTCTTCATGCCCACGAAATTGTCCCGCAGGATCGCGTCGAACACCCGCGCCAGCCCCTCGCTCGCCTCGAAGGCGTCGATCGCATCCTTCCAGTCGAGCGGCAGCGAGGCCCCCGACCCGTCCGGCGCGCTCACCATCGGTGCAGCGGGTTCCATGCGGTTCTCGATCCCTTGCAGCGCCGCCCCCAGCACGGCGGCCAGCACCAGATAGGGGTTTGCATCCGCCCCCGCCACGCGGTGCTCGATCCGCCGCGCCCCCGACGGGCCGCCAGGAATGCGGATCGCCGCGTGGCGCGTCTCATAGCCCCAGACGACCTCAGTCGGCGCATGCGCATTGGGCTGCAAACGCCTGAAGGAATTGCGATGCGGTGCGAACACCAGAGCCGAGGCGCGCATCAGGTCGAGCAAGCCCCCGACCGCGTGGCGCATCATGTCCGAGCCTTCGGGCGTGCCGTCGTCGAAGACGTTGCGCCCCTCGCCGTCCAGCAGCGAGAAATGCACGTGGAACCCGTTGCCCGCCCTGTCGAGGAACGGCTTGGCCATGAAACTGGCCGCCAGCCCGTATTTGCGCGCGATCCCCTTAACGAAACGCTTGAAGAACAGCGCATGGTCGGCCGCGGCCAGCGGATCGGGCACATGCAGAAGGTTGATCTCGAACTGCCCGCCGCCGTTCTCGCTGATCGCGCTGTCGACCGGGATGCCATGCGCGTCGCAGGCAGCATAGACATCAGTGAAGAAGGCCTCGAAATGGTCCAGATCATCGATCGACAACGCCCCGTCCCCGTCGAGGAACTTGTGGGTCACGGGCGATTTCGGCGGCGTCGGCACCTCGCCGGAAGTGTCCACGAGATAGAATTCCAGCTCCGTCGCCATCACCGGCGTCAGCCCAAGCGCCCGAAAGCGTTCGCAGACCGCAGCCAGCGCGCGCCTCGGATCCCCGAGATAGGGCGTGCCGTCCTCGTTGAGCATCCAGAGCGGCATCAGGGCGGTCGGCGAGCCCAGCCAGTTCACGGGCAGGAACCCGCGCCCCGTCGGCTCGCAACGTCCGTCCACGTCGCCCGCCTGGAAGACCAGCGGGTTGCCCGCCACATCCTCGCCCCAGATATCAAGGCAGGTGATCGAATAGGGCATCCGCATCTGCCCCTCCAGCACCTTCCCCGCCTGGGCGACCGGCACCCGCTTGCCGCGCAGGATGCCGTTCAGATCGCAGACCGCGGCGCGGAGCGAAGTGATCTCGGGACGGCTCTCCAGCCAGTCGAGCGCGGTGGTGTCCGTGGTCAAGCCTGTCCTCGCGGTTGTCTCGCCCACTGCTAGCATTTGTCTCCCCGGTCGGAAACCCTTACGCCACAGCGGCGCCCGTAAAGGAATCGCTAATCAATTTCCGGCAGTGACATCGGCACGGGAGATGACTGCATGCCGCAGGGGATTTTTGGTGCTAGGGGCGCTGACGGGCAGCGCCGGCAGACGCACGCAGGTGCGGAGCTGCGCCTGTCGAACAAGCTCATCACGCTGCATGCAGCGAGCATCCTTGCCTTCGTTCTGGTGGTAGTCGCCACCGTCGGATGGATTACCGCCGCCCACAATTCGCTCGCCCTTGCCGCCTCCGAGCGCATGGTCCTCGGCGGACTCGCGGCGCTGCGCACCAAGGTCGAGACGGTCATCAGCGACTACTCGATCTGGGATGAGGCCTATGCGGCGCTGCGCGACGGCGACGAGGAATGGCTCTACCGCAACATTGGCACCGGCGCGGCCGAGATCGGGGCGCTCGACATCATCGTGATGGCCGACCCCGCGACCGGCACGCATTTCGGCTGGACCGAAGGCTCGCCGACCGAGGGCGAGCCCGCGCTCCTGCCCGACGCCATCGTGAATCTGACCCTCGGCCTGCTCCCCGGCCCTGACGACCCCGGGCCGGCGAGCACCTTCGCCCTGATCGGCGGCGAGCCCTGGGTCATCGCGGTGACCACGGTGCGCCCGGTCGAGGGGCCGCCGGCCGGACTGCGCCCCGCCG
This sequence comes from uncultured Rhodovulum sp., assembly GCA_964383295.1. Lineage (GTDB taxonomy): Bacteria > Pseudomonadota > Alphaproteobacteria > Rhodobacterales > Rhodobacteraceae > Amaricoccus. The sequence goes on from CAYLHK010000021.1 coordinate 10,909, forward strand.
ACATGCCGCGGCAGATCCATGCCCTTCGCCTGCAGGGCCGCATCCTCGAGGGGATCGCCGCCAACACGCTGATGGACGGGCTCGAGCTGCTGCCCATCGAAGCCGTGCCCTCCGCCGATCAGGCCAGCCTCGCGCTCACCGACGCGACCGGCGCCACGATCGGCCACCTGGTCTGGGCGCCGCCGCGGCCCGGCGCGAGCATCCTGCGCCGGGTGGCGCTGCCGCTCGGTATCGGCGTCACCGTGCTTGCCGTGATCGCCATGGTGTTGGCACACTACTCGCACCAATCGGCCATACGCCTCGAGGAGGCGCTTCGCGCCGCGCGGGACGCCGACCGCGCCAAGACCGACTTCCTGTCGAACATCAGCCACGAGCTCCGCACCCCGATGAACGGGATCATGGGCGTGGCCGAACTTCTGTCCCTCGGACCGCTGGATGAGAACCAGCGCAAGCTGGTGGGGGTGCTCCAATCCTCGGCCGATGCCCAGCTCGCGCTCATCAACGACCTGCTCGACATCACCCGCATGGAGAGCGGCAACCGTGCGCTGGAACGACAGCCCTTCGCACCGGCCAGGACACTGCAGCAGGTCATCGAGTTGATGCGTCCGGTGGCCAGCGGCAAGGGCCTGGCCCTCTTCTCCGACATCGCCACCCTCGACGGCCTGGCCGTGATGGGCGACGAACGCGCACTGCGGCAGATCGCGACGAACCTCGTGGGCAACGCGGTGAAATTCACCCGCCAGGGGCGCGTCGAGGCCACATGCACCGCCACGCGCGCAGGGGCGCTGGTCGAGCTGGTGCTCACGGTCCGCGACACCGGCCCAGGGATCGCCGCGGCCGATCAGTCGCGGATCTTCGATCGTTTCGTCCAGGTCGACAGCGCAGCCACCCGCGGGGTCGAGGGGACCGGGCTCGGCCTCGCGATCAGCCAGGGGCTTGCCCAGATGATGGGCTCCCGCATCGAGGTGGCCAGCGCCGCCGGCAGCGGCGCTACCTTCACACTGCGGCTGCTCCTGCCGACGGCCAAAGACGGCGCCGGCAGGGACCTCTCGCTCGTCGCCTGATCCCCCGCGATCACGCCGCGCGACGCGCCTCCTCGGCGATCTGCTGCAGAAAGGTGTAGTGCCCCGGGCAGAAGTCTTTGTAGAGCCGCGGCAGCCAGTGGTCGGGATCGAGGCTCAGCACCGACCAGAAGGCATAGTCCTCCAGCAGCTCTTCGCCGGCCGCGATGTCGCGCAGGGCGGTGCAGTTGTCCTCCTCCAGCGGCGTCCACTCGGTGATCCCGATGTTTGCCCCACTCCCGGAGGCATGGTTCACCAGATGCATGCCGTCCGCGTACCAGACGAACTTGCCCGAGGGCGCGTGCAGATAGCCACCGTGCAACGCGAAGGCCAGCATCTCCGGCGGCAGGCCGGCCAGCTCCACCAACCCCGAGACATTCATCCCCCGGTCGAACTGCCAGACCTTGGTGCCGGCGGGAATATAGGTCCGGGCAAAGGCCCCGGTCCCGTGCAGCGGACTTGCCTTGAACTCGACGTCGACGTTCCAACCCACGGCCTGATCTCCCGGCACTGGTTAATGACCAGGTCGGGATAGCCTGCGCTAACCTAACAAACCATGAACTTCGCAGGCCGCGATTCATCAAATTGAAACGTAACGCGAGTGGTCACTCGGCGCTCAGGCCCGTGTGTGCGGATCGGTCAGCTTGCGGTGCTCCTGCAGCGCAAAGCGATCGGTCATGCCGGCGATGTAGTCCGCCACCACCCGCGCGCGCGCCTGCTCGTCCAGCGCCCCGCAGGCGTTCCAGTCCTGCGGCATCAACTCGGGAGCCCTGAGAAAGATCTCGAACAGGTCGCAGACCACCGCCCGGGCCTTGCGCCGCATCCGCTGCACCGTCCAGTGGCGATACATGCGCGTATAAAGAAACGCACGTATCTCCTTGAGTTCGGAAAACGTTCCTTCCGAGAACCGCACCATCGGAACGCCCAGGGCGCGCACCTCCGCCGCGCTCGCCGGCGCGTGTTCGGCCAGTCGCGCGGCGGTCGTCGCCAGCACGTCCTCGACCAGCAGCCCGAAGAACCGCCGCAGCGCCTCGTGCTCGCGCCGTGCCGCCGCCAGTCCCGGCCAGCGCGCATCCACATCCGCGATGCAGCGCCCGATCAGCGGCAGCCGGCGCAGATCCTCGAGGCTGAACAGCGCGGCCCTCAACCCATCGGCGAGGTCGTGGTTGTTGTAGGCGATGTCGTCCGAGATCGCCGCCACCTGCGCCTCGGCACTCGCATGGGTGCCGAGCTCTAGGTCATGCACCGCATTGTACTCGGCCAGCGCGAACGGCACCTCGCCGGTGACCGGCCCGTTGTGTTTGGCGATCCCCTCCAGCGTCTCCCAGGTCAGGTTCAGCCCATCGAATTCGGCGTAATGCGCCTCCAGCCGGGTGACGATCTTGATCGCCTGCGCGTTGTGGTCGAACCCGCCATAGGGCTCCATCAGCGCATGCAGCGCGTCCTCGCCCGTATGCCCGAAGGGCGGATGCCCGAGGTCATGGGCCAGCGCCACCGCCTCGGCCAGTTCCTCGTTCAGCCCCAGCGTGCGCGCCAGCGTGCGCGCCACCTGCGCCACCTCGATCGAATGCGTCAGCCGCGTCCGGTAGTAGTCCCCCTCGTGCTCGACGAAGACCTGCGTCTTGTGCTTCAGCCGGCGGAAGGCGGACGAATGGATGATCCGGTCGCGGTCGCGCTGATAGGGCGAGCGATGCGTCGACCCGTCCTCTTGAAAGAGCCGCCCCCGGCTCGCCTCGGGAAGGGTCGCGAAGGCTGCTGTCATCGGCACGGTCCTGCTGGCGGCATCTTGTCTGGCGGGCGCGCCGCGCTTACGTTGCCACCTGTACCCGATCGCGCAATGGCCCGAAAGATGCAGCTCTCAATCCCCCCCCGCGTCACCGACCGCGCCTTTGCCCGGCTCGCCGAGATTACCGACGGCGCCGATCCCGCCTGCCTGCGCGTCGCGGTCGAGGGCGGCGGCTGCTCGGGCTTCCAGTACGAGATCCGGCTGGAAGAGGGCGCGGCGCCCGACGACCTGGTGCTCGAAGGCGCGGGCCAGAAGGTGCTGATCGACCCGGTCTCCCTGCCTTTCCTCGCCGATGCCGAGATCGATTTCTCCGACGAGCTGATCGGCGCACGCTTCGTCGTGCGCAATCCCAACGCCACGTCGAGCTGCGGCTGCGGCACCAGCTTCTCGGTCTGACCCCACCCCGAACGGGTGCGACCCGCGCCCCCGTCCGCCTGCATCCGGCCCCGCCGGTCCCGAAAGGAGCGGCGATGTCCGCCATCGTCTCTATCAAGAACGTCCGCAAGGTATACGATTCCGGCTTCGTCGCCCTGAAGGGCGTGGATCTCGAGATCCGCGAGGGCGAGATCCTCGCGCTGCTCGGCCCCAACGGCGCCGGCAAGACCACGCTGATCTCGCTCATCTGCGGCATCGCCCGGCTGACCGAAGGCTCGATAACCGTCGCCGGCCATGACGTGGTCACCGACTTCCGCGCCACCCGCGGACTGATCGGCCTCGTGCCCCAGGAAGTGCGCATCGAGCCCTTCGAGAAGGTATGGAACTCGGTCAGCTTCACGCGCGGCCTTTTCGGCAAGCCGCGCGACGACGCGTATATCGAGCGCCTGCTGAAGAGCCTCTCGCTCTGGGACAAGCGCGACAGCCAGCATAACGCGCTCTCGGGCGGCATGGCCCGGCGCGTGCTGATCGCCAAGGCCCTCTCCCATGAGCCACGTGTGCTCTTCCTCGACGAGCCTACCGCCGGCGTCGACGTGGAGCTGCGCAAGGGCATGTGGGAGATCGTCGACGAGCTGCGCGCCCGCGGCACGACCATCATCCTCACCACCCACTACATCGAGGAAGCCGAGGCGATCGCCGACCGCATCGCCGTCATCAGCCAGGGCCGCATCCTCCTCGTTGAGGACAAGGACAAGCTGATGAACCGCATGGGCAAGAAGCAGCTCTCCATCGAGCTGCAGACGCCCATCGACGCCGTGCCGCCTGCGCTTGTCGGCTACGATCTGGAGCGCTCCGACGACGGGCTCTGGCTCACCTACACCTATGACCGCGCCGCCGAGCGCACCGGCATCGTTTCGCTCCTGCGCGACCTCTCGGCAGCCGGCCTCGTCCTGCGCGACCTGCAAACCCGGCAAAGTTCGCTCGAGGACATTTTCGTCGGGCTCGTGAAGGAAGACGCATGAACACCCACGCCATCCGCGCCATCTACCGTTTCGAGATGGCCCGCACCTTCCGCACGCTCCTGCAGAGCCTGATCGCGCCGGTGCTCTCGACCTCGCTCTATTTCGTGGTCTTCGGTACCGCCATCGGCTCGCGCATCGAGAGCGTGGACGGCGTCTCCTACGGGGCCTTCATCGTGCCGGGCCTCATCATGCTGACGGTGCTGATGCAGTCGATCTCCAACGGCTCCTTCGGGATCTACTTCCCGAAGTTCATCGGTACCGTCTACGAGCTTCTGTCCGCCCCGGTCTCGGTGCGCGAGATCGTCATCGCCTATGTCGGCGCGGCGGCCACGAAATCCTTCATGATCGGCCTCATCATCTACGCGACCGCCAATGTCTTCGTGGACCTGCCGGTGGCGCATCCGCTCTGGATGATCGGGTTTCTCGCGCTGACCTGCATTTCCTTCAGTCTGCTTGGCTTCATCATCGGCATCTGGGCGAAGAACTTCGAGCAGCTCCAGCTCGTGCCGATGCTGATCATCTCGCCGCTCGTCTTCCTCGGCGGGGCCTTCTACTCGATCGAGATGCTGCCCGAGCGCTGGCAGACGATCGCCCTGTTCAACCCGGTGGTCTACCTGATCTCGGGCTTCCGCTGGTCCTTCTTCGGCACCGCGGATGTCGGCATCGGCGTCAGCCTGCTGGCGATCGGCGCCTTCACCGCCACCTGCTTCGCCATCGTCGCCTGGATCTTCCGCACCGGCTACCGGCTGCGCAACTGACCGCGCTTGCCGGCGCCGCAACCCGCTCCTAGTGTCGCGCCCATGAAGATTGCCTCGTTCAACATCAACGGCGTCAAGGCGCGCCTGCCCGCTCTGCTCGACTGGCTGGCCGAGGCGCAGCCCGACGTGGTCGCGGTCCAGGAGATCAAGTCCGTCGACGAGGCCTTCCCGCGCAGCGAGATCGAGGACGCCGGCTACAGCGTCGAGACCCACGGCCAGAAGGGCTTCAACGGGGTGGCGCTCATCTCCCGCCTGCCGCTGGAGGACGTGAGCATCGGCCTTCCCGGCGACGACGCCGACGACCACGCCCGCTGGATCGAGGCCACCGTGGTGGGCAGCACCGCCGTGCGCCTCTGCGGCCTCTACCTGCCGAACGGCAACCCCGCCCCGGGCCCGAAATACGACTACAAACTCGCCTGGATGGAACGGCTGCACGCTCGCGCCGAGGCGCTGCTGGCTTCGGAGGAATGCGCGATCCTCGCCGGCGATTTCAACGTGATCCCCCAGGCCGAAGACTGCCACGACCCCAAGGCCTGGGAGACCGACGCGCTGTTCCTGCCGACGACCCGCGCCGCCTTCCGCCGCATCGCCAATCTCGGCTTCACCGACGCGCTGCGCGCGGTGGATGCTGCGCCCGGCGTCTACACCTTCTGGGACTATCAGGCCGGCGCCTGGCAGAAGAACAATGGCATCCGCATCGACCACCTGCTTCTGACCCCGCAGGCCGCCGACCGCCTGATCGCCTGCGGCATCGACAAGCAGGTCCGCAGCCGCGAGAAGCCCTCCGACCACGTCCCGATCTGGGTAGAGCTCGACGCCTGAGGCGCGACTACAGCGCCGTCCAGCCCCCATCCACCGAAATGGTGGTGCCGGTGATCTGGTCAGCCGCCGCCGTGCAGAGAAACGCCACCGTCCCCCCGATCTGCGCCGTCGTGGCGAAGGCCTTCGACGGCTGGCGCTGCAGCAGCACCTCGCGGATCACCGTCTCGCGGTCCATGCCGTATTTCGCCATCGTGTCGGGGATCTGCGCCTCGACCAGCGGCGTCAGCACATAGCCCGGACAGATGGCGTTGGCGGTAATCGGCTCCTCCGCCGTCTCGAGCGCGGTGACCTTGGTCAGCCCCACCACCCCGTGCTTGGCGGCCACATAGGCCGACTTGTAGGGCGAAGCCGTCAGACCGTGCGCCGAGGCGATGTTGACCACCCGTCCCCAGCCCTGCGCCCGCATCAGCGGCAGGGCGGCCGCCGTGGTGTGAAAGGCCGAGTTTAGGTTGATCGCGATGATCGCATCCCATTTCTCGACCGGAAACTCGTCGATGCCGGCCACGAACTGGATGCCCGCGTTGTTGACCAGGATGTCCACCCGCCCCATCGCCTCGTGTGCCCGCGCCACCAGTGCCCGACACTGATCGCCCTTGGACATGTCCGCCTGCACGTAGATCGCGCGCACCTTGTGCTCGGTGGCGATTCGCTCGGCAAGCTCGTGATCCTCATGCCGATCGGTGAACGAGTTGAGCACCACATCCGCGCCGAGCCTCGCCAGCTCCTCCGCGACGCCCAGCCCGATACCCGAGTTGGACCCGGTGACAACGGCACATTTTCCAGCGATCGACATGGTTCCCCGCAACGAATGACCTTCGCGGGGAGTTTACAGCCGCGTCACGGCAGGGGGCAACCTGTCGTTGCTGCAACGCAAAAAAAGACGCCCGCACAAGGCGGGCGTCAAGTCGTTGAGGCAGGTTTCATACAGGCAAGAAACCTATCGAGCAGTGAAACCCTTATACGAAATCAATGCTCTATAGCCAAGCCAAAAAACGTGATGCAGCCACTGCCCGGGGCCGCTAGACTGCTCAAATCCAATCAATCCCGGGGATGTGACCGAAATGACACGCAGCTTCCGGCAGCTGGCCCTTGGTCTCCTGGCGGCCGCCTTCATCCCCTCGATTGCCAGTGCCGAGCCGTCCCATGGCATAGCTATGTACGGCGAGCCGCAGCTTCCACCGGATTTTGTGTCGCTGCCTTACGCCAATCCCGAGGCGCCCCAGGGCGGCACTATCGTATTCGGCGAGGTCGGCGGTTTTGATTCACTCAACCCGTATATTCTGCGCGGCCGCGCGCCCTGGGGAATCCAGGTGCATGTCTTCGAGACACTCATGGCGCGCAACTGGGACGAACCCTTCGCGCTCTACGGATTACTGGCCGAATCGATCGAGACCGGACCCGATCGCGACTGGGTGGAATTCACCCTGCGCCCCGAGGCACGCTTCTCCGACGGCAGCCCGGTGACCGTCGAGGACGTGATCTGGTCGATGGAGATTCTCGCCGAAAAGGGCCTGCCCCGCTACGCCAACGCCTGGGCCAAGGTCGCCTCCAGCGAGCAGACCGGCGAGCGGTCCGTGCGCTTCACCTTCTCCGAGGCCGACAGCGAGCTGCCGCTCATCATCGGCCTGCGCCCGGTCCTGAAGATGGCCGACTGGGAGGGGCTCGCCTTCGACGAAAGCAGCCTGCGCGTGCCCACCGGCTCGGGCCCGTATGTCATCGGCCGCTTCGAGCCGGGCCGCTACATCACCTTCGAGCGCAATCCCGACTACTGGGGCCGCGACCTGCCCTACAACCGCGGGCTGCACAATCTCGACACCATCCGCTACGACTACTTCCTCGACGCAGGGGTCCTCTTCCAGGCCTTCATGGCGGGCGAGCTCTCGGTCTACCGCGAGCTCAACCCCGCCCGCTGGACCAGCGACTACACCTTCCCCGCCGTCACCTCCGGGGCCATCGTCAAGTCCGAGATCCCCCACGGCCGGCCCTCGGGCATGGATGGCTTCGTCTTCAACACCCGCAAGCCCATCTTCGCCGACTGGCGGGTGCGCGATGCGCTGCTGCACGCCTTCAACTTCGAGTTCGTCAACGCGACGCTGAACGGCGGCACCCTGCCGCGGCGTGCCAGCTACTTCTCCAACTCCGCGCTCGGCATGGGCGAGGGCCCGGCCGAGGGCCGCGTGCGCGCGCTGCTCGAACCCTTCGCCGCCGAGCTGACCCCCGACGCGCTCGACGCCTACGCCCTGCCCGCTTCCGACGGCGCACCGCGCAACCGCGCCAATATGCGCCGGGCCGCCGCCCTGCTCGAGGAAGCCGGCTGGACCATGCAGGGCGACACGCTGCGCAACGCCGACGGCGCGCCCTTCACCTTCACCATCCTGCTCCAGCAGGGCCAGAACGAGGCGATCACCAACATCTTCGCCGACGCGCTCCGCCAGCTCGGGATCAGGGTGGGCGTCCAGCTCGTCGACGCCGCCCAGTACAACGAGCGGCGCAGCGAATATGACTACGACATGATCATCAACGCCTGGAACCAGTCGCTCTCGCCCGGCAACGAGCAGACGCTCTACTGGGGCGCCACCGGCGTCGAGACGCCGGGCACGCGCAACTACATGGGGATGAACAGCCCGGCGGCCGAGGAGATGATCCGCACCATGCTCACCACGCGCGACCCGGATGAGTTCACCGCCGCCGTCCAGGCGCTCGACCGTGTGCTGACCACCGGCCGCTACGTCATCCCGTTCTGGTTCTCAGATCTCAGCTACGTCGCCCACCGGGCCGACCTGCACTATCCGGGCACCCTGCCCGTCTACGGCGACTGGATCGGCTGGATGCCCGAAGTCTGGTGGCACGAAGGGCGGTAACCCGGGCCTGACCGACCGCAAATCCCGCCCTCTCACGCCCCGCCGCCGAGCACCTCGCCGGCCAGCCGCGGCGTGATCGCCCGACGCCGCGCCAGCGCCGCCCGGTCGAGATCCCCCACCAGCGCCTCGGCCGCGGCAAAGGACCGGTCCATGCGTGGCAGCAGATAGTCGATCAGCTCCGGCCCCACCTCGATCTGCCGATCGGAGAACAGCTTCACCAGCACTGCCGCCAGCAGCGCGTCGTCGGGCGCCTCCAGGCGCGCGACGCCCGCCGCCTGCAGCCGGCTGGCAAGGTCAGGCAGACGCAGCGGCCAGAACGCCGGCGCGGCGCGCCCGCTGACCATCAGGCTGCCCCGCGCCGCCAGCCGGTTACAGAGATGGAACAGCACCTCCTCGGCCCGGGCGGCATGCTCGGGGCCAAGATCCCCCAGTCTGTCGACATCCTCGACCGCCAGCGCCGCCTCTGCCGGCAGACTGGCCGGATCCATCCCCGGCAGATCCGCCGCCGCCATCACCGCCGCCCCGGCGCGCGCCGCCCAGACATGGGCGAGATGGGTCTTGCCCGCCCCCGCCGGCCCTACGGTGGCCATGCGCCGCGCCGGCCAGTCCGGCCAGGCATCGATCTGCGCCAGCGCCAGCGCGTTCGCCGGCGTTACGAAGAAGGCATCGCGCCCCAGCGCCGGCCGCGCGGGCAGATCCAGCACCAGCTGGCGGGCAGACCCCACGCTCACCGGTCGCTTGGCGGTGGCGCGCCGGTGTAGAGCGGGCTCGACAGATACTGCTCGACCGCGAAGCGCCCCAGCACGCCCAGCGCCGCCGCGGCCGGTACCGCGATCAATAGCCCGGCAAACCCGAACAGCGAGCCGAAGACGGCCAGCGCAAAGATCAGCCAGACGGGGTGCAACCCGACCGAGGCGCCGATCAGGTTCGGTGCCAGGATATTGCCCTCGACGAACTGCCCGAAGGCGAAAATCGCCGCCGTGGCCAGGATCCAGCCGGGGTCGCCCCAGAAGCTGAAGGCCGCGACCCCGATCGCCAGCACGCCCCCGACGAAGGTGCCGACATAGGGAATGAACGAGATCAGCCCCGCGATCATGCCGATCAGGAACCCGTAGGGCAGCCCGATCGCCATTAGCGCCAGCGCATAGAACGACCCCAGGATCACGCAGACCGACAACTGCCCGCGCACGAATCCCGCCAGAACGATATCCATCTCGCCGGCCAGCCGGCGGATCGTGGGCGCATGCTGGCGCGGCAACCAGCTGTCCACCTTGGCCACCGCCCGGTCCCAGTCGAGCAGCAGATAGAAGGCAACCACCGGCGTAATCGCCAGGATGACGATGAAATCCAGCACGGCGAGCGACGAGGCGAGCACCGCATTCGCCGCCGCGATCCCGCCGTCTCGCAGCGAATCCTCCATCGAGCCCAGGCTGCGGCGCAGGCCGGAATATTCGTTGAAGAGGTCGGGAAACCGCGCCGCCAGCAGCGTCTCGGTCTGCTCGATATAGTCCGGGATCGCCGCGATCAGCGCCTGCGCCTGGCTGATCAGCGCCGGGACCGCAAAGATCAGCAGCAGCACGAACACCAGCAGCCCTGCGAACGAGATGATCATAGTGGCGAACAGCCGCCGCATCCCCAGCCGCTCCAGGCGGTCGGCCACCGGATCGAGGAAATAGGCGATCGCCGCTCCGGCCAGGAACGGCACCAGCGTGCCCGCCAGAAGCCACATGAACAGCGCCGCGACCACGAAGCCCGCGATCCAGAAACGCGCCTGCCGATTGGTTGTGATCACGATGCCCTGCCGCCGCGAGGAATGACACTCATAGGTGCCGCAGCCGCCGCGACCTTGCAAGTCCCGACGCCCCGGGGCCCTTTCCGCCCCGGACCCCTCCAGCGGTGCGGCACCCCCTCACATTCAGCGGCGCCGAGCGAGACAACAGCCGCGTCCTATGGGTTGATTTCAAGTTAACGCGCAAAATAATATGATGTGTTTTCAATGTCATGTCCGGATTCGCACGCGTGCGAATCCGGGCCCTCAGGCGAATTGCTCTCGGATCAACCGCTCCTCCAGCCCGTGGCCAGGGTCGAAGAGAATGCGATGCCGCACCGCCGGCAGGCTCGACACCTCGATGCGCACCGGCGTGCGCACCTCGGTCGAATCCGCCGCAGCCGACACCGGGCGCTTCTCCGGCTCCAGCACCTCGAAGACCACCTGCGCCGTCTTCGGCAACAGCGCCCCGCGCCAGCGCCGTGGCCGGAATGCGGCCATCGGCGTCAGCGCCAGAACGCCCGCCCCGATCGGCAGGATCGGCCCATGGGCGGAATAGTTGTAGGCGGTCGAGCCCGCCGGCGTCGCCACCAGCGCCCCGTCCGCCACCAGCTCCGCCATCCGCTCGCGCCCGTCGACCAGGATGCGCAGCTTGGCCGCCTGCGGACCCGCGCGCAGGATCGACACCTCGTTGATGGCCAGCGCCTCCTCGACCGTGCCGTCCCCCTGCACCGCGCGCATGCGCAGCGGGTTGATCACCGCAGCCTCCGCCGCCGCCAGCCGCGCCGCCAGCCCCTCCTCGGAATAAGCGTTCATCAGAAAGCCGACCGTACCCCGGTTCATCCCATAGACCGGCACACCGTTACGCCCGGCACCATGCAGCGTCGAGAGCATCAGCCCGTCGCCGCCCAGGGCCACGATCACATCCGCCGTCTCGACCGGGCTCTGCCCGTGCCGCGCCACCAGCCGCTCCCGCGCCTCCAGCGCGATCTCGACCGGACTCGCCACGAAATGGATATTCTCGAACGCCACGTCCCACTCCCGGCCGCGCCTCCAGCGGCGCGACATTTGCCGGGAGCCTGCCGCGAGTTGGCGGGGATCACAAGGAAAAGCGCCGTCCCGCGGGCAGGCGACCTCAGATCCCCCGCCCGTATTCCGGTTTGCGCCCGGAGCCCTGCGGGGGTATGAGCCGGCAAGCCATCCGATATCGGGAGTTTGCATCCATGAAAGACGGTCTCGTGCCGAACGGCTTCTTCACAGCCGCCCTCACTGACGCCGACCCCGCGATCGCCGGCGCCATCAGCGACGAGCTGGGTCGCCAGCGCGACGAGATCGAGCTGATCGCCTCGGAGAACATCGTGTCCCGCGCGGTGCTCGAGGCCCAGGGCTCGGTGATGACCAACAAGTACGCCGAGGGCTATCCCGGACGGCGCTACTACGGCGGCTGCCAGTTCGTGGACGTGGCCGAGAATCTCGCCATCGAGCGGGCGTGCAAGCTCTTCGGGGCGAAGTTCGCCAACGTCCAGGCCAACTCCGGCAGCCAGGCGAACCAGTCGGTGTTCCTCGCCCTGCTCCAGCCCGGCGACACGTTCCTCGCCATGGACCTCTCCGCCGGCGGCCATCTGACCCATGGCGCGCGGCCCAACATGTCGGGCAAGTGGTTCAACGCCGTCCACTACGGCGTGCGCCGCCAGGACCAGCAGCTCGACTACGACCAGGCCGCGGAACTGGCCAAGGAACACAAGCCCAAGCTCATCATCGCCGGCGGCTCGGCCATCCCGCGCCAGATCGACTTCGCCCGCTTCCGCGCCATCGCGGACAGCGTGGGAGCCTATCTGATGGTGGACATGGCGCATCTCGCCGGCCTCGTGGCCGGCGGCGCCCATCCGAGCCCGATCCCGCACGCGCATGTCGTAACGACCACCACCCATAAGACCCTGCGCGGCCCGCGCGGCGGCATGGTGCTGACCAATGACGAGACCATTGCCAAGAAGATCAACTCCGCGATCTTCCCCGGCCTGCAGGGCGGCCCCCTCATGCACGTCATCGCCGGCAAGGCGGTCGCCTTCGGCGAGGCGCTGCGCCCCGAGTTCTCGAGCTATGCAGACGCCGTGGTCAGCAACGCCCGGACCCTCGCCGACAGGCTGATGAAGGGCGGGCTCGACATCGTCACCGGCGGCACCGACACGCATCTGATGCTGGTCGACCTGCGGCCCAAGGGCGTGACCGGCAAGGACGCCGAGGCCGCGCTCGGCCGCGCGCACATCACCTGCAACAAGAACGGCATCCCCTTCGACCCGCAGCCGCCCACCGTCACCTCGGGTGTCCGCCTCGGCACGCCGGCCGGCACCACCCGCGGCTTCGGCGAGGCCGAGTTCCGCGAAGTCGGCGAGATGATCGTCGACGTCATGGATGGACTGGCCGCCAACGGCCCGGACGGCAACGGCGCGGTCGAGGCGGGGGTGCGGGATCGCGCCATCGCGCTCTGCCGCCGCTTCCCGATCTACCCAGGCCTCTGAGGGCGATGACGCATCCGGTCCTCGCGCCCGGCCGCGTCGCCGTCGTCACCGGCGGCGCCTCGGGTATCGGCCTTGCCGCCGCCACCCGCTTCGCCGGGCTGGGCATGCATGTCGTGCTGGCCGATCTCGGGGCCGACCGGCTCGACCATGCCGCCGAGCTGATCGCCCAGGCCGCCCCCTCCGGGCGCGACGCGGTGACCGTCGCCGAGACCGACGTCAGCCGGCCCGAGACCCTCTCAGCACTGGAGCGCGCCGTCAGCGAGCGGCTCGGCGGCACCGACCTTTTGATGAACAATGCCGGCATCCAGCCGGGCTCCGCGCTCTTCGGCCCGATCGAGGACTGGCAGCGGATGATGGAGGTGAACCTCTGGGGCGTGATCCACGGCACACGGGCCTTCGTGCCGAACATGATCGCACGCGCCCGACCGGGACTGGTGATCAACACCGGCTCCAAGCAGGGGATCACCACGCCGCCGGGCGATCCGGCCTATAACATGGCCAAGGCCGGGGTGAAGGTGTTCACCGAGGCGCTGGCGCACGAGCTGCGCAGCACGGCCGGGTGCGAGATCACCGCGCATCTGCTGATCCCGGGCTTCGTGTTCACGCCGCTGGCTGCCGGCGAGCGGAAGGAGAAGCCCGCGGGCGCCTGGACCGCCGGCGAGACCGTGGATTTCATGCTGCCGCGGCTGGAGGCGGGGGATTTCTACATCCTCTGCCCCGACAACGACGTGAGCCGCGCGCTCGACGAGCGGCGCATCGTCTGGGCCGCGGGCGACATCACCGAGAACCGCCCGCCGCTGTCGCGATGGCACCCCGACTTCGCCGAGGCCTTCAAGACATTCGCCGATCGCGGGGACTGACAGCGCGCAGATTCGCAAGCGTGCGAATCCGGGTTAGCCATTGATATAACTTGTATTTTATTGCGGCGTTAACCCGGTTGAAACCATTTCGCGCGGCCACCCGAACGGGCATCGCCGCCGCCGTTCACTGCGCCGGCACCTCGGCCGCCACACCCACAAGCCGCATGGCCATGCAGCGATAGAGCTCTTCGATCTCACCCACCGCCAGCCGGCCGCCGGGGCGATACCAGGTGTTGACCCCGGTCAGCATGGCGATCAGCGCAAAGGTCGCGAGCTTGGCATCCGTGATGCGGAACACACCCGCCCGGCAGCCGGTGGTCAGCATCTCGGTCAGGACCGCCTCGTAGGACCGCCGCAACACCTCGACGCGGGCGAAATTCGCAGGCTCGAGGTTGCGCAGCTCCATGTAGGAGATGAAGACCTCGGCCCCCCGCTCCAGGTGATAGCGGATGTGGAAGCGCACGAAGGTATCGAACATCGCCAGCGGATCGCCCGTCGCCGGCTTCGGCCACTGGCCCCAGGCCGCCAGCAGATCCTCCATATGCGCGACCATGATGTCGGCGAGCAGAGACTGCTTGTCGGGCGTGTAGAGATAGAGCGCACCCGCCTGCACACCGACCTCGGCGGCGATCTGGCGCATGGAGACGGCCGCGTAGCCGTGCGCGGCAAAGAGCCCGAGCGCCGCACGCCGCACCTCGGCCGCCGTACGCTGCCCGTTCGATCCGCTGCGCCGCGCCATGTCAGAGCCTCCCGGCCGCGACGTTAACTGGACGTTCGTTCACTTTCCACCCCTTCAAGAGGCAGCCACGCGAAGTGCAGCCGTCGCGACCCACGCGCCGCGCGGTCAGCGCGTCACCCCGGATGCCTGGAGCGTCAGCCCGACGGCCGAAGCAACCGCAGCGGGCGCGGGCCCGCGATTGGGCCGGCGCGTTCCCGATTACCCTCCGATGCATTTCCTTGTCGGCAAGCCGGCCAACGGGGCTAATACACGACACGCAAATTGCTGGATACGGTGATGAAATAAAAAGAGTATTCATCGCGGCCCGGCGCAATTCCCGCGCGCAACGAGGACCGTCGGGCGACCGACTTCTGATCAGGCCGCGTCGAAGCGCACCCTGACATAGCTGCCGGGCGCCGGCTCGATCACCCCGACCCGCGCGCCCGGCACCCGTGCGGGCACCATCGCGCCCGAGCGCGGGGCAAGCCAGGCGTCCCAGTCGGGCCACCAGCTGCCCGGCGTCTCGGTGGCGCCCTTCATCCACGCCTCGAGCGTCGCGGGGGTCAGGTCGGGATTGGTCCAGAACTGGTATTTTCCCAGGACCGGCGGATTGACCACGCCGGCGATATGCCCCGATCCGGCCAGCACGAAGCGCACGTCCGCGCCCTTCATCTCGCGCGCACCACGATAGACCGAGGCCGCCGGGGCGATGTGATCCTCGCGGGCGGCGACGTGATAGACCGGCCCCTTGATGTCGGCGAGCGTGATCGGCTTGCCACGCACCGCCAGCGCCTTCCTGGCGAGCGCGTTGCGCACGTAGAAGTTCTCCAGATAGGTCCCGTGGACCTTCGCCGGCATCGAGGTCGAATCGGCGTTCCAGTACAGCAGGTCGAACGGGAACGGCTCCTTGCCGAGCATGTAGTTGCTGACGACATAGCTCCAGATCAGGTCATTGGAGCGCAGCATGTTGAAGGCCTGCGCCATGCGATCGGCCGGCATGTAGCCGCGCTCCATCTCCTCACCGACCACTTCCAGGATCTGCTCGTCGACGAAGACCTGCAGATCGCCGGCGTCTTCGAAGTCGAGCTGCGCGGTGAAGAAGGTGGTCGACGCGATGCGCCGGTCGCGGCCCGTGCCCATCCAGGCCATGAGCGTGCCGGCCAGCGTGCCGCCGGCGCAGTAGGCGGCGACATGCAGGCTCTTCTGCCCGGTCTCCTCGAGCGCCTTGTCGATGGCGCCGGCGGCGCCCTCGAACATGTAGTCCTCCCAGGTCTTGTCGCGCTGGCGCTCGTCCGGGTTGACCCAGGAGATCATGAAGACGGTGTAGCCCTGCTCGACCAGCCACTTCACCATCGACTTCTTCGGGTTGAGATCGAGGATGTAGAACTTGTTGATCCAGGGCGGGATGAACAGCACCGGCTTGGCATGGACCTTCTCGGTCAGCGGCGCGTACTGGATCAGCTGCAGGATATCGTTCTGCCAGATCACCGCGCCCTCGGAGACGGCGGTGTTGCGCCCGACCTCGAAGGCATCCATGTCGGTCTGGCGGATCAGGAGCTTGCCCTTGCCGCGCTCGAGGTCCTCCAGCATCATCTTGAGGCCGCGCACCAGGTTCTCGCCCTTCTGCTCGACCGTGGCCTCCAGCACCTCGGGGTTGAGTGCGAAGAAGTTCGCGGGGTTCATCGCCTCGACGAACTGCCGGGTGTAGAAGGCCGCCTTCTTGCGCTCCTTTGGGTCCATCTCGCCGACCGAGCCGACGGTGTCCTGGATCCAGCCCGAGGTCAGCAGGTAGGATTGCTTGAGATAGTCAAAGAGCGCGTTCTCCGACCATTCCTTGTGGGCGAAGCGCTTGTCGGGGCGCAGCATGTGCGGCAGCGCCGGCGTCGGCGCATCCTTCGCCCCCAGCCATTTCAGCATCGAGGCCTGCCAGAGCGCGGTCTGCTCGGCCCAGAGCTCGAGCGTCTTGTCGGCGACCTGCTTGGGATTGTCCCACATCGTCCGGGTCAGCTCGGCGAAGGTCGGCCAGGTATTCAGCGGATCGGCGTGCTTGGGGGCGCCATCCTGGAGCTGCGCCGCGAGAAAGCGCTGCCAGATCTGGCTGGAGACATCGAAGACCTCGGCCATGTTGTGCGCGAACTGGTGGCCCTGCTCCGCCAGGGTGTCCTGGTCGTGATCGTCCTGCATCCGCCTCCCCCCTGGTCCGTGCGGCTTGCCGCTCCGTGGTCGGGGCGATAGTACAAGTCCACCCGGGCTTTGCCCATCGGCGAAATCGGCACCGTCCCATCGCACAGATGCTCACACGCCCCGCTGTCCCCTGCATCGCAGCCCTCGCGGCGGCGCTCGCGCTCGCCTCCTGCGGCCTGCCCGAGGACGCGGATGTGGCGCCCTCGGACTACGTGCAGGCATCGCCCCCGCCCGTGCTCCTGCCCGACGCCGTCTTCGCCCAGGCCGCGGCCGGCGCCGGCCCGGCCCGCATCCGCATCGAGACGGAAGCCGCCGCGCTCGAGGCCCGCGCCGAGGCCCTGCGCGCCGGCGCCGAGGCCCTCGCCGCCCCGGTGGTCGATCCCGACACGCGCGCGCGCCTCGAAGCTTCCGCCGCTCGCTGAGCCCGCGTCTGCTGCCGCGCCATGGAACCATGGGCGCCTCACGGCATTGTTAAGTCCAGCATTATCAGTGCTGGCACCCCGGGCGTCACGGGATGCCGGACAAGAACCCGGAGAGGAACTCCCGTGCACAGTATCATCTATCTCGTCGGCCTCATTGTCGTGGTCCTGGCCGTGCTCTCGCTTGTTGGCCTCGCCTGACCATGGCCCATCTCACCCCCGGTGAAGCCGCCCGCGCCGAGACGATCGCGCTGGCCACTTCCGACGCCAGCTATGTCGACTGGCCGGCGATCTTCGCGGGCGCGGCCCTGGCCGTGGCCCTTTCCTTCGTCCTCCTGACCTTCGGCTCGGCCATCGGTCTCTCGGTCAGCTCCTTCGAGCCGGGCGAGGGTGTCTCGTTGCGCTGGATGGCGGTTGCCTCGGGCATCTGGTTCCTCTGGGTCGCAATCACCAGCTTCGCCGCCGGCGGCTATCTCGCCGGCCGGATGCGCCGCCCGGTGGGTGGTGCGACGCCCGACGAGACCGAGGTGCGTGACGGGGCCAACGGCGTCGTCGTCTGGGCAGTCGGCGCGATCGCCGGTGCGATCATGGCCGCAAGCGGCGTCAGCGGCGTGGTCGGTGCGGCCGGCAGTGCCGCGGGCGGCGCGGCCCAGGTCGCGGCGGAGGCCGTGGGGGGCGATGTCGACTATCTCGGCAGCCGCCTGATCGGCGGCGGCGAAGGCGGCGAGAGCGCCGCGGCCGCGCTGTCGCGCACCCTGGCCGACGGCGAGGTCTCTGCCGCCGACCGCGACTATCTCGTCGGCATGGTCGCCGAGCGCGCCGGCATTCCCCCCGAAGAGGCCCAGGCCCGGGTCGACCAGGCGATCGGCGAGGCGCAGGAGCTCTACGCCGCCGCGCTCGAGACCGCCGAACAGGCGCGCACCGCCGCCGCCATCGCGGCCTTCCTGATCGCGGCGACGCTGATTACCAGCGCCGGGGCGGCCTACTATGCCGCGACCACCGGCGGCGATCATCGCGATCGCGCGGTGCCCTTCCGCACCTTCGTGCGCTTCTGAGCAGGGAGAACGGACATGCCCGCCATCATCGCCTGGCTGCTTGGCGCACCGCTCGTCGTGGTGCTGATCATCGCGATCCTCGTCTGATCGAGGCACCATCGCGGAAGGCGGCCGGCCCGTCGGGGCCGGCCGCAGTGCGTGTCGCTCCCCCTAGGGCGCCGGCCGCACCTCGATCGGCCGGGTGAAGATCGTCTCCCGGTCGCGGAACTGGTAGCGCAGCTCATAGCTGCCCGGCTCGGCCGGCATCTCCAGCACCGCCGGATTGCCGCTTTGGGTATAGGCATAGTTGATGTAGCCCCCGCCGACATGCGCGACCTGGACATTGTCGCCGGGCGCATCCGGCCCCTGCCAGCCCACCTCGATCCGGCTGCCTGCCGCGGCGCTCTCGGGCGCGATCAGCGCCAGCTTGATCGCGGTGACCTCGATCGGCCGCGTTGCGATGGTCTCGCGGTCCTGGAAAACATAGCGCAGCTCGTAGGCGCCGGGCTGGGCCGGCATCACCAGCGCCAGCGGGTTGCCGTCCCGCGTGTAGGCATAGTCGATGTAGCTGCCGCCGACATGCGCGACCTGCACGTTGTCGCCGGGCGCGTCCGGACCCGCCCAGCCCACCTCGACCCGGGCCCCGGCCGAGGCCCGGTCGGGGGCGGTCAGGCCCAGCTTGACGGCCGTCACCTCGATCGGCCGCGTGAAGATCGTCTCGCCGTCACGGAAGCTGTAGCGCAGCTCATAGCTCCCGGGCTCAGCGGGCATCTGCAGCACGGCGGGATTGCCGCTGCTGGTATAGGCGTAGTGGATGTAGCTGCCCCCCACATGCGCGATCTGGATGTTGTCGTCGGGCGCATCGGGGCCCTGCCAGCCGACCTCGATCCGGCTGCCGGCGGCCGCGCTTTCCGGCGCGATCAGGGCGAGCGCAACCGGCGTCACTTCGATCGGGCGGGTGGCGATGGTCTCGCGGTCGTTCAGGACATAGCGCAGCTCGTAGATGCCCGGCTGGGCCGGCATCCGCACCTCGGCCGGATTGCCGCCGTGGGTGTAGGCGTAGTTGATGTAGCTGCCCCCCAAATGCGCGACCTGGACGTTGTCGTTGTCCAAATCCGGCCCCGTCCAGGCGATCTCGACGAGGCTCCCCGCCTCCGCGCTGTCGGGCGCCACCAGGCTCGCCGCCGGGGTCGGCGTCTGGAAGATCACCGTCACCGTGCGCTCCATGCCGCCGACAACGCTCGCCTGGACCGAAGCCGACTGCTCCAGCACGACGTGATGGCCGGTGATCTCGTAGGCGCCGCTCTCCAGCTCCAGCGTGACCGGATTGCCATCCGCCTCCTGGCTGAAGGCCGGCGCGGCGATGCTCCAGGCGACCGGGTCGGTGACCTCGGGGCCGTCCTCGCTGTCCATGGTCGCGCGCAGGGTGACGGTGGCGACCTCGGGCTCGGGCTCGGGCGCCGGTTCGGGTTCCGCGATCGTGGCCACGACGGTCTGCAGGGCGCCGGCAAGCTCGTCGGCATTGTCCGCGGTGAGGAACAGCCCGCCGGTCTCCTCGGCGATGCACTGCATCTGCGCGAGCGCCTGCGCCTCGCCGGCCACATCGAAGCCGACCACATGCGCGGTGAAGTCAACGCCGGTCTCGGCCAGCACGCGCGCCGCGGCGCAGGGGTCGGGATTGCAGGTCTCGATCCCGTCCGAGACCAGGATGACGGTGGCCGCGTTCTCGGTGAAGCGCAGCGCATCGGCGGCCGCGATCACCGCATCGGTCATCGGCGTCATGCCGCGCGGGTTCAGCCCGTTGACGATGCGCACGATCTCCGCCGCCGATCCCGGCGCGGGCGCCACCAGCGTCTGGATGTCCGAGCAGTCCCCGCGCCGCTGATGGCCATAGGTCACCAGCCCGAGGTTCTGCTCGGGCGGGAAATCGGCCAGCAGGTCGGACACGACCTCGCGGGCGATGACGATCTTGTTCACCCCGTCGATCTGCCCCCACATCGAGCCGGAGGCATCGAGCACAAGGATGGTGTTGGGGCGCTCCTGCGCAATGGCAGGCTGCACAAGGATCGGCAGCGACACAATGGCGGCGAGCAGCATCGACGACTGGCGCATCTTTATCCATCCAAGACAGTATTGCTCTACTATAGCGCGAACGCCGCCGCGATTTCCACTGCGCTGTGCGATCACTTCAAACGCCGGTTCGGCGCGCTCGCCGGCGGCCCATGCGGCGCCGCGTAAGCCAAGATCCCCCTGTGCAGGACCGCGCCAGGCGGGTATAAGGCGGCCCTGCCCCAACCCCCCGAGCCCGATCCATGTCCGAAGAATTCCACCGCATAAAGCGCCTGCCGCCCTACGTCTTCGCCGAGGTCAACCGGCTCAAGGCCAAGTACCGCGCCGAGGGCATGGACATCATCGACTTCGGCATGGGCAATCCCGACATGGATACCCCCAGCCATATCGTCGAGAAGCTGGTGGAGACCGTGCGCCGCGCGCGCACCCATCGCTATTCGTCATCGAAGGGCATCCCCGGCCTGCGCCGCGCCCAGGCGGGCTATTACGAGCGCCGCTTCGGCGTGAAGCTCGACCCGGAAACGGAAGTGATCGCCACGCTCGGCTCCAAGGAGGGGCTTGCGAACCTCGCCATGGCGATCACCGCGCCCGGCGACGTGATGCTGGTGCCGAACCCCAGCTATCCGATCCACCCCTACGGCTTCATGATCGCCGGCGGCACCCTGCGCCATGTGCCGGCGCTGCACGACGGCCGCTTCGATCCCGAGGAATACCTGCGGCTGCTCGAGCGCGCCGTGATCCATTCGGTGCCCAAACCGGTGGCGCTCGTGGTCTCCTTCCCGTCCAACCCGACGGCGCAGGTGACCGATCTCGACTTCTACCGCGACCTGATCGCCTTCGCGAAAAAGCACCATCTCTGGGTGCTCAGCGACCTCGCCTATGCCGAGATCTATTTCGACGGCAACCCGCCGCCGTCGATCCTGCAGGTCGAGGGCGCCAAGGACGTGGCGGTGGAATTCACCTCGCTGTCCAAGACCTACGCCATGCCCGGCTGGCGCATGGGCTTCGCCGTCGGCAACCGCCGTCTGATCGACGCGCTGACCCGCATCAAGTCCTATCTCGACTACGGCGCCTTCACACCCGTCCAGGTCGCCGCCGCCGCGGCCCTGAACGGCCCCGACGACTGCATCAACGAGATCCGCGGGATCTACAAATCCCGCCGCGACGTGCTGGTCGATTCGATGTCGCGTGCCGGCTGGGAGATCCCGCCGCCGCCCGCGACCATGTTCGCCTGGGCCCCGGTGCCCGCGCCCTTCGCCGGGATCGGCTCGATGGGCTTCTCCAAGATCCTGCTCAGCGAGGCCGCCGTCG
>CAYLHK010000021.1:32486-39725 GCA_964383295.1 uncultured Rhodovulum sp.
CGAGAACGAGCACCGCATCCGCCAGGCCGCGCGCGGCGTGCGCAAGATCATGCAGAACGCCGACGCGCTCATCGCCCGGTACAAGGCGGACCACGACGCCGCCGCCTGACGCGGCGGCGGGGCGTGAACGCCAGCCGCCAAGGTCTTGATCAGATGGGGAAGCTGGCTCCGGCGGTAGGGATCGAACCTACGACCAATTGATTAACAGTTTTGCGCCGAACGATGGATGGCTCCGGATCGAATAGGATACACCTTTACAGACAATGCGTTAGCATGTACCCCGTGATACGCGGTACCCCCGGATTTTCTCTCGCGTGGCTTCCCGGTGGCTTCCAGAGGCGGATATGACGCTCGCCAGACTCACCAAGCGGACGGTCGACAACACCCTGCCCGACCCCGACCGGGATGTGTGGGTATGGGACGCCGAGTTGAAGGGTTTCGGGATGCGCGTCCGCCCGTCAGGGCATCGCGTCTACGTCATCGAGTACAGGCCGGGCGCGGGCGGGAGGAGTGCGCCCAAGCGGCGGCTCACGATCGGGCGCCACGGCTCACCCTGGACCCCCGAGACCGCGCGGCGCGAGGCGGAGCGGATCTTAGGCCTCGTGGCCAGCGGCACCGACCCGGCATCGAACAAGGCCGCGCTCCGCGGCTCTCCGACAGTCGCGGAGTTCTGCGAGCGGTGGCTGGTGGAACACGTTGAGCGGAAGCGGAAGGAATCGACCGCCAAGCTTTATCACTCCATGGCGGAACGCTTCATCAAGCCGGCTATCGGGCGGCGGAAGGTTTCCGAAGTAACGCGGCAGGACGTGGCGCGGCTTCACGCTTCCCTGCGTGCGACGCCCTATCAGGCGAACCGATGCCTGGCGGTAGTCTCGGCGCTGTTCAACTACGCCGAGTTGATGGGCGAGCGGCCGGCGGCCAGCAACCCGGCGCGCGGTGTGGAACGCTTCGGCGAACAATCCCGTGAACGGCTCCTCTCCGCTTTCGAACTTGGCAGCATCGGCGAGGCGCTGCGGCAGGCCGAGCGCGACGGCACGACCCCGCTGCAGGCGGTCGCGTTCTTCCGGCTCCTCATGTTCACCGGCGCGCGCAGCTCCGAGATCCTCACGCTGCAATGGGCGTGGGTCGATATGGCGCGTGGCGAGGCGCGGCTTCCTGATTCGAAGACGGGACGCAAGACAATCCACCTGCCGCCGCCCGCAATCGAGGTGCTGGCGAGCCTTCCACGGCTGAACAGCAACCCTTTCGTGATCTTCGCCGCGAAGGGCGCGGGCGGGCATCTCGTCGGCATCCACAAGCCCTGGCGGCGCGTCCTCGACGCTGCGGCCGTCATCGCCTGGTCGACGGGCGGCGGCGCGCTCGCTGCGCTTGTCGCAAGCACTGGAGCGGAGCTGGGCCGTGCGCCGACGGCCGCGGAATGCAGGGGCGCGGCGGCGGCCGGGGGCGTGGACCTTCCCGAGCACTTCGCCGGCCTCCGCCTGCACGATCTCCGCCACGCCTTTGCCAGCGTCGCGGCTGGTTCCGGGCTCGGCCTGCCGATCATCGGCAAGCTGCTCGGCCACACTCAGCCGATCACGACAGCGCGATACGCGCACCTCGCCGCCGATCCGCTCAAGGCAGCGGCCGCGGCGGTGGCGGGCAGCATAGACGACGCTTTGCGTGCGCGGACCTCCTCGGAGAGCGAAGCATAGCTGCGGAAAATCCGATGGGGTTTCCGAGCATTGCCGTTAAATGACATACAACTCAGTCTAAGTATATCTGACATACAACTATATGTCCCTAGGTCACGCCGGCGCATATTACCTGTCGTGCTATTTGTTACTTGCGATCTGCGCGAAATTGGGTATAATGCAGCTGCTCGACCCTCGGCACGGCAACTGACCTGACCTGACCTGAAACGGACGCATTAGGTCCGGGGGATCGCAAATTCAGAGACATCAAACGCCCGTGGCGCAATCGTGCGCCCGTCGCACGGCGACCTGAAAGGACGTTCTGCCCATGGCTTATGCCGCTGAAATCCAGCTCCTCCCCCCGCAGACCTATGCGATGGTCGGCCGACCGTCGCCGCTGCTGCGCACCCCCGAGGCCGCCGGCTACCTCGGCCTGTCCTGTGCGTTCCTAGAGAAGGCGCGCGTCTATGGCGGTGGGCCGAAGTTCGCGAAGCTCGGGCGGGCGGTGTTCTATCGGCAGGCCGACCTTGACGCATGGATCGAGGCTCGGCTCCGCGAGAACACCAGCCAGTCCGCGGCCTGATCGAAGAGGCGGCGGCGTGAGCACGAAACTTAATCGTTACTACAATAACCCGATGATCGGCGCCGCGTTCGAGAACCTGTCCTCGATCTTCGCGCCCCCGAGCGCGCAGGACGTCGCCGGCTACGCGCAGGCCGCGAAGCTGCGCAAGCAGACCGAGGGGCTGGAACAGTACTACCA
Organism: uncultured Rhodovulum sp.; assembly: GCA_964383295.1. Classification (GTDB taxonomy): domain Bacteria; phylum Pseudomonadota; class Alphaproteobacteria; order Rhodobacterales; family Rhodobacteraceae; genus Amaricoccus. The sequence continues at coordinate 34,917 of CAYLHK010000021.1, forward strand.
GCTTGCGGGCGACCCGAACGCCGACGCGAGCATGCTGGACCGTCTCGGCGCCGGCGCGGGGCTCTACAACCCGACCCAGGGGTTCGGTGCGCGTGACATGGCCGACGCGACGCAGCGATACGGTGTCGACACCGGCGCCGCGACCGCGCGGCGCGGGCAGGACATCTCCGCCTCGACGACGCTTGCGACCAACCAGCTCGACAACCAGACACGTGTGGCAACCGAACTGTTCGGCCCGCGCGATCCCTATCACGACCAGCCCGCCTTTCCCGACGATGTGGCGGGGCTGTTCGACATGCCGGCCGTCCCGGCCATGCCCGGACGTGACAAGCCGCGCACCGCCTCCGAGGTCGAAGGCGATCTGCTCAACGACGCGATCATGGCGGGCCACGTCACGCCCGAGGACGCGGCGAGCGCCTACCGCAGCGACATCCCCATCGAGCAGATTATCGGCGAGGACGGGGCCCCGGTGAACGTGAACCGCGCCGACGCCATCGGGCAGCAGCCGGCGCCGGCGGGCGGAGCCAGCGCGGCCGAAAGCAGCATCGCCCGACTGACGGAAAACCTGATGGAGACGGGCACCGTCTCCGATCCGGCCGAGGCCCACAACATCGCGGTTGGCATCGTGGACGGGCGTCTGCGCACGGATCGCCACCCCGTGACGGGCCAGTTGCAGATCGTGGACGTCGCGACCGGGCAGCCCGTTTCCCGCGGAGCATCCCAGGCTCAGGCCGACCCCACAATGCCCGCCGATCCTACAATGCCCGACGATCCGTTCGGGGCGCAGTACCCCGCCGCGCCCCAAGCTTTTGGTGTGGAAGGCGCGCTCACCGGGGCGGTCAACACGGCGATGGATGCCTTAGGTATGGGCGCGCCCTACCCCGAAGTGCAGCAGACCCAGGCGGACTTCGCCGTCCTTCGGGAAAGCCTGCTGAACGACATGGCGTCGGGGTACAACCGCCAGCCGCCATCGTGGCTCTTGCAGGAGATCCGCAGCCTCACGCCTTCCGCCGGCTCGCCGCTTCAAGGGGCGGAAAGCGCCCAGACCAGGCTCAACGCGCTCGGCCGGCACCTGATGAACGAGCTGCGTGTGGCCGAAGATGCATTGCAGCGCGAGCTCAGCCCTCAGAATCGGCAGGAGGTGGAGACACGCGTCGCCGGATTGAGAGCTGGCGTCGCCCGTGTTCAAGGCGCGCTGCAGTCGTTTGGCCCGACAGTCCCGCCCCGCCCCGACGCCGCGCAGGATGAGGACGGTTGGACCACACTGCCGGACGGCGTGCGCATCCGGGAGGTGCAATAGGTGCCCGTATTCGAGATCGAGATCGGGGGGCGCCGATTTGAAGTCGAGGCGCCGGATCAGCAAACGGCCCTTGCGGCAATGCAGCCGCCACAGACCGCCACGGCCGAGGACCGGCCGAGGCTCATGGAATTCCTGAACCAGGGCATCGCCGGGGGCCTCGGCGCCCCTGTCGATATCGTCACCGCAGGCATAAATGCCGGCATCGGCGGCGTGAATTGGCTGTCCGGCTCCGAGATTCCGACCATCGATGCGCCAATCGGTGGCTCCGCCAGCATCCAGCGCGGCATGGGCGCGGCCGGCATCGACACCGCGGAAGGTGTGGCCCCCGAGGGGCTGATGGAACACATGGTCGCGGGTGTGGGCGGGGCCGCGGGCGGTCTAGGGCCGGTCGGCGCCGGCGCACGACTGGCGCGTGGCGCTGGCCCCGTAGCCGATGGCGTTGCCGATGCCGTGGTGCGACCGTTCGTTAACGCCCCGATCCGCTCGACCGCATCCGAGCTCGCCGCAGGCGCAGGCGCGGGCGCAGGCATGGACATTGCGGAGCGGGTCGCGCCCGACGTTCCCGGCGCCGAGCTGATAGGCGCGATCCTGGGCGGCGGCGTCGCCGGCGTCGGTCCCTACGCGGCCGTTGAGGCGGCCCGGCGCCTTCCAGTCGCCGGCGCAGCAGCGCGATTCGTGCAGGGCGAAATTGCGCCTTTCACAGACGCCGGGGCAATGGAGCGGGCGCGGAATCGCATCGGCGCCCTGACGGAAGATCCGGCTGCGGCTATCGAGGGCCTGCACGCCCCAACGATCGGCAACCTGTCCCCGGCCGTGGCGACCGGCGACCGGCGCCTGATGGCCCTCGAGCGGGCCGTAAGGGACACCGACCCCGTCGCCGACATGCATTTGCGTGGTAATGAGGCGGAGACCGCCGACGCGCTGCGCGAGGCGATCATGGCTCCGGCCCAAGGCGCCAACAGTGTCGTGGCGCGCGACTTCATGGGCGGAGCGCTGCAGCGCGATATCGAGGGTATCGGCCAGTCGCTCGACGCCACACTAGGCGCCCCCTCGGGTGTGGATCGCGTCTCACGCGCGCTGCGCGAGAACAGCGCTCCCGCGCGGCGGGATGCATACGACGCTGCCTATGAGGCGCCTATCGACTATTCCAGCGACGCGGGGCGCGCGCTCGAAGGGCTCCTCGCCCGCGTGGAAACGGCCGCCCCGGGTACTCTCGCCCTCGCGAACCGCCTGATGGCCGGCGAAGGGGTAGAGTCCCGCCAGATCATGGCCCGCATGGTCGACGACGGGTCCGTCAGCTTCGTGCAGATGCCCGACACGCGGCAGGTAGACTACATCACGCGCGCCCTGAACCAGATGGCCCGTTCCGGCGAGGGGCAAGGCTCCTTCGGCGGGCAGACGGACATCGGGCGCGTCATGGGGGGCTTGTCGCACCAGATGCGGGCTGCCCTGCGCGAGGCCAACCCGGCCTATCGGGACGCCTTGGAGACGGCCGCGCCCCCGGCGCGGCAGAGGGACGCGCTATTGCTCGGGCAGGATCTGCTCGACCCGTCCACGCCGCGCGACCGGGCGCAGGCGGAAATCGAGGGCATGGGGGCCGCGGAGCTGGCGTTCGTGCGGCAGGGCGTGCGCTCGCAGCTAGACGAGGTGCTGGCCAACGTGCGGTCGTCAATGTCCACACCGGACGTCGGCATGGGGCAGGCGCAGCAGGCGCTTCGCCGATTGTCGGCGCCCGCCGTGAGGGAGAAGATCGGGCTGCTTCTCCCCGAGGCCGACGCAGCCGCGCTTTTCTCCCGCCTCGACGAGGCTGCCGCTTCCCTCGACCCGAGGCGCTCCGGCCCCGCCTTGTTCGCGAATGCGAGGCCCAATGATGAGATCCGCGCGATCCTCTCGGCACCTGACCCGCAATCGGCCGTCGCCCAACTGGTGGCGCGCGCGGGTCAGGACTCGAGCGGCCAGGCTATGGCTGGCCTTAAGGGCGGCGTTATTGATGAGCTGATGGCGCGATCGCGCACCGGCAACTTCGGCGAAAATGGCGAGGCGCTGCTTTCGGGCCGGGCCATGCGGCGGGCTCTCGAGGATAACCGCTTCGGTGCCGTCGCGGAGGGCGTGCTCACGCCAGAGGAGCGCGCCCGGCTTTCGCGGATCGTGGACGAGCTTACCCGCGTCGAGACTTCGCAGAGCCGGCTCCCGGCGGTGGGCGACGTGATGGAGGGGCAGCCAAATTCGATCGTCAGCATGATCGCGCGCACCTTCGCGGCCCGCACCGGCGCGCAAGCAGGCCGGGGCACCAGCGGTGCGTCACTGCTCACTGCGCATTTCGCTTCGCAGCGGATGCAGCGCCTCCTCGAAAGCCTGACGCTCGACAAGGCTGAGGGGCTGATCCGCCAGGCGGTCACGGGCGATCGGAAGCTATTCGAGCTGCTGCTCACGCCTGCGCAGAACCTCACCCGCCAGCAAGAGAGCCGTGTGGCGCAGGTGCTCTCCCGGACCGCGATCGGCACGGCCGGCGGCGCTGCCGGCGCAAGCTCCGAGGACGACGAGATGCTTGAGGCGATAGGGCCGTGAGCGAGCCCCACACCCCCCAGGCCGATGCCCCGGACGCCTCTCCGCGCCCTCGGCTCCTCGACGCTGCGAGGCTGGCGCCGATCCTCGACCCGCCTGCAGCATCGCGTCTCCGCCGCCTTGTCGGGCACCTCGACAGTATCGTCGGCCCTGCCGAGGGGCTGCTCGATTACCTGGTCGCCAATGTGGCCGCTCTCACCGAAGCCGACTTCGCGATGCGCGGCCTGCCCGCGGCACCGCGCGCCCGTGGCCATGATCCGATGCTCGCTGAGCTCGTGTTCCACAGGACACGCGCCCTCGCTCGCTGCCCCGGGTTCCCGAGCCTCGACCGGCGATATGTCTACCCGGTCTTGCTTGCGGCCCGCGAACTGTCGTGGCAGCGCGGCGCGGCAGCCGCTGACGGCCGTGGCGCCGAGGACGTTATCCGTGCCGCCGCCGAGGCGCTGGGGCCGGGCATCGGGCTCGACGCAATCGCGCATCTCGCCGAGCTGGCGGACGCGGTGGCCCGCTCGGAGGCTCGGTACAGGGGCGCGCTGGACGCCCTGGGCGTGGTGGCGTTCATGACCGAGGCCATCGCCCTGGCCGAAGCGCGGCGGCTGGGGCCTCGCGTTCCCACACCCCCCGCCGGCCGCGGCGCCTGGCTGCATTGAGAGGATACCCCTGTGGCGAAATCGACCCCGACACCCGCTTACGACCTGTGCGCCAATGGGCGGCAGGCGCTGCAGCAACTCCGCGCTTTTCTGGCTAACGACCCCTACGACCCGCGCGGCGCCATGGAACTGCTTGCCGATGCCCTTGACGAGATCGCCGATTATGCCGAGTTCGATCATGGCACCGGCGAAGACATGCTCGACGCCAGCCTGCACGCCGAGCAGCGCGTCGCGGAGCACTTCGCCTATACCGATGTGGCCCGGCTCGGCGGAGAGGGGTTCGCGGCGCTGCGG
>CAYLHK010000022.1:0-38074 GCA_964383295.1 uncultured Rhodovulum sp.
CCAACCGCATCCGCGCCGAGGTCGACCCGGACGCCAACATCATGGTCGGCTCGACGCTGGACCCGGAGATGGCCGGCATGATGCGCGTCTCGGTCGTCGCCACCGGCATCGACGCCCAGGCCCGCGCCGAGCTGGCGCCCACCCCGGTCCGCCGCCCGGCGGAGCCGGTGGCCCAGCCCGCGCCCCGCGCTGCCGCGCCGGTCGAGCCGGTCGCCCAGCCGGTCGAGGCGGCCCAGCCGGCGAGCTTCGCCGACAGCCAGCGCGGCTATGTGGACGAGGCGGTCGAGTACGCCCCGGCCGCCGAGCCCGTGCCGCAGCCGACGGCCGTGCAGCCCGCGCCGCTTCAGCGCACCGCGCCCTACGGCCAGCCGAAGATCGACCCCAACGCGGCGCACCGCGCCGGCGATCCCTCGCCCGAGGCGCTGCGCCGGCTCCAGGCCGCTGTGCAGAATGTGCCCAAGGCCGCCCCGATGGTCCGCCCGGTCGCCAGCTCCGCCGCCCGCGAGGTGGTGAACTCCAGCCGGCTCACCATCAACAGCCTGATCCACAAGATGACCGGCCAGGCCGGCCGCGAGACCGCCGAAGCGCCCCGGACCCGGGCCGCCGAACCGGGCTTCGAGCCGCAGGCCCGTCCGGCCGCCGCGCCGGACTACGAGGATACCGAGCGCGAGCGCACCGACATCCCCGCCTTCCTGCGGCGGCAGGCCAACTGAGGCAACTGGACGGGGCGCCACTCCCCCCCAATTCTCGGCTCCCCGCCAAGGCACCCGGATAGTTCCGGGTGCCTTTTTTGTTGCGCGGACGGGACCTTCGTGGCTGCAACAGGACTGTTGCAAACGGACACAAAGCTTGATTTGTGGAAGCAAGATCAGGACCCTATCTTCCAATCACCAGGCTGGGACCGCTTTGCGAGGGCGAACAGCCGACTTGGATTCCGGGGGCTGACGATGCGAACCACACTCAAACGCGAGACGACGCTCGTCGGCATGGGCCTCCATTCCGGCCGGCCGGCGCGGCTTGTGATGCGTCCGGTGCGCTCGGGCGGTATCCGCTTTCGCCGGATCGACGTGACCGATCGTCCCAACGTGATCCCGGCGCGCTTCGACCTGGTCAGCGACACGACGCTCTGCACCGTGCTGAGCAACGCCGACGGCGTTTCCGTAGCCACCGTCGAGCATCTGATGGCGGCCCTGGCCGGGACCGGCGTCACCGACCTTCTCGTCGACATCGACGGGCCGGAAGTGCCGATCATGGACGGCAGCGCCCAGCGCTTCGTGCAGGCGATCCTGCGCGCGGGCCGCGAGGAGCTGCCGGTGGCCCTGCGCGCGATCCGCGTGCTGCAGACGGTGCGCGAGGCGCAGGGTACGGCCTTCGCCGAGCTGTCGCCGGCGGCGTCGCTCACGATCGACTTCGAGATCGAGTTCGCGGACGCCGCGATCGGGCGGCAGGGCAAGCGGCTGCCGATGACCAACGGCGCCTTTGTGCACGAGCTGGCCGATTGCCGCACCTTCTGCCGGCGCGCGGATGTGGAGGCGATGCAGGCCAACGGGCTGGCGCTCGGCGGCTCGCTCGACAATGCGGTGGTGGTCGAGGGCGAGCGGGTGCTCAACCCCGGCGGCCTCCGGCGCTCGGACGAGTTCGTTCGCCACAAGATGCTCGACGCGCTCGGCGATCTCGCGCTCGTGGGTGCGCCTATCCTCGGCGCCTATCGCGGCGTCCGCGCCGGGCACGGGCTGACGAACCGGCTGGTGCGCAAGCTCTTTGCCACCGAGGGCGCCTGGGACGAGGTTACGCTCGACCATGAGACAGCGAAGCTGCTGCCCGGTGTCGGCGTGGATGTGGCGGATCTTCGCCGGGCAGGCTGAGGCAGGAATACGGACGAGAGGCGCAGCCCTCCGGGGCTGCGCTTTTCGTTTCAACCCCCCTGCGAGCTATGCTACTCCCGATCCGTCGATGGGCCCGGCCCAGCGGACTCCCTGGGGTGCAGGGCAAGGGAAGATGATGTCGGAATCATGCTTGGCAAGCCGGAAGCTGGCGCTCGTCGCCCTTCTTGGCGTTGCCGTGGTCGTCTCCGGCTGCTCCCGCATCCCCAATCCCTTCGGCGGCGCGCGTGAGGCGCCGATCGAGGCGCAGTCGCCGCAGCAGATCTACATGAGCGCCGAGTCGCGCCTGGCGGACGGACGCCCGCGCGAGGCGGGGCAGCTCTTCTCCGAGGTCGAGCGGCTCTATCCCTATTCCGAATGGGCCAAGCGGGCGATGCTGATGTCCGCCTTCGCCTATCACGAAGGCGCGCAATACGCCGAGAGCCGGGCTGCGGCGGAACGCTATCTCGACTTCTTCCCCGCCGACGTCGATGCGCCCTACGCCCAGTTCCTGATCGCGCTCAGCTACTACGACCAGATCGTCGACATCGGCCGCGACCAGGCGAACACGTTCGAGGCGCTGCAGGAGATGCGCGACATCATCGAGCGCTATCCCGACAGCGACTACGCCCGCTCCGCCCAGATGAAGTTCGAGCTCGCCCTCGACCATCTCGCCGGCAAGGAGATGGAGGTCGGGCGCTACTACCTCAACCGCGGCCACTATACGGCCGCGATCAACCGGTTCCGCGTGGTGGTCGAGGACTACCAGACCACCACCCACACCCCCGAGGCGCTGCATCGGCTGGTCGAGAGCTATCTCTCGCTCGGTCTCGTCGGCGAGGCACAGACCGCCGGCGCCATCCTCGGCCACAATTTCCAGGGGTCGGAGTGGTATCTCGACAGCTACGCGCTGCTGACCGGCCGCGGCCTCCGGCCTGCCGATTCCGGCGAGGGCTGGCTGAGCACCACCTATCGGCAGGTCGTGCTCGGGAACTGGCGCTGAGCCGCGGCTCGGCCTCATGCTCCAGGCCCTGACCATCCGCGACATTGTGCTCATCGAGCACGTCGAGCTCGCATTCCAGCCCGGTCTCAACGTGCTGACCGGCGAGACCGGCGCGGGAAAGTCCATCCTGCTCGACGCGCTCGGCTTCGTGCTCGGCTGGCGCACGCGCGGAGATCTGGTGCGCGCCGGTGCCGACCAGGGCGAGGCCGTGGCCGAATTCGCGCTGCCCTCCGGGCATCCGGCGCACGCGCTGCTGGCCGAGGTCGGCGTGCCGGCGGACGATCTGCTGATCCTGCGCCGCGTGGTCGGCAGTGACGGCCGGCGTCAGGCCTGGGCGAACGACCGCCGCGTGACCGCCGAGACCCTGCGCGGGCTCGGCGACATGCTGGTCGAGCTGCATGGCCAGCAGGACGACCGCGGCCTGCTCGACCCTGCGGGACACCGGGCGCTGCTCGACGCCTTTGCCGGGGCCGAGCCGCTGGTCGCCGAGACCCGCGCGCTCTGGTCCGCACGCGCCGGCGCCGAGGCGGCGCTGGCGGCCGCCCGGGCGGAGGTCGAGGCAGCCGCGCGCGATGCCGACTGGCTCGCGCATGCGCTCGAGGAGATCGACCGGCTCGAGCCCCTTGCGGGCGAAGCCTCCGGGCTCGACGAGCGGCGGCACCGGTTGCGGGCCGCCTCGACGGTTCGCGCCGATGTCGCCCGGGCCGTCGAAGCGCTCGGCCCCGCCGGCGCCGAGGCCCAGCTGCTGCAGGCCGCGCGCTGGCTCGAGGGCGCCGCCGAGCGCCTGGACGGCGGGCTCGACCCCGCCCTCGACGGGCTGAGCCGGATGCTGGACGAGCTGGCCGCCGTGACCGGCAGCATCGAGGCGGTGATCGCCGATCTCGGGGGCGGCGAGGGCGAGATCGAGGCGATCGAGGAGCGGCTCTTCGCGCTGCGCGAGCTGGCCCGCAAGCACCGCGTGCAGCCGGACGAGCTGGACGGCGTGGCGGCCGAGCTGCACGCCCGCCGCGCGGCGATCGACGCCGCCGAGGACACGATCGCCCGGCACGAGGCGGCGCTGCTGGAGATCGACCGCGGCTATGCCGAGGCGGCAGCGCGGCTCGGTGCCGCGCGCAGGCAGGCTGCGGCCGCGCTCGATGCCCGTATGGCCGAGGAACTGCCCCCGCTCAAACTCGGCCGCGCGGTCTTCGTCACCGAGGTCATAGCCGCCGACCCGGGGCCGCAGGGGACCGAGCGCGTGCGCTTCACCGCCGCGACCAATCCCGGCGCGGCGCCCGGCCCGATCGACCGGATCGCGTCGGGGGGCGAGCTGTCGCGGTTCCTGCTGGCGCTGAAGGTCTGTCTCAGCGCGCAGGGGCCGGGCGTCACGCTGGTCTTCGACGAGATCGATCGCGGGGTCGGGGGTGCGACGGCCGATGCCGTCGGCCGACGGCTGGCAGCGCTCGCGTCGAGCGCGCAGGTGGTGGTGGTCACCCATGCCCCGCAGGTCGCCGCCCGCGCCGCCCATCACTGGCGCGTCGGCAAGCAGGTCGAGGGTGCGACGACGCGGACCGACGTCGTGTCCCTGTCTGCCGACGCGCGGCGCGAAGAGATCGCGCGCATGCTCGCCGGCGACGTGGTTACCGACGCCGCCCGCGCGGCCGCGACGGCCCTGATCGCCGGATAGCGGGTGCGGGACGGGCCCGGCGCCGGTCGGGACGGAACCCGCGAGGATCCCGTCCGGCCGGCGGTGCAAGCCGGCGGTGCAATTCGCTTGACGCCGGGGACGCACCTCCATACATGGGGCCGGTGACGCGCGGGGGGCGGTGCCCGGTGCCCTGCCCTTGGCGCGTCGCCCAGCGCGGTTGTAGCTCAGTCGGTTAGAGTGCCGGCCTGTCACGCCGGAGGTCGCGGGTTCGAGCCCCGTCAACCGCGCCATTCTCTCCCATAAGCCATTCTGTCCCATAATACGCTAAGATTGCTGCGGGATTCTGATCGCAGAACCGTGGGCCCCTCTCTGGCCCGCCCACTTGGGACGCGCCCTGATGAGGTCCGATTACCCGGGCCGAGACTCAGTCGCCCCCTGACCGCCGCCACTCGCACCGTCTCGAAGCCGGAAAGGGTCCGCAAGGCAGCTTCCCGGCCGGAGGCCCGGGGCCTTGGGCGCGGGCGCGGCAAAGGCGCGGTCAGGGGACGGCTGACACTGGACCGCTGGCCCTGCTATCCTTCCGCGATGATGGACTCTAGCGAGACGTTCCCCAGCCTCGTAAGGCCGATTGGGTGCAACTCGACATCGTGCCGACCGACGCAAAAATCTACGTCGTGGCCGACCGGGACGAGGGCGGCGGATCGTGGGCGACGTCCATCGCAGAGCGGCATCTTGCCCGGTTCTCCAAGGTGAAGGTCATTCGGGTCCCGGCGTCCTAAGATGAGGGTTTCGACCTCGGTGACGTGGACCTCTGGCCGCCGGCCGAGGATGCACCCCGGCTAATGAGCTTCGCGCGGCTGCGGAGGCCCTTCGGCCGGGCTGATGCCATCGACACGGACGCAGAGGTGGAGCAGGTCTGCTTGCGGCTCGCGGAGCAAGGATTGCTGTTCCAGTCCGGACGCAGCGACGGCGTGAAGGGGGGCGTGCTCCTGATCTCCGAGGTTGAACCCGCTGCCGGTAAAAGGGTGAAGCGGCGTGTTGCGAACATGGCGGAGCAGGAAGGCATCCGGTAGGTTGTGAAGAGGGTGTCCGAGTGGCGGAAGCAGGGCGAAACCCAGGGCACAGTCGCGGTGGCCCAACTCCCACCTTGGGTTCTGCAACAGGTCTGCTTTCGGCCTAGATTGCTCCCCCGCTGAAGGGGCTGGTCGAACGTATCAGGCTGCTGCGCCATGACCAGCGCGGCGTTGATGCGTGGCGCAGGGGCAGGAGATCGCGTGCGGTTGCTATGCCAGCTTTCAGACGCTGGCCAACTCCCCGTACGCCGGCAGCTTGGATTTCGCCTGCCACTTCCTTCCGGGGCCGCCGCTCGGCACTGGAGATGCTACGGCGCCACACGAAGATGGACAGCACGGCCCGCTACCTCGGCGTCGAGCTCGATGATGCGCTGGCGATATCCGAAGCCATCGATCTATGAAGCTTGGGCCGATCGGCTCCGCACGCAGGTCGGCCCATAGCTGCCGTTGGCACGGAGACTGAATGCTGCGGTCGCGTTGCCGATTCCTGCTGTTCGCTGCGTGCACGTGATCGATGTGCTCGATGAGTTCCGGATGCGGACGGAGCGGACCTTGATGAACTGGTGCTTTGGCTGATCTCGTCGGGGGCGTACATTCGAACGCGGCAGTGCTTAGTCTGTAGTCGTTGAGCCGAAAGCCCTGGAGCCATAGCAACGATTTGGAGCCAGAAGGCGGCCGCTTTGTCGCCGCCTTCCACGCCGGGGGTCCCTGAAGCGGACGGCTATTTCAACGCACACCGCACCATGATCTACCGGACGCTGGACCGGCGAGGGCCGCACGCGACACCGACGGTGCCGCCCGGAATGCGGATCGTGTTCAACCTGTCGGCACGCCATGCGCTGGGCTCCCTCGACCAGAGCAGCGCACAGGCGGGGCCGGGCAGGTACCTGAAGCGGATGCCGTGCTACATGTCGTTCATGAAGAACCGCACCATCTCGGCGGAGGCGTCGGGCCCGCGCGGATCGGTGTAGGGCCCCCCAGGATGTCCGCCCGACCAGGCATGGCCGGCACCGTCGATCATCCACAGCTCCAGGGCGATTGCGCCATCCAGGGTCATGATGATGGTGCGGTCGCAGACCCGCCCGTCGGCCACGATGTTCCGCTCCTCGTGGAGGATGCCGTCCGGCAGCGCCGCCTGGGCCGCGGCGAGGATACCGCCGGCATTCGACGGGCTGACCGTCGTATCCGCGCTGCCATGGAACACGATCATTCGCGGTCGCGGACCCTTTCCGGCGGAGCGGACCGGGGCCAGTCTGCCCTGTCCACGCATCGCCACGAAGGCGGACATGACGTCGTTCGCCGAACCGTAGGCGAGGCCGGAATGGATCCCGACCCCGGCGTAGAGCTCGGGGTAGGTCTCGCCCATCACCACCGCCATGGCGCCGCCCGCCGAAAGCCCGGCGATGAAGACACGGTCCTGCGGGATGCCGAACTCGGCGGCGATCTCGCGGGTGATCGCGGCGATGATCGCGGGCTCGCCGGCGTCGCGCGCTTGGTGCGCCGGATCGAACCAGTTCCAGCAACCAGAGACATTGGCCGCGCGCATCTGACCCGGATAGGCGACGAGCAGCCGGCTCTCCTCGGCCTGTGCATTCATTCGTGTCCCAGTCGCGAAGTCCTCCGGGGTCTGCTTGCAGCCGTGGAGCATCACGACGAGACCACGCAGCTCGCCGACGCGGCAGTTCGGGACATACAGCCGATAGCTTCGCGTGCCGGCAGGGCAGTCGAGGCTGCGCGCGAGGAATTGCGCCCCGTCGGGCAGGGCGGGCAGCGGCGCCGGTGCAGCGGGCGTGGCCGCGCCGAAAGGAAGGTCGAGGATGCCTGCGGGCCGCCGGCCGTCTCGCAGCATGCGCACGACCTCACCGAGCGGCCGTCGCATTCGCGGGCCTCGGCTCGGCACGAACGGTGCCTGTCCGGACGGTTGGCCCGCCGTTGCCGCGGCCACGGTCGGCGGCTCAAGCAGCGAAGGAATTGCCAGCGCGCTTGCGCTACCGGCGGTCCCACCCTTGCGCCCCGCGAGCGCCTGTTGAATGAGCGCGGTCGCCTTCGCGAGGTTCTGCGCCCGCACCGAGTTCGTTGCCTCGCGCATTGTCGAGGCGAAATCGCTGTTCATCGGTTTGATCCTTACCAGGGTTGACGGCACTATCTGATTCGATCTGCGAGCGCCGCCTTGACGGCGGCGCTCGCCTGAAGTGCGCCGAGCACGGTGATGGAGCCGATCGCGGCCCGGGCAAGGCTGGGGCTGACATCGGGGGCTATCCGAGCCAGGCCGACGACCTTGATGTGAAGCGTCTCGCCCGCCCGTTGCGCCGCTTCGAGATCGGCCACGCTGTAGTCGCGCAGGCCGAGCTCGAGCGTGTGTCGGTCGATCGAGCGCACCACCTCATCCGAATGCGCGGCGAGCTGGTTGCGGATTGCGGTGCGCACGAAGTCGCTGCGATTGCCGTAGAAGCCCTCGCGGACCAGGAGATCGACCCGTCCGAGGTCGACGTAGCCCAGGTTGATGGTGATCTTCTCGCTGTCGCTCGCCCTCTCACGGAGCTGTCGCACATTGTCCGGCATTGCATTCTCCATCTGTGTGGATGGTATATGGATGGTATCTGGCAGGTTGCAAGGGAAGATTTCATCTGCGACCTGCGTCCGTCATGGCTCCCCTCAGGCAGCACGGCGGGGTCTTCCGCTCCCGGGATGGGTTCTTGCCCGGTGCCGCGCGGGGACGCTAATTTGGCAACGGAGAACGCTGATCGCCTCCCTCCGCGCCCCGTGTTTGCCGAGCTTCAGCAACCTTCCTCAGAAACATTGGGTGCCTCTCGCTGCCCTTTCGCAGCAGCGCACTATATGCTGAATCTGGACAGATTTAGTCGCACTGGTCCCATTGGCCGGTTCCTGATCGTTCCGTCAAACCCATGGGCCTGCCCTGATCACGCTCCGAATCCACCACAGGACCACCTATCGCTACCGGCAACCGGTGTTCCTGGGACAGCATCGCCTGATGCTTCGTCCGCGGGAGAGCCGCGGCCTTTCGCTGATCTCGAACGAGCTGGAGATGACGCCCGCAGGCGCCGTGACCTGGGCGCACGATGTCTTCGGCAATGCCGTCGCGACGGCGGGCTTTCAGATGATGACCGACCATCTGGTGATCGACAGCCGGTCCGAGGTCCGGCTGGAGGCTGTCGACTGGCCGGTCTTCGACATAGCCGCCTCTGCCATCTATTACCCGTTCCTGTACTCCGACGATGAATGGACCGATCTCGGAGCCCTGACGGTCCAGCAGTACCCGAGCTGGTCAGGGCGGCTGGCGATCTGGGCGCGCGGCTTCGTGGGCGGCGCGCGGACCGATACGCTCTCGCTGCTCAAGGACCTGAGCGCCGGTGTCTCGAACGCGATCAGCTACCAGAGCCGGGACGACGAGGGCACCCAGTCGCCGAGCGAGACGCTCGATCGCGGATGGGGGTCCTGCCGGGACTTCGCGGTGCTGTTCGCCGAAGCCGCCCGCCATCTCGGCTTCGGCGCGAGGATCGTCTCGGGCTATCTGCATGGGTCCGACGCGGCTCTCGCGGGATCGGCGGGCGCGGGGTCGACCCATGCCTGGGCCGAGGTCTATGTCCCTGGAGCGGGCTGGATCACCTTCGATCCGACCAACCGGAGCCTAGGCGGCGCGAACCTCGTTCCGGTCGCCGTGATGCGCGACATCCGGCAGGGCGTCCCGGTCGCCGGCAGTTTCCTGGGCGCGAGCAACGCCTTCGAAGGAATGACGGTGGAGGTTTCGGTCACTTCATAGGGCATGCCCGGCGGGCGCTCGCCTCTCATGGGCCCGTCGAGGAATTGCCCGCGCCGATCCATAGATCATGGATGCCCTCGCTCAACGGGATGCGGACCCGGCCCGCGTCCCAGCCGATCTGTGCGCCATCGAGCGTGGCATGGGTGGAAGGCTGCTGGACGCTGATGTCGTAGCGGGATGCGCCCAGCGTGACGGTGGCCCGGAAGCCGGGCCACCCGGCGGGCAGGCAGGGCGCGACGACGAGGAACGCGCCCTCGCGGCGCAGGCCGAGGATGCCTTCGATGCCCGCGCGGTACATCCAGGCCGCCGAGCCGGTGTACCAGGTCCAGCCGCCGCGCCCGGCATGGGGCGCGACCGAATAGACATCCGCGGCGACGACATAGGGCTCGACCTTGTAGCGCTGCGTCTCGGCGGGCGTGCGGGCGTGGTTGATCGGGTTGAGGAGGTCGAAGAGGCCGGCGGCCTTGTCGCCCTCCCCGAGTCCGGTGAAGGCGAGGATCGCCCACATTGCGGCATGGCTGTACTGGCCGCCGTTCTCTCGCAGTCCTGGCGGATAGCCCTTGATGTAGCCAGGCTCCTGCGGGGTCGCATCGAAGGGCGGGGCAAAGAGAAGTGCGAGGCGGTCGTCCCGGCGGATCAGCTCGTGGTCAAGCGAGACCATCGCCTGGGCGGCCCGCGCGGGCTCGGCGGCGCCCGACAGCACGGCCCAGGACTGGGCGATGGAGTCGATGCGGCATTCGGCGTTCTCGGCGGAGCCCAGCCAGCTGCCGTCGTCGAACGTAGCGCGGCGATACCACTCGCCGTCCCATGCCTCGCGCTCAATGTCTGCACGCAACGCCTTGGCATGGGCACGCCAGCGGTCGGCGCGCGCGGCGTCGCGGCCATCGGCCAGCGGCGCGAAGAGGGCGAGGGTGCGCAGGAGCAGCCAGCCGAGCCAGACGCTCTCGCCCCGGCCGTCCTCGCCGACCCGGTTCATGCCGTCGTTCCAGTCGCCGGTTCCCATCAGGGGCAGGCCGTGTGGGCCGGTCAGCTCCAGGCACTGGTCGAGGCCGCGGGCGCAGTGCTCGAAGAGCGGCGCCGAACGCTCGGCGGCCATCGGCTGGAAGAAGGCGTCGTGCTCGCCGGGAGCGAGGGGCGGGCCTTCGAGGAACGGTACAATCTCGTCCAGCACCGCGGCGTCGTCGGTCGCGATGACGTAGGTGGCCGCGGCAAAGGCGAGCCAGACCCGGTCGTCCGAAATGCGGGAGCGCACGCCCTGGCCGGAATGCGGCAGCCACCAGTGCTGCACGTCGCCCTCGACGAACTGCCGGCTCGCGGCGCGCAGCAGGTGCGCGCGCGTCTCCTGCGGGAGTGAGAGGGTCAGCGCCATGCCGTCTTGCAGCTGGTCGCGGAAGCCGTAGGCGCCGCTCGCCTGGTAGAAGGCGGCGCGCGCCCGGATGCGGCAGGCGAGCGTCTGGTAGAGCAGCCAGCCGTTCAGCATGATGTCCATCGCCCGGTCGGGCGTCCGGACCTCCACCGCGCCCAGCACGGTCGTCCAGTGGGCGCTCACCTCGGCGAGCACGGCGTCGAGATCGGCCTCGCGGTAGCGGGCGATCAGCGCCCGTGCGTCCTCGGCCGTGGCGCATTGGCCGAGGAAGCCCACGACCTCGGTGCTTTCGCCAGGGCGGAGTTCCACCACGCAGGAGAGCGCCGCGCACGGGTCGAGCGCCGCGCCGGTCGTGCCGGAGAGCGGCGCCCTGCCGGTCAGCGCCGCGGGTGCCGCCGGGTTGCCGCCGCGGCCGAGGAACTCGGTGCGGTCGGCGGTCCAAACGGTCTGCCGGCCCCTGAGGTCGGCGAAGGCGACGCGGCCGGGGAAGGCAGTGCTCCAGGGGTTGCGGGCCAGCAGCGCGCCGGTGTCGGGGTCGAGTTCCGTGGTCAGGAACGGCGCGGATGAGGCCCGGGTACTGCCGAGGACCCAATCGGCATAGGCGGTGACCGACAGCCGCCGGGGCCGCCCGGACAGGTTGCGCAGCATCAGGCGAGAGATGCGGACCGGGTCGGCGAGCGGGACGTAGGAGAGCAGTTCCAGCGCCACGCCGTTCGCCTGGTGCTCGAACCGGCTGTAACCGAACCCGTGGCGGGCGATGTAGCGGCCGGCGTCGCGGATCGGCTGGGCGGTTGGCGTCCAGAGATCGCCGGTCACCTCGTCGCGCACGTAGAAGGCCTCGCCGGGTGGGTCGGCGATCGGATCGTTCGACCAGGGGGTCAGCTGGTTCTCGCGGCTGTTCTCCGCCCAGGTGTAGCCGCTGCCCTCCGCCGAGACCTGGAAGCCGAAGCCGGGATTGGCGATGACATTGATCCAAGGCGCGGGCGTCGTCTTTCCGGCGTCGAGGATCGTCACATATTCGCGGCCGTCGTCGTCGAAGCCCCCGAGGCCGTTAAAGAACTCCAGCTCGGGAGGCGGGACCTGCGGCGTGAGGTCCGCCGGCCTGGCGGCGCGGACCGCCGCCGGCAGGCCGCGCGCCGGGGGCAGCGTCGCGATCTGGTCGGCGATGGGGCCACGCCGGGCGGTCAGCACGATGCGGGCGACGGCGGCGAGGAGGGCCCGGGCCTCGACCGTCATCAGGTCGGCGCGCAGCACGTGCGCCACGCCCTGCGCCAGCTCTCGGCCGAAGCGCGGGCGGGACTGACTGCTGCGCACGGCGGTCTCGATCGCGGTCTGCAGGCTCTGGATGTAGGATGAGGGGTGCTCGTTGACGATCACGAGGTCGACCGCGAGCCGCTTCATGCGCCAATACTCGTGGGCGCGCAGGAGCTGGCGCACCTGGGCCATGTCGCCGATGTCGTCGATGCGCAGCAGCACGATCGGCAGGTCGCCCGAGATCGCATGCGGCCATAGCCCCGCCTGCGGGCCGGCGCCTCGCAGGATCGCCGCCTGCGAGGCGCGGAAGCGCGGGTCGGCGTAGAGGAGGGGCGCGGCGAGGCGCTGGAAGCCCGCTGCCTCCTGCGCGTCCATGTCGAGGTGGCGCAGTTGGACCTGCGCCTGCGTCCAGGCGAGCGTCCGGGCGCGGTCGAAAGCGCTGCGGTCGTTGTGCATATCAATCAGGTCGATGAGCTCCGCCCGCGACGGCGCCACGAGGGTCCAAAAGGCCATGCGCGCCGCCTTGCCGGGCTCGATCCTGACGCGCTGGCGCAGGGCGAACACCGAATCGAGGACAGTGCCGACCGTGTTCGACAGCGGCTCGTCGCCGGCGATGGCGGCGGCCGTGGCGGCGGTGCGGCCCCGGCCGATGAACCGCGCCCGGTCGGTCTCGTGCTCCTGCGCACCGACCGCCCTGCCGTCGACCACGGCGAAATGCGCTGCCCAGACCCGCGGCTCGTCAGGCGCGCGGGGCCGGCGGGTGGCGATCAGAGCGCCGTATTCGGGCAGGTGCTCGGTCTGGACGAAGAGCTTGGCGAAGGCGGGATGCGCGGTATCGGCGGCGGGCGTGGTCAGGACCAGCTCGGCATAGGAGGTGAGCTCGATCTCGCGCGCGCGCCGGCCGCTGTTGACGAGCGAGACGCGGCGGACCTCGCCGTCGTCCTCGCCGGAGACGACGACATCGAGGGTGGTGGTCAGCGTGCCGTCGCGGCGGATGAACTCGGCACGGTCCTCCCAGAACTGCGCTTCGGCGTGATCGGGCGCGCCCGGCGCGGGGGTCGGGCTCGCCGACCAGACCGCGCCGCTGTCCACGTCCCTGAGGTAGATGAAGGCGCCCCAATCGTCGCGAGTGGGGTCCTCGCGCCAGCGGGTCACGGCGATGTCGCCCCATCGGCTGTAGCCGCCGCCCGACGTCGTCAGCATCACCGAGTAGCGCCCGTTAGACATGAGCTGGGTGACCGGAGGGCCGTGCACGGGGCCGACATGCCGGCGCACGGTGCGCGCCTCAAGGCCGGCCTCCGTCGGGGTCGCCTTGACCTCCTCGGCGCGCGGCGGGGCCGCGGTCACCTCGCGGGGGATGCGTTCCTGGAGCAGCAGCTCGCTCGCCCTGATCATCGGCTCGCGGTGGAAACGCTCGCGCATCCGCCCGTCCTGAAGAACGTTGGCGACAGCGACGATGGTCATGCCCTGGTGATGGGCCATGAAGCTCTGCACGATGGCGACGGTCTCACCCTCGGGCCGCCGGGCATGGGTGAAGTCGAGCGCCTCGTAGAAGCCGAAGCGCCCCCCCGCGCCCATTCTGGCCAGACGGGCGAAGTTGCGGCAGGCGCCCTGCGGGTCCAGCATGGCCGCGAGCGCCGTGGCATAGGGTGCGATCACCACATTGTCCGCGAGGCCGCGCTTCACCCCGAGACCGGGGACGCCGAAGTTAGAATACTGGTAGGTGAACTCCATGTCCCGGGCGTTGTAGGCGGATTCCGAGACACCCCAGGGCACGTCCAGAGAGCGCCCGTAGTCCTGCTGGCGCGCGACCACAAGGCGGTTGGTCTGCGCCAGCAGGCTGCCCGCGGGCTCGCGCATCACCAGAGTGGGCATGAGGTATTCGAACATCGAGCCGGACCAGGAGATCAGGGCCGAGCCCGCGCCCAACGGAGTGGCCGTGCGGCCGAGGCGGAACCAGTGGCGGGTCGGGGCGTCCCCCTTGGCTACGGCGAAGAGGCTGCCGAGCCGCGCCTCCGAGGCGAGCAGGTCGTA
The DNA here is from genome assembly GCA_964383295.1 of uncultured Rhodovulum sp. Classification (GTDB taxonomy): domain Bacteria; phylum Pseudomonadota; class Alphaproteobacteria; order Rhodobacterales; family Rhodobacteraceae; genus Amaricoccus. Next base: position 14,001 of record CAYLHK010000022.1, read on the forward strand.
GCAGCCGGGATCGAGGCTGTTCTCGACGGCGGAATAGCCGATCGAGAAGAGCTTGCGCTCGGGATCGAGCAGGAAGGCGAAGTCCATGGCCATGGCCATCTCGCGGGCCGTTGCGGCGATGGCCCGGAGGCGGGCAGTCATATCCTGCGCCGCATCGGCGGCACGGCGCAGGTCGAGCGCATGCTCCACCAGCCCCTGCCGGAACGCCGCGATCCAGTACGCGAGATCCGGCGCGTCGTCGGCGGCCGCCGCCGGCTGGACGAACCCGGTGGCCCGCGCGGCCAGCCGCGTCAGCGCCGGTGCCAGTGCATCGAGCGTCTGGTCCCCGCCCAGTTGTGCTTCGATCGCGTCGAGAATTCCGGAAACCTCCGCCGCCCGCGCGGCCGGAAGGCTGTCGAGGTCTCCGCGCGCAAGCTGGAGCGCGTCGACCAACCCAAGCCGGGCGTCGGCCAGAACCGGAGCCTCGGTCCATTCCTCGCAGGCGTTGGCGAGCACGATCAGATGCCCCGCGAGATTGCCGCTGTCGACCGAGGAGACGTACTGCGGATCGAGCACCCGCAGGTCCCGGGTGTCGTACCAGTTGAAGAAATGCCCGTTGAGCTTCGGTAGGCTCTGCATGTTGCCCAGGGCATCTTCCAGCCGCTCGACGGTCGCGAGCGTGCCGGCCCAGCCGAAGTCGCGGGCGGCGACGGCTGACAGCAGGTAGAGCCCCATGTTGGTCGGCGAGGTCCGATGGGCGACGACCGGCCGCGGCGTCTCCTGGAAATTGTCCGGGGGCAGGCAGTTCTCGTCAGGCGTGACGAAGGTCTCGAAGAACCGCCAGGTGCGCCGGGCGATCAGCCGAAGGGCGCGCGCATCCGGTTCGGGCAGGGCTTCGCGCGGCGCCAAGGGAGGCGAGCGGCTCACCCAGAATGCCAGCGCGGGCGCGATCAGCCACAGGAGCGCGAAGGGCAGGACCAGCGGCCAGGAGGCCGGCGCCAGCGCGACCGCACCGGCGGTCACGGCCAGCCCCAGGACCATGCCGCCCGCCATTCCCCGGACGAATCCCGCCAGGCCCAGTCGAGGAAGGCTGGCCGACTGCGCCGCCGTCGTCCATTCCAGCAGCTTGCGACGGGTCACGAACAGTCGGGTCAGCGTGCGGACGATCGCGTCGCCCATGCGCCAGGTGTGGTCGGCGAGCAGCGTGACTGCGAGGGCCGTCTGCATCGCCGCCAGCCGCAGGTCGCCCGCCAGCGCGCGCAGATGGCTGCTGAGGCGGATGCCGGCGCGGCGCGGCACGACGGTGAACAGGCTCGGAAGGACGACCGGAATCGCGATGGCGGCGAGGATTGCCAGCGTGGCGGCAACGGCGGAGGGCAGCGGCAGGAGCCAGCCGACGCCAAGTGCCGCCAGGGCGGAGGGCGCCAGCAGCGAGCGTCGCAGGTTGTCGAGCATCTTGGCCCGGCCGACCTGCGGCAGCCCGCCTGGCGCGAGGATCCAGGGCAGCAGCTGCCAGTCGCCCCGGGTCCAGCGGTGCAGGCGCTTGGCGGCGACGTCGTAGCGGGCGGGAAACTCCTCAACCAGCTCGACGTCCGAGGCGAGCCCCGCCCGGGCGAACACCCCCTCGAAGAGGTCGTGGCTCAGCAGCGCGTTCTCCGGCACACGGCCGGCAAGCGCCGCCTCGAAGGCATCGACGTCGTAGATGCCCTTGCCGGTATAGGAGCCTTCGCCGAACAGGTCCTGGTAGACGTCAGACACCGCCGCCGCATAGGGGTCCATGCCGCCGGGCCCGGAGACCGTGCGCTGGTAAATCGACCCCTCGTGGCCGGTCGGCAGCGAGGGCGTTATGCGCGGCTGCAGGATGCCGTATCCCTCCACCACGCGCCGCGCCGCGGCATCGAAGCGCGCCCGGTTCAGTGGATGCGCCATCTTGCCGATCAGCCGGGCCGCCGCATCGCGCGGAAGCCTTGTGTCGGCGTCGAGCGTGATGACGTAGCGCACGCCCGCGGGGACCTCGGGCGCGCGGCCGCCTATGGCCATGAAACTCGTGTCCGTGGCGCCGCGCAGCAGGCGGTTCAGCTCGTGCAGCTTGCCGCGCTTGCGCTCCCAGCCCATCCAGACGCCCTCGCCCGGATTGAACCGCCGCCGCCGGTGCAGGAACAGGAACCGCGGCCCCGCGGGGCCGGGCGCGTGCCTGCGGTTCAGCGCGGTGATCTCCGCGGTCGCGAGCTCCAGCAGGGCGGCGTCTGTCTCCACGACCTCCTGCGCGGCGTCGGGCCCGTCGGTCAGCAGCGCGAAGGTCAGATCGCCGCCGGTGCCGGAGAGGTGATGGACTTCCAGCCGCTCGATCTGCTCGCGCAGGTCGGCCGCGCCGGTCAGCAGCGTCGGCACGGCGACCAGGGTGCGCAGGGAGGACGGGACGCCGTCCCTGAGCTCCATCCCGGGCAGGGTCACGGCGCCGAAGCTCCAGGCAATCGCGCGATCGACCAGCGCGGTCGCCGTCCCGGTCGCCGGCAGGAACGCGGCCAGCGCCCATAGGACGAGCCATCCAGCCCCAATCCCCGGAAGCCAGAGCGCCCAGAGCGACAGCGCCAGCAGAACACCGGTGACGACGAGGATCGCGCCGACATAGCCACCGATCCCGAGGCGAACGGCGACGTGGCCGAACCATTGCCGGGGCGAGGGCCGGAACCCGATCGCGGCCTCTAAGTTGCGGCGGCCGCCTGCGATCAGATGCCAGCCCGGATCGCCGGTCCGCCCGGCCCCGGCGCCCTCCGGGGCTTCGCCGCATGCGGCAAGTACCCGGTCGGCTATATCGAGCTCGGACAGGTCCGAGCCACGGGCGAGCTCCTCGATGGCGCTGCGGTAAAGGTTGCGACTGGGAAAATCCATCATCGCAAACCCGCTCCCGGCCCGCAGCCGCGCATCGACCAAGCCGACGCTCTCGACCAGCTCGGCCCAGTCGACGTCGGAGATCAGCCGCATGCTGGTGATCACGTTGCGCACGGTGACGTTCGACGCGCCCTGCCTCTCCTGCACGTGCCGCACGACCTCGTCGACCGAGCTGCCCTGGCGCTCGAGCCGCTCCTCGAGCCAGCCCAGCGCCGGCGTGGTCCGCGGGTCCTGGTCGCGCAGGCGCTTGGCGAGCTGGGCGGCGAACCCTTCCAAAAGAGGGCCTGCTTCGCGCGCGACGATATCCGCCTCAAGTGCGGAGCGCGCGTGCCCCTCCGCCAGCAGCGCATCGGCCAGCGCGTCGGCCTCGACGCGGGCGGCCCGCCCGGCGGTCATCTGGTCGGCCAGGCGGCGCAGGTTCTCGACAAGGACGATGCGCAGGGTGATCGCCACGGCCCAGAGCTCGCCGATCGTCAGCGGCTGCACCCGTTGATAGGCCGCCAGATAGCGGCGCAGCGTCTCGGGGTCGAAATGGCTGTCGGTATGCGCGACGAACGCCCAGGCGAGCCCGAAGACACGGGGATAGCCCGCGAAGGGCCCGCCGGCCAGCTTCGGCAGCTGGCGATAGTAGCCTGGAGGAAGGGCGTCGCGGATCTCGCGGATCTGAGCCTCGACCAGATGATAGTTGTCGAGGAGCCACTCCGCCGCCGGCACCACCGCCCGCCCGCCCTCGAGCTCGCGCGCGCTGGCGCGATAGGCCGAGAGCAGGACCGCGGCATTGGCATTCAGCCGCACATGCAGCGGTGGCACATGCGGGGGATGCTCAGTGACCCGCTGCGCCGCCGCGAGGCTCTCGGCGTGCTGTTCGAGCCGCTCGATGCCGAACAGCTCGCCCCGCGCAGGCGATGGATCGGTCCAGGGCAGTTCAGGCTCACGGCGACCGAATGCAAGGAACTGCATCGCGTTCATGATCGCCTTTCCGTCCGATGCGGGCGCTGGCTGATCGACTTGCAGACCCGGCGCCGGCTCTGGTCAGTTGCCGATCTGTTCAACGCCAATGCTCTCTGAAACCCAAGCAAGCCCGTCACGCTTCGAGGATTGCAGTGGGGCGATCTTGCACCGTCGATCGGGTTGCGTCAGGCGCCGCTCCTGCCCTTGCCTCCAGCGGGCCTGTCCTTCTGCTTCGAGGTTCCGATTGGGGCGGAAAGGCCCTTTTCGAAAGTCGCCGGGACTGCCGCGGCCACCTTCTGCTGCTTCGGCTTCTTCGTTTCCTTGTTGCTGCGTTTCTGACCCTTGGCCATGAGGCACTCCTACGGTTGTCCGGCCGCTAGGCAGCCGGAAGTTGAAATCACGCTGCTTCATGACCGCACCCGGAGATCGGACGGTGGGAAGGTGTCGCGCGCTCCGGTAGACCAGTCGCGACTGGCTGGACTGCGATCGGTAGAGCCTGTCGAAGAAAAGCTGTCGCAAGGCGGAAGAGCCCTCAGGCGGGGCCGCCTTCCCTGTGCACACCGATTGGATATGGCGTCGCGCCGGCCCCTTCACAAGTCGAAGGCACCCGCTTTCCCGAGTTTACGCGGTGCCCCGCCGACAGCATTTGCATCCGAGCAGGAAGCGCGGAGATGCTGGCGTCACGGACATGGTTCATCTCCCGCAGATTCGCCCGGCCAGACCCACCGGCGTCTCGACAGCTTCAAGCGAGTCCCTCGGGAACGGACAGAGCGGACCGAACGAATACACCGGTGAGCCGGGCTTTCGGAGGATGGAAGCCATGGTGAAGTCCGATCCCACGACATCGAGTCCAGGCGGCAGGTCGCGCAGGAATTCCTGGCTGGCGAGACGTTGCACTGCCTCGCGAAAGGATATGTTCCCGCAGCAAACATTCGCACGCTTGGCTGCGCCGCAGGCCGCGCAGACTGCGCTTTGGGCCGCCACCGTTAGAATAAAGCGATGCAACGACTGAGTGACCGATTTTCTGCGGGTCTGGCTGAGCGTTCGCTCGAACCATTGGACAACATCAAACCATCTCCGCATATATCAGAGAATTAACAAGGAAGATATTTTTTCGAACTCATTGAAAATCTCCGAAGTATGGTTACTTGTTTTACATAATTAATTATGAAAACTGATTCCCATCATCGGAGAACTGAACCATGCAAGCTCCTGAATGGCTGAAGCCGGCGCTCTATGGCGCCGCGGTCGGCGCCGCCGCGATTGCGATCGCCGGGTTTTCGTGGGGAGGATGGGTCACCGGAGGCACGGCCACACGGATGGCGGCGTCCACGGCGCAAGCCGAGGTCGTGGCCGCGCTGGTCCCGATCTGCGTCGAGCAGGCGAGACTGGACCCAGACGCCGTCGTGAAACTCGCGCAGTTGCAGGACGCCACCACCAACCAGCGTCCCACAATGCTGATCGACACCGGCTGGGCCACTATGCCCGGCGCAGCCGAGTCCGACCGAACCGTCGCGGCCGCCTGCATGAGAGCGCTCGCGGCACGCTTCTGACGGGCTCGGCCAGAAGGTGCGCCTCGAGCTCTTCCTGCCGCCGGCGCCGGGCTTCCCGGTCGGCCTCGAAGTCCTGCAACGCATGGCGGCGGATATCCGTCGCCATCTTGCCCGCCGGGGTGCGGCGCGGGTCCAGGGCGGTTGGATCATCGGTCATTAGGAGTACTGCCGCTGCTGATGCCGGCTCACCCATCAGGTCGGAGCAGGCATGCCTTCATTCTCGGCAGTCTCGACCGCTGCCCGATCCGCCGCCCTACGCCTGTCGCGGACAGTGCTTGAACCCGGCAGGGGTTCATTGTTGGTGGTTGGTGCCAACTCATGCCGACCACCGCGCAGACTGCGCATATCGGCTTCTGAAATCCCGTCGCTCTGCATGAAGAGGCGGACCATCGGGTCCGCCAGCATTTCTTCAAGGAGGAAGCCGACCAGAGGCCGGCCCGACAGCTTGTCCTCGGCCAGGGCGCGCTCAAGCTCCTCCAGTGGAATGGTCAGCGTTTGCGCAAGACCAGGACACCCAGCCTTAGGATGCAAGTGGATGAGGACCGAGCCTTTCCAGCAACATTGTGCTCGCCGACCGACAGACCTCAAAGCCGACCGCAAGACCTCCCACCTCCTCGTCCGTGCCGCGCATCATGAACCGGCCCCCCCCCGCCGGGACTGATGACGCGCTGCAAGCCGAACTGGCGTTGCTCGCACGGTGGCTCGGGCTACCGGAGGCTTTCCACCTACAGAATGCGGGCGATGCCTACCGGCACAGCCTCCCCGTCGCCAAGGTGGCCCCGTGCGCGATAGACGTCGCTTGGTCGGCAGCCGAACCTTCGACGGAAGGATCGAGAGAACTCTTCCGCCGAGCCGAACCCGTAGTCCTCCGCGACATGATGGATCCGGCGATGGTCGGCGGGGTCCGAAAGCGCGGCGCGGGCGGCCTCGAGCCGCGCGGACCGGATGGCGCGGGCAACGCCGCCGTCCTCGCGAAAGAGCCTGTAGAGATGCGATCGCGAGATGCCGAACCGGACACAAATGTCGGCAGGGCTGAGGGGGCTCGTGACGTGGCGGCGGATGAAGCGCCGGGCACCGTCATGTAGAGCGTTCTCGCGCTCCGGACGCTGCCGCTCAGTTGCTTCGGCTTCGGGAAGACACGCGCGGAGCAGGCCGAGGGTCGCCTCCGCGACATGCGCGCGTGCCTGCGGATCCATGAGCGGAAGGCTTCGCTCGAGGGCGAGCAGGTGGTCGGCCAGCAGGCAGGCGGGAGGCCCCTCGAGGTTCAGGTTGTGCAGCCGGTCCAGCCGGACCGCGTCGCCCGGGCAGCGGTCGCGCGGGATGAAGAGATAGAGCGTTTCGGACGCTTCCTGGCGTAGGCGCGCCCCGTGGCCCAACGCGACGAAGGACAGGCCGCAGGCCGGGGTGAACGTGACACGGTCGCCGGAGCCGACCGTGGTGTCTCCAGCCTTGTGCAGGGCGAGAACCCAGTGGTCTACCGCCGACGGACGCCCGGATGCCGACGAGGTGCTGCCCTCCACGGCGTCGAAAACCTCGTGCAGCAGCCGGAGCCCGCCGAAAGTCCAGATCGACTGCGCCGCGGCGAAGCCGCGATGGTCGCGATCGATCGCCCGCACGTCTACGACGGGAGCCATCCAATCGCGGTAGGACCCGAACTGGTCGGCCTGATCGACATCGAACGTCGTAAAGACGGCGTCCGCGCCATCCGCGTCGTCGAGACCGGTCCTGATGCTGTCCTGCCCGGACCAAGCCCGGCCCATCATGCTCTCCCCTGCGGCACCTCCCGCGACGCCTGCAACCGTAGCCGCTCCTGCCCCCGTTGCGATAGTCCGCAGGTGTCCCGTGGTGGAACGCACGCTCAAGAAGTGGGACGCCGTGCCCGGGACATCGGCGTCGGATCAGGCGTAAGTTCCGGCTGGAGAAGCCGCCTGCTGGAACGGAACGTGGATGCGCCGGCCACCACGGCGGCCCCCGGTCCCGCTCAAGAGGAACGCATTGCAAGGGAGTGAAGGATGAAGCCTTTCGGACTGGCGGCCGTCGTCATGACGATGCTCTCCATCGCCCCCGATCCAGCGCGGTTAGTCGCGCCCGTTTACGGGCAGGACGCTTCGCCGGTCCATACATCGGAGCAGATCGCCGCCCGCGCCCTCGAGCGCCGCGCGGTCGAGGCGATGATCTGGGGAATGCCGGCGGTCAACTACGACCTGATGCGGCAGGAGATGCTCGACGCCACCGACGCCGAGGTCAATCAGGTCGTCTACTGGGGCCGGCCGCTCGACTGGATGAACCAGACGCTGACCCCCAATCCCGACACGCTCTACCTGATGGTGTTCTTCGACACCCGCGATGGACCGATCGTCGTCGACGTGCCGCGGGCTGACGAGGCGGGCTCGCTCAACGGCAACATCGTCACCGCCTGGCAGAAGCCGTTGGAGGACGTCGGCCTCCTCGGCATCGACAAGGGCGCAGGCATCAGGCTCGCCATCCTGCCGCCGGGCTTCGATGGCCCGGTGCCGGACGGGATCACGCCCTTGCGGTCCGACACCTACGGTGGCTTCGCGCTGCTGCGCGCCAGGCTCGAGAGCCATGCGCCCGAGGATGTGACCGCCTCCGTCGCCTACGGCAAGCGGATCGGGGTCTATCCGCTTGCGCAAGCCGACGCTCCGCCGGAGACGGTGTTCGTCGATGCGCAGGACGTGCTGTTCGATTCGACGATCCGCTACGACGCAACCTTCTTCGACCACCTGAACCACGTGGTCCAGGAAGAGCCGTGGCTCGACCGCGACCGGGCAATGATCGACACGCTGGCCACCCTCGGCATCGTCCAGGGCGAGCCGTTCCGGCCCGATGCCGCAACCCGCGCGACGCTCGATGCCGCGGCGGTCGAGGCGAAGGCCTACCTCAACGCCATTCTGGAGCGCGGCTGGGGCGCCTACTTCGAGGGAACGAACTGGCGCGCCGCGGCGGCGCCGGCGCTCGCCAAGGCGGCCAGCGAGGGCTTCATGACGCCCGATGCCTATCCGGTCGATTTGCGCGGCACGATCTACACCCTCGGCTACGTCGGCATCAAGCGCCTGGGCGTGGGCCAGTTCTACCTGCTGACGCTGCTCGACAGGGACGGCGCGCCCCTCGACGGCGCCGGCACCTACCGTCTCACCGTGCCGCCGGACGTGCCGGTCGAGCAATACTGGTCGGCGACCGTCTACGACCGGCTGACCCATGCGTTGGCCAGGCACATGGACCGCGCAAGCCGCGCCTCGAACGCCGCCGAGTTGCAGCAGAATTCCGACGGCTCGACCGACATCTTCTTCGGTCCCCAGCCACCCGAGGGACAGGAGGCGAACTGGGTGCCGACCGATACGGCGCGCGGCTTCGAGGTAATGTTCCGCCTCTACGCCCCAACCCAGGCGCTCTTCGACAAGACCTGGACGCTCCCGGACATCGAACGGGTGAACTGAGGAGGACGTCCATACTATTCGGCGCCCGCTTCGCGAAATGGGGCCTCGGCCCCTTCGTTTTCGGGGTCCTGCTCTCCTTCGGCGTCGTCGCGCACAACTGCGTCGGCGCGCGCTGGCCGACGGGAAAGATCTTCATGTATAACATCACCCTCTGGTGGGCCTGCCGCTGGACGCTGGCGGTGGCGGCGATCCAGGCGGGCGGCCTCGGCATGGCGGCGATGGGCCTGATCCAGCCCGTCGCTGCGCGCGCCACACCCCGGGGCCACGCGGCGGCCGAGAGCCGCTGGGCACTGCCGCTCTGCGTCACCGGCCTGATCGGCATCTTTGCCGTCGGCTATGCTGGCTACTTCGTCTTCGACACGATCTGGCCGAGCTTCTACCACACCCCGGAGCTGGCCCTTGCGCGGCGCGGCGAAAACGAGGTCGTCCGGCTTCACATTCTCCGGCTTCCGGCCCTTGAGCAGCTCCACCGCCAGTCCTGGCAACAGAGCTCGATGCTCCTTTCTCTGACCGTTCTGCGGTTTCATCCGCTCGGCGGAAATCACCCAAAGCGCGGAATCAAGGTTCAGCTCTCCCCAGCGCATGCCGCGAAGCTCGCTGCTTCGCACGGTCGTCAGGGTCAACAGTTCCAGTGCTCTCGCGCGCGCACCATTGCGCTGTCGCAGTGCGGTCGACCAGTCTGGAGCTTCGTCTATCGCCAGCGTGGGATGATGCTGGACATTGGCCACCCGGCGCGGCGCAGGGAGAACGGCAGCGACCACTGGCAGCGCCGCGCCCGTCATGGCAGCCCCTCGACGGGGGCGGCCGGGGCGCAGCGGCCGGGTTCGGGTTCCGGGCTCAGAAGGTCGAGGCCTTGGCCAGCGCCTCGGCGTGAACCGGGACGCTCATCCGCTCGATCGCCGACTGCTGCTGCGCGCCGAAGACGTCGTGCTCGTCGGGCGAGGCCGAGATGTTCGGCCGGTCGACCGAGATCTTGATGGCGTTGCAGCTGTCGACGAAGAAGGTCCCGACGATGCGCTCGACGGGCAGGCCGAGGGTCCCGGCGACCGCCCGCGCGCAGAAGGCGTTGGAGCGCAGCGCCGCCTCGTAGTTCTCGGCGCTGGTGAAGATGATGTCGAAGGTCAGCCGGTTGATGCCGGCGTCCTTGCTGCGGATCACCACCGCCATGTCGAGCAGCGGCTGCGTCGCGTGCAGAGGCCCGGCCGGCACGACATCGGCGATCAGTGAGAGCGCGCGATCATCGAGGCTGCCCGTGTAGCCGGTCTCGCCGATGTCGCCGTAGACCGGCCGCGTCACCCCCGTCTCGGTCCAGTCGGCGCCGTTCGCGTCGTACCAGGTGATCGGGAACATCGTCTCCTTGATGACCGCCTCGTTCTGCAGCAGATGGTAGAGCGTCCACTCGTAGGCGTCCGCCGCATCGAGCCCGACCAGCGAGCCAGCCTGTGCCGGCGCGAGCGCCGTGACGGCCGCCACGTCGGCCGCGTGCTGCTCGGCAAGCGCCTTGGGGTCACGGTCGATTGTGCGCACCAGCGCCACCGGATGCGCCGCATCGGCGTCGATGATCGTCCAGCCGGCATTCGCCAGCGCATCGGGGAACTCGTCGGCGATCATCTTCAGCACCGCCGCCTTGATCTTCGCATAGTTGGCGAAGAACACCGGATCACGCGTTCCGCTCGGCACCACCGCCCCGAAGCTGCCATCCTCGCGCCGGAAGCTGACGAGGTTCGGCGACAGCGGATAGGCTGTGTTGCCGGCGGTCGCCTTGCGGCCCGGATAGCCGTAATGGATCAGGTAGTGGGTGAGCAGGCTCGCCAGCAGCACCGCGGCCTCCTCGGTCTTCGCCGTCGTCTCGATGATGATGCCGAGTTCGGCCTCGTCGCCCGAGACCGGGCGTGCCTGCACGCCGTTGCGACCGTAGACCAGGACGCTCTCGGGCAGCTTTCCGACGTCGGCAGGGTCGAGGTGCAGCAGCGACACCTTGCGCGCTCCGAGCCGCCGGGCGCCTTCGAGCTTGATGCTCCACGGCCAGGGCTTGCCCGATCGCACGAACCTGCTGCCGCGGATGCCGGTGCTGCGGCCGTCGTGCGAGAAGAACTCGGTCTTCTCCATCGCGAGGATGCCCTCGGGATAGAACTGCAGCTGCGGGTGGCTCTCCTCGTAGAGCGAATGCGCTGCGATCGAATAGGGCGTGCAGCGCCGGTCCTGGTTCGGCGCGACGAAGAGCGCCGAGCCGTCGTCGTAGATCTCGGCGACGAGGCAGTCCGACGGCGAGCCCGGATCGCAGGCGAGCGCACCGCATTCGAGCACGTGCCCGACATGGTAGGCGAGCCCGGCGTCGATGCCGCGGCGGATCATGTCGGAGGCGAAGAGGGCGACGTCGCAGGATCGCCCCGCGATGACATACTGGGCGCCGGCCTCGAGCGCGGTGATCAGCGGATGGATCCCCATCTGGCCGACGATCGTGCTCTCGCGCAGCGCTTCCTCGCTCAGCTCAGGTCCGACGCCCGTCGGGCGCAGCCGCCCGGCGCGGAGCTCGGCGATGACGACCTCGGGGTCGAGCTCGGCGCCGATCACCGCGACCTTCGCGTCCTTCACCCCCAGCTCGGCAAAGACCTCCTTCGCCACGTCGAGCATGTAGGCGACGTTGCGATCGCCCCCGGCCATGCCGGAGGAGCCGAGGATCACGGGCGCGCCGGTCTTCTGCGCCGCCTCGACCATGTTGCGCCAGTCGGCCTTCACTGCCTCGCGCTCGAAATACTCGGTGCCGGTTCCGAGATAGTAGGGGCCGGCATCCATGGACCCCGCGTCCGACACGATCGCGTCGATACGACCCTCCAGCGCTTTCTCCAGCGACTCCTTGGGATAGCCGTAGCCGAGCGCGCCGCATGCGGACACGACCCTGTAGACGAGATTCGCCATAATTCATCTCCCGATGTGGCTGGTTGCGCCGGACCGTTCCGGCGGACGGGAAACCGATAGGCGTGAATTGTCTCGCCGAACAAATAGGGTCTCGGTATGCAGGTATAAGCAGGGCCGATGGCTCGGGAGGACGTCGTTGCAGTTCCGGCGGTTGCGCTACTTCGTGAAGATCGTCGATGCCGGCAGCTTCTCGCGCGCGGCCGCCGTCGTCCACGTGGCACAGCCCGCGCTCAGCCAGCAGATCGCCGATCTCGAGGCCGAGCTCGGCATGGCGCTCCTGCTGCGCACCCCGCGCGGTGTCCGCCCCACCCCGGCTGGCGAGGCGCTCTACCGCGAGGCCAGCGCGATCCTACGTCAGGTCGAGAACCTGCCCGCGACGCTCCGCTCCGCCGGCGGCGCGCCCGCGGGCGCGGTCGGCCTCGGCCTCTCCTCCACGCTCGCCTCGACGATCAGTGCGCCGCTGATCGATGCCGCCCGCGCGGCGATGCCGAAGGTAACGCTGCGCCTCACCACAGCGAACAGCCTTACCGTCGGCGATCGGCTCAGAAGCGGCGGCCTCGACCTCGCGATCGTGTTCGAGGACGAGCCACTGCCCGGCTTCCTGCGCTGGCCACTGTTCCGCCAGCGGTTCTACTTCGTCCACCGGGACCGCCCGGTGCGTCCGGGCGAGCCATTGACGATCGAACGGGTCGCGGCGCTGCCGCTGGTCCTGCCGATCCAGCCGAATGTGGCGCGCGCGCCCTTCGACCGCGGCTTCGCCGCCGCCGGCCTGACCCCGGAGGTTGTCGCCGAGGCGGACGTGCTGTCCTCGATCCTCTCGGCGGTCCAGGCCGGCATCGGCGGGGCCATCCTGCCCAAGGGCGACTTCTCCGACATCCCCGGTTGCGAGTCGCTGACCCTGACGCCGGTCGAGCCGCCGATCAGCCTGACCGCCGTCATCCTCGCCGCCGCCGAGCGCCCGCTTTCCCGCGCCGCCGAGGCCGTCCGCTCCCTCGCCGCGCAGGTCATCCGCGACCGCCTCGCCGCCAGCGCCCCGCCCGGCGCCGAGCTCGTCGGGTCGGGGGAGGCGGAGTGAGGCCGGTCGGAGCGTGTCTTCGATTGGGGGCAAGCCTCGCGCTCGGGTCGGTCGGTAGCGGCGGCAGTTCCCGCCCAGATCGGGCCTTGTCGCGCCAGGTGGTCGATGACGCCGTTGAGCCCCAAAGCCGCCGGCTACGTCAGGGCCGCGGCCCGTTCCGGAACCCGTCCAGCCAGGCGCAGCACATGGCGGTCAACCTGGTCTGCAGTTCCGCAATCTCTTCTCTCCCCAGCTCGCGCTCGAAGGCGTTGCGTACGGCGCCGTAGATCACCGTCGTGAGCGTCAGGTTGGTGGCCTCGATATCATCGGCCGGAAGGTCGCAGGCTTGGCGGAACATTGCAGTGGTCGCCGCATCCACCCGCGCGGCGAAGGCATGCACAAGTGCATCGTTGTCCAGTTCCGCCATTGATCGGTAAAGCGCGCGCGTCAGCTCGGCTCGCTCGGTCTTGGCTGTCCAATAGGTGTCGATCAGTGCTGCGACCATCTCTGACGCCGACCGACCTGCCACTCTGGCGCAGGTCGCCTCGACCCGTTCGGCCAGCGAATTGAGATAGCGTTCGTTCAACGCGAAGACGAGCGCCTGCTTGTTCGGAAAGTACTGATACATTGTCCCGACCGAGACGCCCGCCCGCTCCGCCACGCGGGTGGTCGTCAGGCCCGCCAGTCCACCCGACAGCAAAACCTGAATGGTCGCCTCGAAAATGGCGTCCACTGTGACACGCGACCGGCTTTGTGCCGGTGTTTTCCGGGGCTTCAGCCCCTCCGGGGTGTGAGGCCACATTTGCGAATCCAAAAGCTGAACGTTCCTTCATATATTGCGGTCAAGGCTATGAAAGGAAGACACTCATGACCGAGAACCGCGTGGCTTTGGTAACAGGTGCCAACAAGGGCATCGGGCTGGAGATCGCCCGCGATCTGGCGCAGGCCGGTGTCCATGTCCTGCTCGGCAGCCGTGATATGGCGCGAGGGGCAGAGGCTGCCGCGATTCTGGCAAGGGGCGGGGTGGCCGCCGAAGTCGTCCATCTCGACCTCGATGTTCCGGAAACGATAGCCGCCGCGGCAGCTACTATCGCCGCCGCGCATGGCCGTCTGGACATTCTGGTGAACAACGCCGGCGTCTTCGACTTTGCCGACGCGCCGCCGAGCAGGGCCGCAATCCATGCCGTGCGGAGAGTGATGGAGGTGAATTTCATCGGCGCGCTGGCAGTGACGCAGGCCATGTTGCCCCTGCTGCGCAAGGCTCCTGAAGGGCGCATCGTCAACCTGTCGAGCTCGCTCGGCTCGCTGGCGCTGAACGCCGATCCCGCCTCGACCTACTATTCCCAGCAGTTCATCGGCTACAACGCCTCGAAAGCGGCGCTCAACATGCTGACCATCCAGTTGCACGAGGAACTGCGTGGCACGAACATCAAGGTGAACTCCGTCAGCCCCGGCTTCGTGAAAACCGATCTGACCGGTTATGGCTCGATGACGCCGGAAGAGGGAGCGCGGCTCCCGGCGGAATACGCGCTGAGCGGTCATGGCAGCGGGGGTTTCGTGGAACCGGACGGCCCGACACCCTGGTGACGGGGCCAAAGGACGGCTTTGTCCGCGTGTTGGTCAGCGATCGGGCGGTGGCTCCGGCAGGCACCTCGCCCTTCAGCCGAGCAGCGCCCCCGTCGCAACGGCGACCGCGGTCATTACCAGCGTCGAGCCGAAGGCCCAGCCGAAGGTGGCGCGCTGATGCGCCCCGAGTGAGATCCCGCAGAGCCCGAGGAGGACGTAGGTTGCGGGGATGAACGGGCTGAGCGGAAAGCCCGTCGAGCTCTGCCCGAGGATCGCGCCGCGCCCGACCAGCACCGGGTCCACGCCTAGGCTGGCCGCCGAATGCGCCAGCACCGGCAGAACGCCGAAATAGTAGGCGTCCGGGGGAAACACGAGGCTGAGCGGCATCGCAGTCACCGCGACCAGCACCGGCAGGACCGGCGCGAGGCCGGCCGGCGTCAGCGCCGCGACCGCCTCGGCCATGGCCGGGATCATGCCCGCTCCGATCAGCACCCCGGTGAAGATGCCGGCGGCGAAGATCGTCGTCGCGATGCTGGCGATGCTGCCGGCATGTTCCCGGAACAGCCGCTGCTGCGCCTCGCGGTCCGGCAAGTTCACCGGGAGAGCCACCGCGAAGGCCAGCACGAAGAGGAGCGGCAGCGGGAGAACCTCGATCACCAGCGCGGCGAGGAGCACCACCGTCAGCCCGAGGTCGAAGAGGTAGAGCCAGGGCCGCTCCAGCGCCACCCGCCGCGGCCCCGGCTCGACCGCCTCCTCGTGCGACGTCGGCGGCGTGCCAGGCTTCCAGCCCAGGCGGGCGCGTTCGCGACGTCCGAGCAGGGCAGCGACGGCAAGCACCCAGAGCATGCCGGCGCCGATCGCCGGCAGGACCGGATTGAACAACTCCCCCGCGCCCACGCCGAGCGCCGCCATCGCCCGCGCGGTCGGCCCGCCCCAGGGAAAGATCACCATCACCCCGGCGGCGAGCGCCATGATGGTCGCGACGACATGCCGATCGAGGCCGAGCCGCACCGCGGCCGGCAGCACCGCGGAAGCCACGATCAGGAAGGTGGTGGCCCCATCGCCGTCCAGCGCGACCAGCATGGTGATGACCGCCGTCGCCAGCGTCAGCCGCAGTGGATCGCCGCGCACAAGCCGCATCAGCCGGCGGATCAGCGGGTCGAAGAGACCAACCTCGAGCATCAGCCCAAAGTAGAGAACCCCGAAGACCGCGAGCACCACGATCGGCGCCACCCGCGCGATCCCGTCGAGCGCCATGGCGCCGATCCCGCCGCCTGCACCGGCCAACAAGCCGCCGGCGACGGGGACGAGCACGAGCGCCGCCAGCACCGGGAGGCGCCGCGACATGATCGCCGCGAGAAAGGCCGCGACCGTGGCGAAGCCGAGAACCGCGAGCATGCTCCTCCCTCTGCAGCGCCATCAACAGGCCGCGACGAGGGGATCAGTAGCCCGCCCCACGCCCGCTGTCGCGCCCGCCGATGCCACGCGCAAGCGGACGGCCAATGATGGTCGGCCTTCTGTCGTTCTGACGCCTCGTCGACCCGAAAAGAAACGGCTGCTGTCCGCCCTGAACCTGGGCGCACTGTGCCCGTCGGCAATCATTGGAAGTTGATCCCCGTGAGACTAGTGCAGGCATCGCATCGACGCGAGGCCGCTATTCGCTCGGCACAAAGAACACGGCGCTGCAGCGCGACGCCGACGGCTCGCTCACCCTCTACGCCGGCGCCACCTCGCCGGGCGCGGACAAGGAGAGCAACTGGCTGCCCGCGCCGGAAGGCCCGTTCTCGCTCTACATCCGCGCCTACTGGGGCCAGAAAGCGATCCTCGACGGCTCCTGGCTGCCGCCCGCCATCGACGTGGTGCAGTGGGCGCCTAGCCCCCGGCCGCCAGTGCGAGGGTTCCGCCGGAGCGCTCGGCCAGTGGAGGGAGTTCGGCGATCAGCCGTGCCTGAACGGCGTCCTGCTCCAGCCGCAGCGTGCCCCCCGCAGCCTCGAGAACCCGGCGCGCGAACGCCGCCCCGCCGTCGTCGGCGCGCGATGGATCGCTGCCGGCTGCGGCGCTGGCTGCGACACTGATCGTCACGCGCCGCGCACCGGGCGCGGGATCGACCGCAACTTCCACCACCGCGCCCGGGCAGGCCAGCTCGCTGGCGGCGAAGCCCACGGCAAGCGCCGCGCGGCGGAATTCGGGATCGATGAGTGCCGCCGCCGGTCCTGAAACGGCAAGTCCCAGCCCGCGGCCCGACAGGGCGGCCGCGAGCCCGGCGAGCGGCCCGACAGCTCCGGCCGCCGCCGCGGCCTCGCGGAAGGTGACCAGCGTCGAGGCATCCGGCAGGGGCGACACCGCCATCTGAAGCGCCCGTCCGTCGCGCGTCTCGATCCCGGCCGTCCAGCTGCCCCGGCTCTCGGCCGCGGTGGCATATTCGGCAAGCTCGGCCCAGGCCGAGCTCGGCACGCAGCGCTCGGCCCAGATGCCGGTCAGCTCGGCGACGCCCGGTCCGTCCAGCCGGTCCATTGCGGCGAGGCCCCAGAGCGCCTCGAACGCCGCATTCACGAAGACGAGCGCCCCGGCCGCGTCGAAGACCGCCACCGCCTCGTTCAACCGATCGAGTGTCGCCTGGCTCAGCTCCAGCTCCGAGCGGTAGCGGCGCTCCAGCTGGATGGTGGTGGAGATATCCTCGAACAGGAAGGCCAGCGCCCCCTGCGGATGCGGGCGGCCGGTGACGCGGAAGACCTTGCCCGAGGGCAGCACCCAGTTCTCCTCGTAGGTGCCGTCGCGCGCGCCCTCCTCCAGCTCGGTCAGCTTGCGCCGCCAGGCGGTGAAGTCCTTCTGCTCGGGCATCTGCCGCGTCTCGCGCAGCCGCTCGAGGAAATCGCGCAGCGAGGGACGACCGGCAAGCCAGACCGCGTCGATGCGCACCAGATCGGTGAGCGCGGGGTTGAAGAGGCCGAGCCGGCGGTTCTTGTCGAAGACCGCAAGGCCGATCGGCAGATGTGCGAAGGTCTCGGTCAG
The DNA here is from genome assembly GCA_964383295.1 of uncultured Rhodovulum sp. Taxonomy (GTDB): domain Bacteria; phylum Pseudomonadota; class Alphaproteobacteria; order Rhodobacterales; family Rhodobacteraceae; genus Amaricoccus. The sequence continues at coordinate 31,385 of CAYLHK010000022.1, forward strand.
CGTCTCGATGAAGCGGTGCAGCGAGGCTTCGGCCGCGACCAGGTCGTCTACCTCGGAGGCGAAGCCGAGCGTGACGCCGTCCGGACCGGGGCCCTGGGATATCTCGTACCATCGGGCGCCCGAGCCGTCCCGGCCGGGGACCGAGACCCGCGCGCGTGTCCCCGGTCCGCGCGCGGTCAGCGGAACCTCCTCAAGCACATGCCCGAAGGCATTGTGCAGCCGGTGGTCGGGCAGATCGCGATCGGGGGCATCGAACGCGTCGCGGTAGGGGGCGTTGGCCCAGGCCACCTGCCCATCGGGCGCAAGGCTCCAGGCCAGTACCGGGGCCGCATCCATTGCCTCGCGCAGGAAGCGCAGCTCTTCGCCCGTCCGACCCAGCACCGCCCGGGTATCCTGCAATGCGCGCGCGTCGTCGGTCGGCTGGCGTATCGACAGCAGCGCCGCGTCACCCTCCGGCCGGCCGGCGATCTCGCAGGCACTGCCGTCGTCGCGGGTCACATGCGCGCGGAACGGCGTCCCGTAGAGGACCAGGGCCTCGATCTGCCGCTGGACTCCAGGACAGTCGCCCTCGAGATGCTGACCGAGCGCCGCGCTGGCCGAGGACGCGGGCCCGAGATCGGCCAGCAGGGCGCGCGCAGGTTCGGTAATGGCCTTCAGGCTCGATCCCACCAGCAGGAATTCGCAGGCGGCTGGGTCTGCTTCCTGCGAGGGTACGCGCCGTGCGAGCGGCAGCCGCGACGCGAAGGTCACGATCAGCGCGAGCGTCGCCAGCGCGCTGACCACGGCGGCGACCAGTACGTCGGAGCCCAGGAACAGAGCGCCCGGGGCAAGGTTGGAGGGGAGAATGAGGGTCGGGTCCATGACGGCCGCACCTTCTGGATGGGCCCGCCATACTGGCCCTCCGAGCCCTTAAAGAAGTGTTAAGCCTGATTGGCGCCGGCCTCACGCCGCCCAGCGCCTTGCTGCGCGGCGAGCCGCATGCGAGATCGGGGCCCGAGCCAAGGAGGACGGACGTGACGCGGATCGCAGCAATTCTGGCGCTCGGCGTCACCCTGACAGGGCTCGTGCTCTCGATGGTCTACGTCCTCGCGATGCGGCCGGCAGACGATCGCTTTGCCGAGTGCCGACGCAGCCGGGTCGCCGGCGGGGAGGCGGCAATCGGTGGGCCGTTCTCGCTGATCGACGGCAGCGGGGCTCGGGTCACCGAGGCGGATGTCATCGACGGGGCGACGCTGGTGTATTTCGGCTACACCTTCTGTCCCGACTTCTGTCCCAACGATCTCGCCCGCAACGCGGCCGCCCGCGACCTTGCCGCCGCGAACGGAGCCGATCTCGGCCTCGCCTTCATCACGATCGACCCCGAGCGCGATACGGTGGAGGTCGTGGGAGAGTATGCGGCCGCCATCCACCCCGAGATGGTCGGGCTGACGGGCAGCGCGGAGGAGATCGCTGAGGCCGCGGAGGCGTATCGGGTCTACTATCGCAGGGCGGGCGACGATCCCGACTATTACATGATGGATCACTCGACCTTCACGTTTCTGATGGCGCCCGAGGTCGGGTTCCTCGACTTCTTCACCTCGGACACCTCGGCCGGAGCAATGGCGGAGGCCGCCGCATGCTATGTCGCCAAGCTGTAATATTTGGCGGCTTGTTGCCGCCCTGCCACCCGCGCGCGGCGACTGCACACGGTTTACCAAGTTCGATGTGACTTGCTAGACTTGTAGGCAGGGCTTCGCCAGTTTCAACCCATGGTCGAATCATCCCTTCATGAGTACGCGTTTGGGGCGTGCATCGCGGTCTCGGGCGTGACGATTCCGCTCGATCCGTCGGTGGTCACCCCGACGATCCATCGCGCGATGCTCGAAGGGCGGTTCGAGGCCGAGGAATCGGCCCAGATCCCCGACATCGTTCGGCCGGGCGACCGGGTGCTGGAGATCGGGGCCGGGATCGGCTTCATCTCGACGCTGCTGTCGCGGCAGCGGCGGGTTGCCAAGGTGATCGCCGTCGAGGCCAATCCGCAGATCATGGACTACATGGCCCGCCTGCACGCCATGAACCGGGTGCGCAAGGTGCAGCGGGTCAATGCGGTGCTGACCAACCAGGCGCAGGACTACGCCACCTTCTACCTGCGTCGGGACTTCTGGATGGGCTCGCTGATGCCGGGGCCGAACCCCTATGTGGGCACGGTCGAGGTGCCGACGATGAACCTCAATGGCCTGCTGAGGTCCGAGGCGATCGACCTGATCGTCTGCGACGTGGAGGGGGCGGAGGCGATGCTGTTCGAGGACGCCGACCTGTCGGGCGTCGACCGGCTGTTCATCGAGCTGCACGACCATGTCACCGGCCTGTCCGGCGTGGGCCGCCTGTTCGCGGAGATGGCGCGGCAGGGCTTCGTCTATGACCCGCGGCATTCGGTGGGCAGCGTGGTTCTGTTCCAGAAGGTCGGCGCCGAGGATATTGTCCGGCCTTATTCTGGCTGAGGATCCCCCTGCAGAGGTGTGCCCGCGCAGGGGTGGGCACGCGTGCCCAGTTTTCAAGGCATTGGAATAACGGGGTGATTCCGGGCCATTTACCATTAGGAAAGGTCTGGGCACGCGCGCGCTGGGGTCTTCAGCGCGCCACGATCACGCCTAGGCTGCGACCGACGGCAGCCTGCCTGACCCGTACCCCGACATAGCCTCTGAACAGCAGCGCCAACGCGTTCCGCACGCGCGGAGCAATCCGTTGCGCCTGCCGACGGCGTTCCGCAAATCCCGATATGGACGGGAAAAGATATCGAACTATTTGATCTTGCTGGAATTTTTTCCGGGGCTATTGTGGGTTTTGTGTGAAGGAATCCTCGCACCAAGGATCCGGAACAGGACCACAACCAATCTTCAGTATGTCTAGGGATGGAACCCGTATGGATAAGACCCCAGCCACGGGGCCGACCGATGGAAACGTCGCGACGCCCCTCGATCCGGGCCGTCGTGGCTTGCTGCGCGGCAGTCTCGCGCTAGCCGCCGCCGCCGGTGCTGGACTAGCCGGGCGTGCCGGAGCGCAACCGCTGCCCGTGCCTGAGAGCAGCCAGCTCATGGGCGAGCCGATCCCTGAACAGGGCTACGGCATGCCGATCGAGTTCGAGGACCATGTGCGCCGCAACCGCACCGACGTCCTCGTGAACCGCCAGAACTTCTCCGACTGGAGCATGACGCCGCTGCAGCACCAGGTCGGCATCGTCACCCCGAACGGGCTGTTCTTCGAGCGTCACCACAACGGCGTCGCCCGTATCGACCCCGCCGCGCACCGGCTGGCGATCCATGGACTGGTCGAGCAGCCGCTCGTCTTCACCATGGATGACCTGATGCGCTATCCGTCGGTGTCGCGCTTCTATTTCATGGAGTGCTCGGGCAACGGGCTCACCGACTGGCGCGAGGCCGCCTCGACCACGGTCCAGCAGACCCATGGCCTGCTGTCCTGCGCCCAGTGGACGGGAATTCCCATGTCCTGGCTGATGGAAGAGGCCGGCGTGAAGCCCGAGGGCAAGTGGGTGATCTTCGAGGGCGCCGACGGCTCGGGCCACCTGCGCTCGATTCCGATCGAGAAGGTGATGGACGACGCGCTGCTGGTCTTTGGCCAGAACGGCGAGATGCTGCGCGCCGAACAGGGCTATCCGATCCGCGCGTTCTTCCCGGGCTGGGAAGGCAACACCTGCGTCAAGTGGCTGCGCCGCATCAAGGTGGTCGATGAACCGCTGCAGATCCGTGGCGAGACGGCGCGCTACACCGATCCCATGCCGGACGGCAAGTGGCGCCAGTTCAGCATGGTGATGGAATGCAAGTCCGTCATTACCAATCCGTCGGGTGGCATGCAGCTGAACGGGCCGGGCAAGTACGAGATCCAGGGGTTCGCCTGGTCCGGCAACGGCTCGATCACGCATGTCGACATCACCACCGACGGCGGCGTTACGTGGCACGAGGCGGCGCTGGAAGCGCCTATCCTGGATAAATGCCTGACGCGGTTCCGCTATCTCTGGGACTGGGACGGCAGTCCGTCGAAGATCGCCAGCCGCGCCGTGGACAGCACCGGTTATGTGCAGCCCACAGTCGAGGACATTGCGCGGGTCCGCGAGATTTCGGGCTTCGTGCAGCATCACAACGGGATCTTCCCGTGGTCGGTCAGTGAGAACGGGGAGGTGCGCAATGCGATCGCCTGAGATGATGCGCCGCAGCCTGTCCGGCATCGCGCTGGCCCTGGCCCTCGGCTTCGTGCCTGCCGCATGGGCGGGCGAGCCGATGCCGCCGCGACCCGATGTGGCCTATGGCAGCCCGATCAGCGAGGAAGATCTGGTGCTGTGGAACATCGACATCGCCACCCCCACCGGGGGCAACCTGCCCGAAGGTGCGGGCAGCGTTGCCGAGGGGCTCGAGGTCTACGAGACCTATTGCGCCCACTGCCACGGCGACAATGCCGAGGGCGGGCCGATGTTCGGCTCGATGGTCGGAGGCATCGGCAGCATGACGGAGCGACCGCGCGTGCTGACGCCCGGCAGCATGTATCCCTATGCACCGATCCTCTTCGACTACACGCGCCGCGCCATGCCGCTCGACGCGCCCCAGTCGCTGGAGCCTGATCAGGTCTATGCGGTCTCGGCCTATATCCTGAACCTGAACGGTCTCGTGGCGGACGATTTCATCGCCGACGCCGCGAGCCTGACGGCCGTCCAGATGCCGAACCGCGACGCCTTCGTGGTGGACAGCCGGCCCGACGTCAGCGCCGAGCGCTGCATGTCCAGTTGCGCACCGATCGGCACCGTGGCCGACGCCGAAGCGCAATAGCGCCTCACGACCGCCCGTCCCGCCCCTGTGGCGGGGCGGGACACCCCGCGCCGAATCCCCCTTGCACCCGGATCGCCACGCGCCTATATCGCCTGCAATAGCGGCGGATCGGCGGTCAACCGGTCCTCCACCGGAAAATTGGACGGGCCGCTGGCCCGTTTTTTTGTGCTTGAGGAGACCCCTTGGCCGATCTGATCGCAAAGGCCGCCATCGACCGGCGTCTCGCCGACATAGTCACCCCGACCATCGAAGGTCTGGGGTTCGAACTGGTGCGGCTGCGCTTCATGGGCGGCAGGCGGCATACGCTCCAGATCATGGCCGAGCGCCCCGAGGGCGGCATCGAGATCGAGGATTGCGCCAAGATCAGCCGCGCGGTCTCGGCGATGCTCGATGTCGAGGACCCGATCGTGGAGGAATACACGCTCGAGGTCTCCTCGCCCGGTATCGACCGGCCGCTCACCCGGCTGAAGGATTTCGAGCGCGCCGCCGGCCATGAAGCCCGCATCGAGACCGTCGAGATGATCGACGGGCGCAAGCGGTTCAAGGGCACGCTCGAGGGGATCGAGGACGGCGAGGTGCTGCTGGCCATCCCCGAGGGCACGATCGGCCTCGCCTTCGACATGATCGCCGATGCGAAGCTGGTTCTGACCGATGCGCTGATCGCCGAGAGCCTGGCGGGGCGCGTGGCCCAGGGCTTCGATCCCGGCGCGTTCGACGAGATCGAGGACGACGAGACACCTGAGGATACCGACGAAACCGAGACCACCGACAAGGGTGAGGACAGACCATGAGCGTGACTTCCGCCAACCGGCTCGAGCTTCTGCAGATCGCCGACGCCGTCGCCCGCGAGAAGATGATCGAGCCCGCCCTCGTGATCGAGGCGATGGAGGACTCGTTGGGCAAGGCCGCGCGCTCGCGCTATGGCGCCGAGTACGACATCCGCGCCGTCATCGACCGCAAGTCGGGCGAGCTGGAGCTGACGCGTCACCGGCTGGTGGTCGAGGACGAGGTGGAGAACCACTTCACCGAGCTGACGCTGCGCGACGCGCGCACGATCAAGGCGGACGCGCAGGTCGGCGATGACATCGTCGACCCGCTGCCGCCGATGGACTTCGGCCGCATCGCCGCCCAGTCGGCCAAGCAGGTCATCATGCAGAAGGTCCGCGAGGCCGAGCGTCTGCGCCAGTACGAGGAATTCAAGGACCGCGTCGGCGAGATCATCAACGGCATCGTCAAGCGCACCGAATACGGCAATGTCATCGTGGACGTGGGCCGGGGCGAGGCGATCCTGCGCCGCGACCAGCTGATCCAGCGCGAGGCGTTCCGGAACGGCGACCGGGTGCGCGCGCTGATCCGCGACGTGCGTCACGAGACGCGGGGGCCGCAGATCTTCCTGTCGCGTACCGCGCCGGAATTCCTGGCCGAGCTCTTCAAGATGGAAGTGCCCGAGATCTACGACGGCGTCATCGAGATCAAGGCCGTGGCCCGCGATCCGGGCAGCCGCGCGAAGATGGGCGTCATCTCCTACGACAACTCGATCGACCCGGTCGGCGCCTGCGTCGGTATGCGGGGCAGCCGCGTGCAGGCCGTCGTGGGCGAGCTGCAGGGCGAGAAGATCGACATCATTCCGTGGAACCAGGACCCGGCGACCTTCCTCGTGAACGCGCTGCAGCCGGCCGAGGTGTCGAAGGTCGTCTTCGACGACGAGAGCGAGCGGATCGAAGTCGTGGTGCCCGACGAGCAGCTCAGCCTCGCCATCGGGCGGCGCGGCCAGAACGTGCGGCTCGCCAGCCAGCTGATCGGCTGGGACATCGACATCCTCACCGAGCAGGAGGAGAGCGAGCGGCGCCAGAAGGAGTTCGCCGAGCGCTCC
>CAYLHK010000023.1:0-860 GCA_964383295.1 uncultured Rhodovulum sp.
GCCTCCCGGATCAGGCTGGCGGACAGGAATGGAGGGCCATGAATATGATGATCCATAAGAACTGGCAGGAACTTATCCGTCCCACCGCGCTTGAGATCAAGCCGGGGGCCGACCCGTTCCGGCAGGCCACCGCGATCGCCGAGCCGCTCGAGCGGGGCTTTGGCCTGACGCTTGGCAACGCGCTGCGCCGCGTGCTGATGTCCTCGCTCCAGGGCGCGGCCATCACCTCGGTGCAGATCGACGGCGTGCTGCACGAGTTCTCTTCGGTGCCCGGCGTGCGCGAGGACGTGACCGACATCGTCCTCAATCTCAAGGGCGTCGCGGTGAAGATGGAGGTTGACGGGCCGAAGCGGATCGAGATCCGCGCCACCGGACCCGGCGTTGTGACCGCCGGCGACATCGCCACCACCAACGGCATCGAGATCCTGAACCGCGACCACGTGATCTGCCACCTCGACGACGGTGCATCGGTGTTCATGGAGCTGACGGTCGAGAGCGGCAAGGGCTACGTCCCCGCCGACAAGCAGCGCCCCGAGGACGCGCCCATCGGGCTCATCTCGGTCGATGCGCTGTTCTCGCCGATCAAGAAGGTGAGCTACAAGGTCGAGCCGACCCGCGAGGGCCAGGTGCTCGACTACGACAAGCTGACGCTTCAGGTCGACACAGACGGCTCGGTCCGCCCGGACGACGCGATCGCCTACGCGGCGCGCATCATCCAGGACCAGCTCTCGGTCTTCGTGAACTTCGAGGAGCCCACTGCCGGCAGCCGTGCCGACGAGGCGGACGATCTCGAGTTCAACCCGTTGCTGCTGAAGAAGGTCGACGAGCTCGAGCTCTCGGTCCGCTCGGCCAACTGCCTG
>CAYLHK010000023.1:870-37883 GCA_964383295.1 uncultured Rhodovulum sp.
CCCGAACTTCGGCCGCAAGTCGCTGAACGAGATCAAGGAGGTCCTCACCTCGATGGGCCTGCATCTCGGCATGGAACTCGTCGACTGGCCGCCGGAGAACATCGAGGATCTGGCCAAGAAGTACGAGGATCAGTTCTGATCGAAACCCGGGGGGCGTCCGCGCCCCCCGGCTCGCCTGACCCGGGCAATTCCGCCCCAAGGAGCGCGGTCCCACGCAGGGCCGCCTGACAAAGCATAAGAGACCAGGAGAAGACCCATGCGTCACGGTAACGGCTACCGCAAGCTCAACCGCACCCACGAGCACCGCAAGGCCATGTTCGCCAACATGGCCTCGTCGCTGATCGAGCACGAGCAGATCAAGACTACCTTGCCCAAGGCCAAGGAGATGAAGCGGATCATCGACAAGCTGATCACGCTCGGCAAGCGCGGCGACCTGCACGCGCGCCGCATCGCTGCTTCGGAGCTGAAGCAGGACGCTGCCGTGGCCAAACTCTTCGCCACCCTCGGCCCGCGCTACAAGGAGCGCCAGGGCGGCTACAGCCGGGTGCTGAAGGCCGGCTTCCGCTATGGCGATGCCGCGCCGATGGCGATCATCGAGCTTGTCGACCGCGATCCCGCCGCCAAGGGTTCCGCGGACAAGGCCCGTGTCGAGGCCGAGCGCGAGGCCGTTGACGCCGAATAGCGCCTCCGCGCTACATTCTGCCCGAGGGCTTTCGCCGGCACCGGCGGAGGCCCTTTTCTTTTGACTGGCGCCGGGAGGCGACGGCCTGCACACTGGCGCCGCCTCAATCGACGGGATCCGCGCCGTGCCCGAGACCTCGCCTGCGCCCGGAATGGGCGCGATCCCGCAGGACGCAGGCACCGCGTTCCGCGTCTGGGCCCCCCATGCCGATGCCGTCCATGTGACCGGCAGCTTCGACGATTGGTCCGAAGATGCCCATCCGCTCGCCCTGGAGGGAAACGGGACCTGGTACGGCGAGGTCGCGGGCGCAAAGACCGGCGACGAATACCGCTTCCTGATCCGCAACGGCGAGCAGATCCTGTCTCGCATAGACCCCTATGCCCGCGCGGTCACCAATTCGGTCGGCAACGGCATCATCACCCGCTCCGACCCGGTCGCAGACGGGTTCGAGGGCCCGGCCTGGAACCGGCTCGTCATCTACGAGATGCATATCGGCACCTTCGCCCGCGAAGGTGACGCGCCCGGCACGTTCGAGGACGCGATCTCGCGCCTCGGCCACCTGCGGCGGCTGGGGGTGAACGCCGTCCAGATCATGCCGGCGGCGGAATTCGCCGGCGACGTCTCCTGGGGGTACAATCCCGCCCATATCTTCGCAGTCGAGAGTTCCTATGGTGGCCCCGATGGCCTGAAAGACTTCGTCCGGGCCGCGCATGCGGCCGGGATCGCGGTGATCCTCGACGTCGTCTACAACCATTTCGGCCCCTCGGACCTCGATCTCTGGCAGTTCGACGGCTGGTCCGAGGACGGCAAGGGCGGCATCTATTTCTACAACGACTGGCGCTCGGAGACCCCATGGGGCGATACGCGGCCCGACTACGGCCGTCCTGAGGTGCGCCAGTTCATCCGGGATAACGCGATCTTCTGGCTTGGGGAGTACGGGCTCGACGGGCTGCGCTCGGACATGACGCTCTACACCCGTACCGTGCGCGGTGCCGAGGACGGCAGCGACACGCTCGACGACGGCATCAGCCTGATGCGCTGGGTCAACGAGGAGATCCATGCGCGCTTTCCGGGACGGATCACGATCGCCGAGGACCTGCGTGCGAAGGACCTCGCCACCCACAGCGGAGGGATGGCGTTCGGGGCGCAATGGGACAGCCAGTTCGTGCACCCGATCCGCGAAGTCCTCGTCGCCGCGCGTGACGAGGACCGCCACATGGCGACCGTCGCACATGCGCTCAGCCACCACTACAACGGCGATCCGTTCGAGCGGGTGATCTACACCGAAAGCCATGACGAGGTGGCGAACGGTCGCGCGCGGGTGACGCACGAGATCTCACCGGGCGATCCGGGCCACTGTGCGGCGCAGAAGCGCGCCACCCTCGGCGCGGCGCTCACCCTCACGGCCCCCGGGATCCCGATGCTCTTCCAGGGACAGGAGTTCCTCCAGGGCGAATGGTTCCGCGACACGGTGCCGCTCGACTGGGACCAGGGCGAGGCGTTCCGGGGCATTGTGCGGCTCTGGCGCGACCTGATCCGGCTTCGCCTCGACCGCGACGGCACAACCGCGGGCCTGACCGGGACGAACGTGGCGGTGCATCGCATCGACGAGGCGGCGAAGGTCGTCGCCTATCATCGCTGGGCCGAGGGCGGGCCGGGGGACGACGTGGTGGTCGCCGCGAACTTCCACCGCGACGCGCGCGGGGCCTACCGCATCGGGTTTCCTGCGCCCGGCCTCTGGCGCCTGCGGCTCAACACCGACTGGACGGGCTACAGCGAGGATTTCACCGGGCTCCCCACCGGCGACGTCGAGGCCGAGGAAGCCCCCTATGACGGACATCAGTGGTCGGCCGAGGTCGCCTTGGCCCCCTGGAGCGCGCTGGTTTTTTCCCAGGACCGGGGTTGATCGGCGGGGATCACCCCCCACATACGCGAGAGAACCCCTGATCCGGGCCCCTCTGGCGAGAGCTGTCGGCGCTTTCGTGATGTCGGATCTCTTTCCGACGTCATGCGCCGGCTGGAGAGACCCGAATGGATCTCGCTTTTCTCTTTACGGACTTTCTCGGAACGCCCGCCTGGATGTGGGTGACCTTCCTCGGCCTCGTTCTCGGCCTGCTCGCCTTCGACCTCGGCGTGCTGCATCGCGACCCGCATGAGATCGGCGTCTCCGAAAGCTTGAAGCTCTCCGCCCTCTACATCGGCCTCGGTCTCGCCTTCGGCGGCTGGGTCTGGTACGCGCTCGGCCAGGAGGCAGGGGCCAACTATCTGACCGGCTTTGTGGTCGAGAAGACGCTGGCGATGGACAACGTCTTCGTCATCGCCATGATCTTCACCTACTTCTCCGTGCCACGGCTCTACCAGCACCGGGTTCTGTTCTGGGGCATCCTCGGCGTGATCGTGCTACGCGCGATCATGATCGGCTTCGGCGCCGCGCTGGTCACCCGCTTCGACTGGGTGCTCTATATCTTTGCCGCCTTCCTCATCTTCACCGGCATCAAGATGCTGACCGTCGGCGAGAGCGAATATGACATCGGCAACAACCCGATCCTGAAGTTCGCGCGCCGTCACCTGCGCGTCACCGATGACCTGCGCGGTGACCGCTTCTTCGTGCGCGAGCCGGATGCGAAGGGGCGCATGGTCCGCCATGCCACGCCGCTCTTCCTTGCGCTGGTGATGATCGAGATCGCCGACGTGATCTTCGCGGTCGATTCCGTGCCGGCGATCTTCGCCATCACCACCGACCCGTTCATCGTCTACACCTCGAACATCTTCGCCATCCTCGGGCTGCGCGCGCTCTACTTCTCGCTCGCGGCCATGGTGCACCGCTTCGAGTATCTCAAGACCGCGCTCGCCATCCTGCTGGTCTTCATCGGCGGCAAGGTCTTCGTCGCGGGCTTTCTCGGCATCGAGAAGGTGCCGCCGCTCTTCTCGCTCGGCGTGACCCTCTCCATCCTCGCCACGGGCGTCCTCTGGAGCCTGTGGAAGACGCGGGGCGAGGCCGCGACCGTCGCGCCTCCCGACGCCTGAGGGCGGTCCCCCGCTTCCCCTTTCCGGCCGGTTCTGCTTCAACCGTCGGGAGAGGGCAGGCGTGAAGCGAGGCGGCGATGCAGGCAAACCGGACGCTGCCCTACTGGCTGACCGCCGCTGTCATCTTGGCCGCTGCGGTCGTCCTGCTTGCCATGGGCCGGGTGCCGATCTGTGAATGCGGCTACGTCAGCCTCTGGCACGGGCAGGTGATGAGCTCGGAAAACTCCCAGCACCTCTCCGACTGGTACACGCCCTCGCACATCATCCACGGCTTCGTCTTCTACTGGCTCGCCTGGCTGGTGGCGCCCCGCGCGCCGCTCGGCTGGCGGCTGCTGGCGGCGACCGTGGTGGAGGTCGCCTGGGAGATCGTCGAGAACAGCCCCGCCATCATCGAGCGCTATCGGGCGGTGACGATCTCGCTCGACTACTACGGCGACAGCGTCCTCAACTCGGTCGCCGACGTGCTGGCGATGGTGCTGGGCTTCCTGCTTGCTGCCCGGCTTCCTGTCTGGCTGACGGTGACCATCGCGCTGGTATTCGAGGTCTCGACGATTCTCCTGATCCGCGACGGGCTGGCGTTGAACGTGCTGATGCTGGCCTGGCCACTCGATCTCGTCCGCGACTGGCAGGCGGCGCGCTGAGGGGGTTCAAACCGCCGCGGCGAGCCCATATGGTCGGGCGATGACCACCGCGCTGATCAGCCACCCCCAGTGCCTCGCCCATGTGAACCCGCCCGGTCATCCCGAGCGGGTGGAGCGGCTGCGCGCCGTCATGGCAGCGCTCGAGGCGGAGGAGTTCGCCTATCTGGTCCGCGTGGACGCGCCGCTGGCCAGCGATGCCCAGATCGCCCGCGCCCATCCGCCCTCCTACATCGCTGCCCTGGCCGCGCGCAGCCCCGCCGAGGGGATCGCACCGCTCGACGCCGACACCATCATGTCCCCCGGCACGCTCACCGCCGCGCGGCGGGCAGCGGGGGCGGTGGTGCAGGCGGTCGACATGGTGATGGCCGGCGAGGTCGCCAACGCCTTCTGCGCCGTGCGCCCGCCGGGCCACCATGCGGAACGCGCCACCGCCATGGGCTTCTGCCTGTTCGGCAATGTCGTCATCGGCGCCCGGCATGCGCTCGACGCGCACGGGCTCGCGCGCGTCGCCATCGTCGACTTTGACGTACACCACGGTAACGGCACCCAGGACCTGGTCTGGGACGACGCGCGGATCCTCTTCGCCTCCACCCACCAGATGCCGCTCTATCCCGGCACCGGGGCCGCGACCGAGACCGGTGCCCATGGCCAAGTGGTCAACGCGCCCCTGCCGCCCGGCGCCGGGGGCGGGGTCTTCCGCGCGGCGATGCTGGCCAAGGTCCTGCCGGCCGTCGAGGCATTCGCCCCCGAGATGATCCTGATCTCGGCGGGCTTCGATGCCCATGCCCGCGACCCGCTGGCCAATCTCGGCCTCAGCGAGGCCGATTTCGCCTGGGTGACCGAGCGGCTCTGCGAGATCGCCGGCCGCTGCTGCGGCGGCCGGGTCGTCTCGACACTGGAAGGCGGATATGATCTGAGCGCGCTCGCCGCCTCGGTGGCGGCGCATGTGCGGGTGCTGATGGAGCGGGGGCATGGCTGAGACGAAACAGGATATGCCCGTCGCGGAGCTGAGCTTCGAGGCGGCGCTGGCCGAGCTGGAGCGGGTGGTGGCCCGGCTCGAATCGGGCAATGTCGCGCTCGACGAGTCGCTCGCGCTCTACGAGCGCGGCGCCGGTCTGCGCCGGCATTGCGAGGAACTGCTCAAGGCCGCTGAGGCACGGGTGGCCGAAATCACCCAAGGGCCCGACGGATCGGTCGCGACGCGCCCCGTCGACATCGCCTGAACGCATGACCGACAAGATCGACCGCTTCGCGGACGTCCTTGCCGAGGCCGCGGCCAGCACCGAGGTGGCGCTCGGGGGCTTTCTGCCGGCGGAGGACGCGCCGCTCGGCGCGCCGATGCGCCACGCCGTGCTCGGTGGCGGCAAGCGGCTGCGCGCCTTCCTCGCGCTCGGCAGCGCCGCGCTCTTCCGTGTCCCGCGCCCCCAGGCTTTGCGGGCGGCGGCCGCGGTCGAATGCATCCACGCCTACAGCCTCGTGCATGACGACCTGCCGGCCATGGACGACGACGACATGCGCCGGGGCCGGCCGACCGTGCATGTGCAATGGGACGAAGCCACCGCGGTGCTGGTCGGCGACGGACTGCAGACACTTGCCTTCGAGATCCTCGCCGCGCGCCAGGTCGGGCTCGATCCGAGCATCCAGCTGCGGCTGATCCTGCGCCTGGCCGAAGCCGCGGGCGTCGGCGGCATGGTCGGCGGGCAGTTGCTCGACATCGCGGCGGAAACGGCAGCCTTCCCCCTCGGCCTCGAAGAGATCACCACACTGCAGGCGCTGAAGACCGGGGCGCTGATAGGCTGGGCGGCGGAATCGGGCGCCATCCTCGGCCGCACGGATACCGCGCCGCTGCGCGCCTATGCGGCCGATCTCGGCCTCGCCTTCCAGATCCGCGACGACATCCTCGATGTCGAGGGCGACGCGGAGGCCGCCGGCAAACGGCTGCGCAAGGACGAGGAGCGCGGAAAGGCAACCTTCGTCGGGCTGCTCGGCCTCGACGGGGCCCGGCAAAGAGCGCGTGACTTGGCCGAGCGCGCATGTGACACTCTCGCCCCCTACGGATCGGCCGCCGAGGACCTGCGCCTCGCGGCCCGCTTTGCCGTGGCGCGCGCAAACTGAGGAGGGCCCGGCGGCGCGCCTGCCGGGGAGGACCGATGGACCAGACACGACCGAAGACGCCGCTCCTGGATCGCGTGCACCTGCCGGCGGACCTGCGGGGCATGTCCGATGCCCAACTGCGCCAGCTCGCGGGCGAGCTGCGCGCCGAGACGATCTCGGCTGTCTCGGTCACCGGGGGGCATCTCGGCGCCGGGCTCGGCGTGGTCGAGCTGACGGTGGCGATCCATGCGGTCTTCAACACCCCGCGCGACAAGCTGATCTGGGACGTCGGCCACCAGTGCTATCCGCACAAGATCCTGACCGGGCGCCGCGACCGTATCCGCACCCTGCGCACGGGTGGCGGGCTCTCGGGCTTCACCAAGCGCGATGAAAGCGACTACGACGCCTTCGGCGCGGCACATTCGTCCACCTCGATCTCGGCCGGCCTCGGGTTTGCCGTGGCACGCGATCTCGGCGCTGACGACGTGGGCGACGTCGTCGCGGTGATCGGTGACGGGGCGATGTCGGCGGGCATGGCCTATGAGGCGATGAACAATGCCGGCCATCTCGGTACCCGGCTCTTCGTGATTCTCAACGACAACGAGATGTCGATCGCCCCGCCGGTGGGCGCCATGTCGAAATACCTCTCGCGCCTCTATGCCGGCGAGCCCTTCCAGGACCTGCGCGCGGTGGCCAAGGGGGCGGTGAACCTGCTGCCGGGGCCGTTCCGCGAGGGGGCGAAGCGCGCGCACGAACTGGTCAAGGGACTGGCGCTCGGCGGCACGCTCTTCGAGGAGCTGGGCTTTTCCTATGTCGGGCCGATCGACGGGCATGACATGGACCAGCTGCTTCCCATCCTGCGCACGGTCAAGGCACGCGCCGACGGCCCGGTGCTGATCCATGTGCTGACCAAGAAGGGCAAGGGCTACGCCCCGGCCGAGGCCTCGGCCGACCGCTATCACGGGGTGGCGAAGTTTGACGTCGTCTCCGGCACGCAGAAGAAGGCGCCGTCGAACGCGCCGAGCTACACATCGGTTTTCGCGCAGGCGCTGATCCGCGAGGCCGAGGCGGACCCGAAGATCGTCGCGGTCACGGCGGCTATGCCCGACGGCACCGGTCTCGACCGCTTTGCCGCAGCCTTCCCGCGCCGCTGCTTCGACGTCGGCATCGCCGAGCAGCATGGGGTGACCTTTGCCGCGGGCATGGCAGCGGCGGGAATGAAGCCTTTCGCGGCCATCTACTCGACCTTCCTGCAGCGCGGCTATGACCAGGTCGTGCATGACGTGGCGATCCAGCGCCTGCCCGTGCGCTTCGCCATCGACCGGGCCGGGCTCGTCGGAGCGGACGGCCCGACCCATGCCGGCGCCTTCGACGTCACCTATCTCGCCTGCCTGCCCGATTTCGTGGTCATGGCCGCCGCCGACGAGGCGGAGCTTGTCCATATGGTCGCGACCGCGGTCGCCATCGACGACCGCCCCTCGTCCTTCCGGTTCCCGCGCGGCGAGGGCGTCGGCGTCGAGATGCCCGAGCGCGGGGTGCCGCTCGAAATCGGGCGCGGGCGCGTCGTGCGCGAGGGCAACGGCTCGGTGGCGATCCTCAGCTTCGGGGCCCGGCTCGCTGAATGCCTCAAGGCCTCCGAGGCGCTGGCGGCGCGCGGCATCAGCCCGACAGTTGCGGATGCGCGTTTTGCCAAGCCGCTCGATCGGCGGCTGATCCTCGATCTGGTGGCCAACCACGAAGCGATGATCACCATCGAGGAAGGCTCGATCGGCGGCTTTGGCAGCCATGTGGCGCAGCTTCTGGCCGAGGAGGGCGTGTTCGATCGCGGCTTCCGCTTCCGCTCGATGGTGCTGCCCGACAGCTTCATCCAGCAGGACAGCCCCGAGAAGATGTATGCGGTCGCCGCGATGAACGCGCCCGACATCGAGGCGCGGGTGCTGGCGCTGATGGGTGTGGAGACGATCGGCGCGCGCCGGGCCTGATCGCCGCGGCGCGCCGAGGTTTGCAAACAGTTAACGCACCACTTCTTTTCGATTTATATCAATGACATGGCGTGCTGTTTCATCGTGATGAACCGGGCTGGCCGGCGTGATGGTTGCGACTGCCCAGCCGACCTGAAAGAGTGCCCCCGCAACACCCGGGGGGAGCCATGCAGCCGACACTCGTCATTCTTGCCGTCGGTCTCGCACCGAACCTGATCGGCGCGCATACGCCCAACCTCGCCCGGCTGGCAGGGCGCGGCGCCATGCGGCCGCTCGAGACGGTGACCCCGGCAGTGACCTGCACCGTGCAGGCGACGCTGATGACGGGCCGCATGCCCTCGGGCCACGGGATCGTCGCCAACGGTTGGTACTTCCGCGATCTCGCCGAGATCATGCTCTGGCGCCAGCCCGAGAACCTCGTCGAGGGCGAGAAGATCTGGGACGCCGGCAAGGCCCGCGACCCGGGCTTCACCTGCGCCAAGATGTTCTGGTGGTACTCGATGTATTCCACCGCCGACTGGTTCGCCACGCCGCGCCCCATGTACCCCGCCGACGGCCGCAAGATCCCCGACCACTACACCCAGCCGGTCGAGCTGCATGACGAGCTAGACGCCAGGCTCGGGCAGTTCCCGCTCTTCAAGTTCTGGGGGCCGATGGCCGACATAAGCTCGTCGGACTGGATCGCCAAGGCCACGCTGCACGTGATGGAGACCCGCAATCCCACCCTGACGCTCACCTACCTGCCGCATCTCGACTACAACCTGCAGCGGCTCGGCCCGGACCTCGACCACCCGCGCCTGCAGGCCGATCTGGCCGAGATCGATGCCCTCTGCGGCACGCTCATCGACGCCGCCGAGGCGAGCGGCCGGCGGGTGATCGTGGTCTCCGAATACGGCATCACGCGCGCCACCGACGCGATCCACATCAACCGGGCCCTGCGCGAAGCCGGACTGATTGCGGTGCGTCGCGAGGAGCACGGGCGCGAGACGCTGGATGCGGGCGCGAGCGAGGCCTTCGCCATGGCCGACCATCAGATAGCCCATGTCCATGTCCGCAACCCCGCCCGCATCCCGGAGGTGGCGGCACTGGTGGCCGGGCTCGAAGGCGTCGAGGCGGTCTGGGGCGCAGAGGAGAAGCGTGCGAACGGCATCGATCACCCGCGCTCGGGCGAGCTGGTGGCGATCGCCAGGGCCGACCGCTGGTTCAGCTACTACTACTGGCTGGAGCCGGAGCGTGCCCCGGACTTCGCTCGCACCGTCGATATCCATCGCAAGCCCGGCTACGACCCGGTCGAGCTCTTCATGGACCCGGCCCTGAAATACCCCAAGCTCGCCGCCGGCTGGAAGCTCGCCAAGCGCAAGCTCGGCCTCCGTCAGCTCCTCGACGTGATCTCCGACAGCGAGACGACGCTCGTCAAGGGCACCCACGGGCGGCTGACCGACGATCCGGCCGACGGGCCGCTGGTGATCTCGTCCGAGGCGGGGCTGATGCCCGAAGGCGCGGTGAGGGCGGTGGACTTCAAGACGCTGGTGCTCGACCACGTCTTCCGCTGATCAGGTCCCCGGCGCCACGCGCTGCAGGACGAGCGTCAACACGAAGGCCGCGACCGCCAGCAGTGCCAGCCCGGACGCTCCCGTCGCCGCGATCAGCACGGCGTCATAGAGGGATATGCCGGCGATCATGGTGACCACCGCGCGCGGCACGTCGCCGCGGGCGCGGCGGAACAGCCGGTGCAGCGCGAAGGCAATCACCGCGAAAAGTCCCACGGTGATTGCCGCGGCCAGCACCGAGGCCGGCGCGCGCGACAGGGCGATCAGTGCCGGGATCGCCAGCACCGCCAGCGGCCAGGCGCGGTCCAGCCGATCGTAGGCCTCCTGCTTGGCCGCATAGGTCAGCCCGACAACCCAGGCGAAAAGCCCGAACGCCCCCAACAGCACGGCCGCGTTGATCCCCCCGGCGCTGAGCGCACCGAGCAGGAACGCGAGAAACCGCGTCACGCCCATGATGATCGGGGCCAGCGCGGTGCGCTTGTGCAGCCAGTCGTAGAGCACGATCGAGACCGCCAGCGCGATGCCGGCGAGGCCGGCGGCCGGGCCGAGGGCCGCCGCGAGGATCACGCCGACGGCGAGCAGCAGATAGCCGACGCGAAACACCATGGCCTTGGTGATCTCGCCCGCCGGGATGGGCCGCGACGGTCGCTCGCGCGCGTCGATCTCGGCGTCGAACCCATCGTTCAGCCACATGCCCCCGACATAGAAGAAGCTGAGCGCCAGCGCGGCCATCAGAAGTGCGGGAAGGGGCGCGCCGCCGGCGAGCACTGCGCCGGCCAGCGCATTGGTCCAGACCGTCGGCAGGTTCGAGACCCGGCCGAGGCGGAGGATCGTGTCCAGCGTCATGCCTGAAGCGTCTCCAGCACCCAGCGCAGCTCGCGGGTCACCGCCTGATCGACGGTGCCGGCCTCCAGCGCCGGGGGGAGCACGCCGAAGGTATAGGTCTCGACCTCAAGGTGCGGCGAGATCGGGTCCGCGCGGTGGAGCGCAAGGATTTCGGCCAGGAAGTCCTGGGTGGTCCCGAGCACGCCGAGATCACGCACGAATACCGGGACATGGAAATGCACACGCCATTCCGCGCCGTCCTCTGCCGTGCCGCGGGCGAGCGCGCCGGGCAGGTCGGCATGGCGGGCGAGATCGCGGCCGCGCCGGCTGACGACCTGGTGGAGATAGGTGGGCTCGTCGAAGGCGGCGAGGGCGGTCCGCGCCTCGGGGGTCACGGCGGGAACCCGCAGTGCGGCGCTGAGCTGCAGCTTGTGGACAGGGATGCCGGCGTCGCGCAGCGCCTGGAGGCTGGCGGCCGGGTCCTCGTACTCGACGGCCGCGTGGCAGACATCGTAGCAGAGACCGAGGTGCCGGGGCAGGGCGGCGCGGGCGGCCTCGCGATCGAGGCCTGTCAGCTCGGCCATGCGGGTCACGGCCGCCTCCGAGAACAGGTGCTCCGCAAAGAAGTCGACCGTCTCGGCGATGGTTTCGATGAAGCAGTAGGGCTCGGGCTCGATGGCAATGGCGACGGTGATGCCGGTGCTCTGGCGCAGCGCGTGGCAATGGGCCGCGGCGCGGATGTAGCGCTCGGCCATGTCGGCGTCGGCGCCGATGCCGAGCGGCTTGAAGCTGCCGGGCACGGTCGAGAGGCTGACGGTCTCGTCGGGGCCGATGCCGGCCGCGACGGCGAGATCGGCCATCAGCTCCGCGAGATCGCAGGTGTAGGCCAGGCGCGCGTCCTGCCGCCAGTCGGGCTGGTAGACCTCGGCCTTGACGGGGACGCCATGGAAATGGCCGTAGGGGAAGCCGTTGACGGTCACCGGCCTGAACCCCTCGCTGGCGAGGATCGCCTTGAGCTCGGCACGGGCGGCGGGATCCTTCAGATCCTCGACGACCTGGGCGGAGAAGCGCAGCCCGATGGCGAAGGGGGCGTCGGGGCGGAGCGCGGCCTTGACCGCGCGCGCCGGACCGGTCAGCGACGCGCTCACCTCGGGCCAGGTGATGCCCGGGTGGATGTTCATGCAGTAGGTGAGCTCACCGAGCCCGGCAGGAAGGCGCATTCAGCCGGTCTCCCGTCCGGCCAGCCACTCCATCGATTCTGACACGAGCCGCGGGTCGATCTCGTTGACCTCTACTCCCGTGCCGAGATCCGACAGCAGCGTGATCGTCAGCTCGCCGCCGAGATGCTCGCGGAACTCTTCGAGTCCTGCGATGATCTCCGGGCGTCCGTCCGCCCCGGCGCGCCCGAGGGCAGGGTGCCAGATGCGGAAGCCGAGCCCTTCGAGCAGGACCGCGACACGCTCGTCGCCGCCCGGCGGCAGCAGGCCGGCCAGCACCGAATAGCGGGTGTCGAGCGCGATGCCGATCGCCACCGCCTCGCCGTGGCGGACGTGGTGGCGCGTCAGGGCCTCGAGCTTGTGCGCGGACCAGTGACCGAAATCGAGCGGCCGGGCGGAGCCGGTCTCGAAAGGGTCGCCTCCGGTGGCGATCTGGCGCATGTGAAGCTGCGCGCAGCGGCGAATCATCTCCTCCTCCGCGGTGCGCTCGAAGGTCGCCAGCCGGTCGACGTTCGCCTCCAGCCACTCGAAGAAGGACCGGTCGCGGATGAGCGCCACCTTGACCGCCTCGGCGATGCCGGCGAGGCGCTCGCGACGGGGCAGGTCGTCGAGGAAGTCGAAGTCGTTCAGCACCGCCCAGGGCGGCGCGAAGGTGCCGACGTAGTTCTTGATGCCCCGAAGGTTGACGGCATTTTTCACGCCGACCCCGCTGTCGTTCTGCGAAAGCACCGTGGTGGGAACACGGATATGGCGCACGCCGCGGTGCGCCGTGGCTGCCGAGAGCCCGACCGCGTCCAGCATGGCGCCGCCGCCGATGGCGATCACATAGGAATGCCGGTCGATGCGATGGCTGTGGATCGCGTCCTGGGCGGCCTCGATATGGGTGAGCTCGGTCTTGATGACCTCGCCGCCGGCGAGCGGGATCGGGGCGGCGACGAGCGTCATGGCGTCCGCATGCGCCGCGGCATAGGCCTCGATCTCGGCGGCGAGACCTAGGCGGGCCGCCAGCACGCCGGCGTCGATGAAGACGAGGCATCGGTGCAGCTTGCCGGGCTCGCGAAGGCGAAGCATCTCTGCCAGCAGCGGGTTGGCCGGATCGAAGAGGCCGCGGGTGAAGGCGACCGGATACTCATAGGGCACCGAGAATCGCTGCCAGTGAACCTCGGCAGCCATTCGCAGTGCATCACCGCCCGTGCGGCTCGGCATTTCGATTTCTCCCCCCGGCGTGTCCCCGGGCGTGCAGCGCGCCACGGTTCCACCTTGTCCCAAACCTACAGGGGCGATACGCCTTCCACAACACCTGCCTTGGGAGAGGGTCATGCGCATCGTTTGCGGGATTGCAGCTGTCGTGATGGTGCTTTTCGTGTTGGTGCAGATCAACGATCCCGACCCCCTGCTCTGGATGTCGATCTACGCGGCGGCGGCCTTCTGGGCCGGTGTCGGCGCGCTCCGGCCCGAGCTGCTGGCGCGACCGGCCTGGAGGTCGGTGTATCTCGTCTCGCTTGCGGCCGCGGCCGTGGGTCTTGCCTGGTTCTGGCCGCGCACGCCGCAATGGTGGGTGGTCGGGACGTGGTGGGAGAACGAGGAATCGCGCGAGGGTATGGGCATGATGCTCGTGCTCGCCACGATGCTGCTGGTCGGCGCCGGGCTGCGGCGCAGGACCTGATCCGCAGGTCAGCCCAAGGCGAGGGCGGTCATGCTTGCGGCAGCGGCGCTGGGGGCCGCTCGCGATGCCTTGGGTATCGACGCACCGGTTTCGTTTCGGGCCGTGCTGTCGGCGTGTTCGCGCCCGCTTGAATTCGGAACTGATCTCCGCAACAGTCGCCGTGCCATTACGGCTGTTCACAGAAACCACTCCCAGGGAGGGAAGAATGAAGAAGTTACTCGGCGCAACCTGCGTCGCTGCCTTATGCGCCTTCGGTGCAGGCGCGCAGGAGGCCCCCCGCAGCGTCGACGAGGTCGCTACGCCGGGCGGGACCCTGCCGGGCAACCCTCAGATCGCGCTCGTACAGATCGCGGACGGGTTCCTCGATCCGGTCAATGTCGGCAATGCCGGGGACGGCTCTGGCCGTATCTTCGTCGTCGAGCGTGCCGGGCGCATCAAGATCGTCAATGCTGACGGCTCGGTGAATGACGAGACCTTCCTCGACCTGACGACGATCAACCCGCTCGGCACCGATGTGCAGACCGGCTTCGTCGAACAGGGCCTCTATTCGATCGCCTTCCACCCGAACTTCGCCGAGAACGGGTATTTCTTCGTCCACTACGCCTCGCTGCCCTTCAACGGTGACGGCGTGATCGTGCGCTTCACCGTCGATCCGGAGAGCCCGGATCACATGACGCCCGAGCGCACCAACGAGACGGCGCGCGTCATCCTGCGCATCGACCAGCCGTGGTACAACCACAACGGCGGCCAGATCGAGTTCGGCCCCGACGGCTACCTCTACATCGGCTCGGGCGACGGCGGCTGGGAGGGCGATCCGCTCCAGACCGGCCAGGATCTCTCCACGCTTCTCGGCAAGATCCTCCGCATCGACGTGGACGTGCCCGACGACGTGCTGCCGCCCTACAAGATTCCGGCCGATAACCCCTATGCCACGGCCGCCAAGGAGCAGCTGATGTCGCTCTTCGGAATCACCGAGGAGCAGTTCGCCACCATCCGCACCGCGGCGCGCCCCGAGATCTGGGCGATCGGCGTGCGCAATCCCTACGAGTTCGCCTTCGACGGCGAGACGGGCGATCTCTTCATCGCCGACGTCGGCCAGAATCACTGGGAGGAGATCCTGTTCGAGCCGGCCGGTTCGGCGGGCGGCGTGAACTACGGCTGGCCGCTGATGCAGGGCACCTTCCCGCATCCGATGGTTGGCAACCCGGCCGACATCGAATTCCCGATCATCGGCACGCTGCCGGCGGCGCAGTACCCGCACAACCAGCCCTATCCGGGCGCGGCGGAGCTGTCCGAGGGCACGGGTTGCTCGGTGCAGGGCTTCGGCGTCGCGAACTACGGCGGCATGACGGGTGTCTATCTCGTCGGCGACTGGTGCTCGGGACGCGTCTTCGGCCTCGGCTGGGACGGCGAGCGCTGGCAGCTCCAGGAGATGCTGCGCACCGGCCTGCAGTGGACCGCGGGCGGCAACGACGAGGACGGCAACGTGATCGCCGTCAACGCCAACAACTTCTACCTCGCCGACACCGGCCCGGACAGCAACCCGCCGGGCCAGCTCTGGCGGGTGATGAACGTCGACGATGTGCCCGAGGGCGCCATCGTCGCCGACACGATGCAATAGCATCTCGACAGGACCTGTCGCGCGAGGGCGCGGCAGGTCCGACCTCCTCCTCCCAGCACGGATTCCCCCCAAAATGGCCTTTCCTGTTCGCCTGACGCTTCTTGCTGCGTTGGTTGCTCAACCGGCGTTCGCCCAGGCACCCGAGTTCCTCAACGCGCTCAACAACCGCCCGATCGAGTTCACGCTGCGGCCGAATCAGGAGATCACAGCGCAGGTGGAGACGTTCCACGAGACGGGCGAGAACCCTTATGTGGATGACGCGGATGCGGTCGCGGCCGGTCAGGCCAGCTATCGCCGTCTCTGCGCCGCCTGCCATCTGCCGGACGGCGCCGGCCGAATCGGTCCGAACCTGATCCATGGCGACTGGAAATATGATCGCACCGACACCGAAGTCGGCCGGTTCGAGATCATCTATGCCGGCGGCGCCGGATCGATGCAGGCTTTCGGCCAGCGGATCGACCAGGACGAGATCCTGAAGATCATGGCGTTCATTGATTCGATCTATATCGGCGACAAGGCGGGCCAGTAGCGTCCACCTGATCTGCGCAGTCCGGCTTCGGCCGGATTGCGCCGTCCGCCCGCGCGCCTCAGCCCTTGTCGCGTTCGGTGCCTGTGCCGGCAAGGCGCCAGCGACGCTGCTGCGCCTCGGCGGCAAGCAGCATCAGCGCATCGTCGAGCGTCTCGGCCAGGCGCGGCATCTCGTTGGCGGCAGCATAGGTGCGCAGTTCCGACAGGATGTCGTGCATCTGGGCATTGTTCTCGGGCAGATACATTGATCTGGGCCTTGTGCTGCGCAGCATCGCGCGGGACGTCTCACGTGCTTATGCCCGATTGATACTAGACACCCAACGTGAAACTGCGGCGAGCCGTGAACCTCGCGTGCTTTGTACGCCTTTGGTTAAGTGTTTTCAACCGATTGGTCATGTCTGGCGCGCGCGTTGGTCGGATTCCGCCTACCGCGCCGTCGGTTGGGTGGCTCGCGCATAGCGCGAGTCACTGATTCTATATTAACCTTCAGGTATATAGGCCCTCGCCCGTCCCTCAGCCCTCGCCCACCACCCGAAGCGGGCGGCCGGGTGACAGGGCGTTGATCATCGAGAGAATCGAGTCCCGGTCGATGCCGAAATGCCGGTAGAGATCGCCCACCGTTCCGGTCTGGCCGAAGTGCTCGACGCCGAGTCCCGCTACCCGGTGGCCCTGCACGCCGCCGAGCCAGGACAGCGTGGCCGGGTGGCCGTCGATGACCGTGATCAGCGTGCAGTGCCGGGGCAGGGGCGCCAGCAGGCGCTCGACGTGGCTGGTGGCGTTCTGTCCTCGTGACCGCGCCCGCTGCGCAGCCTGCCAGCCGGCGTTGAGCCGGTCGGCCGAGGTCACCGCCAGAACGCCGATGTCGCGGCGCGACTCGCCGGCAAGACCGGCGGCGGCGATTGCCTCCGATGCCACGACGCCCTGATAGGCGATCACAACGTCGGCATTGGGCCCGGGCTCGCGCAGCCAGTAGGCGCCATCGATGACCCCTTGGCGAATGGTCTCGGGATCGCGCAGCGGCTGCTCCAACGGACGCGTCGACAGCCGCAGATAGACCGAGCCGCCGCTCTCGTCGCGCAGCCAGGTCCGTTCATCGCGCAGGTCGGCCTTGGCATCGCCGTCGCGCTGCAGGTAGTCGAAGGCCCACTCCATGGTGATGGCGAGCTCGTCCGCGAAGGCCGGCTCGAAGGCGGCGAGGCCGTCCTGGGACATGCCGATCAGCGGCGATCCGATCGACTGATGCGCTCCGCCCTCGGGTGCCAGCGTCACGCCAGAGGGCGTGGCGACCAGCAGGAAGCGTGCGTCCTGGTAGCAGGCGTAGTTCAGCGCATCGAGCCCGCGGGCAATGAACGGGTCGTAGAGCGTACCGACCGGGATCAGCCGTGCGCCGAAGAGCGAATGCGAAAGGCCCGCGGCGCCGAGCATAAGGAAGAGGTTCATCTCGGCGATGCCGAGCTCGATATGCTGGCCCTCCGGCGAGAAGCGCCACTTCTGCGCCGAGGGCACCTGCTCGTCGCGGAACGTGTCGGGAATATCAGCACGCGCAAACAGTCCGCGGCGGTTCACCCAGGGCCCGAGGTTGGTCGAGACCGTCACGTCGGGCGAGGTCGTCACCAGGCGGTCGGCGAGCGGGCCGCCGGCCTTGGCGAGCGTGTCGAGGATCCGGCCGAACGCCGCCTGGGTTGAGGTCGTCGCCCCGTCCGGCGTCGGGATCGTGGGCGGCGTTGCGCGGGCGTCGCTGCGCCGGCGCGGACCTTCGGCATTGAACGGCACGGCGTCGAGAAAGGCCTGCAGGCGCGCGGGGTCTGTCGCAAGACCCTCGAAAGGTTCCCATTCGTGACCCTCGCGCACGCCCATGCGGGCCTGGAACTCGGCCATCTGAGCCAGTGTCATCAGGCCCGAATGATTGTCCTTGTGGCCGGCGAGCGGCGTGCCGTAGCCCTTGACCGTATAGGCGAGGATCGCCTTGGGGCGGTCGTCGGCACCGGCCTGAGCATAGGCGTCCAGGATCGTCTCGAGGCAATGGCCGCCGAGGTTCTCCATAAGCGCCGCCAGTTCCGCATCCGAACGGCGTTCGATCAGGGCCGTCACATCGCCCTGGTCGCCGATCTCGTCCATCAGCCGCGACCGCCAGGCGGCACCGCCCTGATAGGTCAGCGCCGAATAGAGCTGGTTCGGACAGGCGTCGATCCAGGCCCGCAGCGCCTCGCCGCCGGGCTCGGCAAAGGCGGCACGCTGCAGCGCACCGTACTTCAGCTTGATCACCTCCCAGCCGAAGGCGCCGAAGATCGCCTCGATGCGGCCGGACAGCCCCTCGCGCACCACGCCGTCGAGGCTCTGGCGATTGTAGTCGATGATCCACCAGCAGTTGCGAAGGCCGTGCTTCCAGCCCTCCTGCAGGCATTCGTAGATATTGCCTTCGTCGAGTTCCGCATCGCCGACGAAGGCGATCATCCTTCCCTCGGGCCCTTCGCTCCAGCCATGGGCGCGCACGTAGTCCTGGATCATGCTGGCGAAGGCGGTGATCGCGACGCCGAGGCCGACCGAGCCGGTGGAGAAATCGACGTCGTCAGTGTCCTTCGTGCGCGAAGGATAGCTCTGCACCCCGCCATAGCCGCGGAAGTTCTCCAGCTTTTCGCGGGTCTGGTTGCCGAGCAGGTACTGGATGGCATGGAACACCGGGCCGGCATGCGGCTTCACCGCCACCCGGTCCTCGGGCCGCAGCGCGTGCAGGTAGAGCGCCACCAACAGCTCGACCATCGAGGCCGACGACGCCTGATGCCCGCCGACCTTCACCGCGTCCTCGGCCTTGGGGCGCAGATGGTTTGCGTTGTGGATCGTCCAGGCCGAAAGCCACAGTGCCTTGGCGCAGAGATCCCTGAGAAGCGTCGTCTCGGAACTGGACTGGGACATGTGCGGCACCTGGAGCGGAGGAGGAGGGGAACGGGGCGGACTGAACCACAGCCCCCGCAAAGGTTCAAACGCTTTATCCCGCGCCGTGGACAATGAAGGCACCAGCCGGGCATTTCTCTTGCCTGCTCGCGGGTTGGCGCAATACTGGCGCGGCGGCCGCGCATTTCGCGTCGCCGGAACCGGGGAACATGAAATGGAAGGCATTGCTGCGATTATCGTGAATGCCATAGCCGGCATGGTGGGTGGCGGATTGGCAGGCAATCTCGTCAAGACCGCCGGCATGGCGCTCCTGCCGAAGCTCCTGTCCGGCGCGGTGGGCGGCGTGCTCGGCGGCACGGCCGTGGGCGCGCTTCTCGGCGGTGGCGGCGCGGTCGACCCGGCCGCCGTGGCGGCCGCAGCCGGCGGCATCGACTGGGGCACGCTGATCGCCCAGATCGTCGGTGGCGGCGCGGGCGGCGGCATCCTGACCGCGATCGTCGGCGCAGCGCTCGGCGGCCGCCGGTAAGGGGTCGTATTGGACAGCGTCGGGCCGCCGCGCTAGGGATCGCACCGCACGGACTTGCGGGGAGCATCCCGGTGGCGGATTTCAACGAGCGGGAGCTGCGCGACGCGCTGGGGCGCTTCGCCACGGGGGTGACGGTGGTGACGGCGATGTCGGCCGACGGGCCGCTGGGCATGACCGCCAACAGCTTCGCCAGCGTCTCGCTCGACCCGCCTCTGGTGCTCTGGTCGCCGGCGCGCAAGTCGCGCCGGTTTCCCGCCTTCGAGGCAGCCTCGCATTTCGCGATCCACGTGCTCGGCGCGCATCAGCAGGCGCTGGCGGCGCGCTTCGCCGGCGCCGGCGACGCCTTCGCGGGGCTCGAGACGGTGGCGGGCGAGGGCGGTGCGCCACTCATCGCCGGCTGTGCGGCCCGCTTCGAGTGCCGGCACACCGCCGGCCATGACGGGGGCGATCACCTGATCATGGTGGGCGAGGTGCTGCGGGTCGAGACGCGCGACGTCGCGCCCCTGCTCTTCTACCGCGGGGCCTATGCGGGAATTGCCGACGGCTGAGCTTGCCCCGCCCGCCTGCTCCAGCTAGGACACCGCCGGAAAACCAACCCCGGAATTTCGCCCATGGCCAAGGACAAGACGAAGGGTCCCCGCCGCCCGCGCGCCGAGACGCCGCGGGGCTTCCGCGACTATTTCGGCGCGGAGGTGCGCGCGCGTGCCGAGATGCTGGCACGGGTGACCGAGGTCTACCACGCCTGGGGCTTCGATCCGCTGGAGACGAGCGCGGTCGAGACCGTCGAGGCGCTGGGCAAGTTCCTCCCCGATGTCGACCGCCCCAACGAGGGCGTCTTCGCCTGGGACGACCCCGACGAGGGCTGGCTGGCGCTGCGCTACGACCTGACCGCGCCGCTCGCCCGCGTCTTCGCCCAGCACCGGCGCGAGCTGCCGAACCCCTACCGCCGCTATCAGGTCGGCCCGGTCTGGCGCAACGAGAAGCCGGGGCCGGGGCGGTTCCGCCAGTTCTACCAGTGCGATGCCGATACGGTCGGCTCGGGCAGCGTCGCCGCCGATGCCGAGATCTGCGCCATGCTCGGCGAGGCGCTGGAGGCGGCGGGCATCGACCGTGCCGACTATCTGATCCGCATCAACAACCGCAAGGTGCTGAACGGGGTGATGGAGGTCGCGGGCGTCCTCGACCCGTCGGACCCCGATCGCTTCGCCCATGAGCGCGGCATCGTCATGCGCGCCATCGACAAGATCGACCGCCTGGGGCCTTCGGGCGTGCGCGCGCTCATCGGCGCAGGCCGCCGCGACGAGAGCGGAGATTTCACCAAGGGTGCCGGCCTCTCGGAGGCGCAGGCGGATGTCGTGCTCGGCTTCATGGAAGCCCGCCGCGACGACGCGGCGAGCACGTGCACGGCGCTGGCCGAGCTGGTGGGCGGCTCGGAGACCGGGCGCGCGGGCGTGGACGAGCTCGCCACGATCGCCGAACTCCTGGAGGCCCGTGGCGCGCCCGGGATCATCGACCCCTCCGTCGTCCGCGGCCTCGGCTACTACACTGGCCCCGTCTACGAGGCCGAGCTGACCTTCGAGATCCTCGACGAAAAGGGCAACCGCCGGCAGTTCGGCTCGGTCGCCGGCGGCGGGCGCTACGACGATCTGGTGCGCCGCTTCACCGGCGAGGCCGTGCCCGCGACCGGCGTCTCGGTCGGTGTCGACCGGCTGCTCGCGGCCCTTGCCGCCCGCGCCAGCGCGCCCGAAGCGCCCGCCGGCCCGGTGATCGTCACCGTCATGGACCGCGACCGCATGGCCGCATACCAGGCGATGGCGGCCGAGCTGCGCGCCGCCGGCATCCGCGCCGAGGTCTTCCTCGGCGGCGGAAACATGGGCCGGCAGCTGAAGTACGCCGACCAGCGCAACGCCCCGGTGGCCGTGATCCAGGGCGAGGACGAGCGCGGGCGCGACGTCGTCCAGCTCAAGGACCTCGCCCTCGGCGCACGGCTGGCCGCGAACATCACCACCCATGAGGACTGGGCCTCGCAGCCGGCGCAGACCGAGGTGCCGCGCAGCCGCCTGGCCGCCGAGGTCGCCGCGATGATCGCGCGGGCGCGGGCCTGAGCATGGTTTCCGACCGCGCCTACCTGACCGGGGCGCGCCTCGGCCCCGGCCTCGGCCGGTTGGAGGTCGAACTGGCACGCATCACTGGCGTGCTCGCCTCAAGCGGCGGCATCCGCGTCGACCCGGCGGCCCTGCAACCCGCTGATGTGCTGCTCGATCTCTATGGCGAGGACATCCGCGCCCGCGCCTTCGTCACCCAGGACGAAGGGGCGGAGATGATGCTGCGCCCCGACTTCACCGTCCCGATCGCGCGCCTGCACATGGCCGGCGGCGCGCCCCCGGCGCGCTATGTCTATTGTGGCCCCGTCTGGCGGCGGCAGGAGGCCGGCTCTGAGCGGCCGCGCGAATATCTTCAGGCCGGCATCGAGATCTTCGATGGCGAGGACGTGGCGGCGCGCGATGCCGAGGTTCTGGCGCTGATCCTCGAGGCGCTCGGCGATGCGCCGGTCGAGATCGTGACCGGGGATTTCGGCCTGGTGCTCGCCGCGATTGACGCGCTCGGCACCAGCGACCTGCGCCGCGCGGCCCTGCGCCGGCATGTCTGGCGGCCGGCGCGCTTCCATGCGCTGCTCGCCCGCTACGGCCAGCGCCATGCCGAGATCGCGGCAGGCCGGGCCGACCTAATCGCCGCAGCGGCCGAGGGCCGGGTGCCGCAGCTGATCGCCTCGGCCGGTGCGCTCGTCGGACTGCGCGGCGCGGACGAGATTGCGTCGCGCGTCGCGCGCCTTGCCGAGGAGGCGACGGAGCCGCCGCTCGATCCCGCGCTCGTCGCCGGTCTCGAGGCGGTGATGGCGCTGAGCGGCGGCGCCACGGCAGTCCTGTCCGATCTTCGCGCCATTGCCCGCGGCATGCCGGCGCTGACCCCGGCCGTGGACCGGCTGGCGGCACGGCTCGACGCCTTTGCGGATCGCGGCATCGAGCCTGACCGCCTCGCCTTCGAGGCCGGGTTCGGGCGCACCAGCCTCGAATACTACGATGGCTTCGTCTTCGGCGCCCTCGCCGCCGGACGCAGCGACCTGCCCCCCATTGCCACCGGCGGGCGCTATGACGCGCTCACCCGCGTGCTGGGGCAGGGACGGCAGGTCCCCGCGGTCGGTGGCATCATCCGTCCCGAGGCGCTGCTGGCGCTGACCGGGGGCGTGTCATGACGCTGAAACTCGGCATCCCCTCCAAAGGCCGTCTGCAGGAGCAGACCATCTCATGGTTCGCCGATCGCGGCATCGGCATCGCGCGCAGCGGTGCCGAGCGCACCTATGGCGCGACGATCGCAGGCGCCGAGGGCGTGTCGCTGGTGCTGCTTGCCGCCGCCGAGATCCCGCGCGAACTGGCGGCCGGACGCATCCATGCCGGTGTCACCGGGCAGGACCTGGTGCGCGAGGACGTGCCGCGTTGGGCGGACCGTCTGACCGAGCTCGCTCCCCTCGGCTTCGGCTTCGCCGATCTGGTGGTGGCGGTGCCCGCCGCCTGGGTTGATGTGCGCGACATGTCGGACCTTGACGCGGCCGCGGCAGCATTCCGCGCCCGCCACGGGATGAGACTGCGGGTGGCGACGAAGTATCATCATCTGGTGCGCAGCTTCTTCCGCACGCATGGTGTCGCGGACTATGCGCTTGTCGACAGCCAGGGGGCGACCGAGGGCGCGGTGAAGAACCTGACCGCCGAACTTGTGGCCGACATCACCACGTCCGGCGCCACGCTGCGCGACAATCACCTGAAGATCCTGGAGGACGGGGTGATCCTGCGCAGCCAGGCGGTACTCTTCCTGTCGCACGCGGCTGACTGGGCGCCCACCACGCGCGCCGCGCTCACAGGCCTCGCCGCGCGGCTCGGGGTCGAGGCATAGGGCAGAACGCGAGGCACCGCCCCGCCGTTAACGAAGCTTTCCTAATGCTTACCGGTCTCGATTCCGCAAGCAAAAACAGTTACTTGAAAATTGGGCACATGTGCCCACCCCTGGGTGGGCACACTTTTTCGCCCCGCGGCTGGCCTCAGAAGGGGATCTCGTCGTCGAGATTGCCGGCCGGGCCGCCACGACCCTGGTCCCCGAAGCTGTCGCCGCCCCGGTCCTGGTCATAGCCGCCACCGCCCCCGCCGCCGTCGCCACGGCCACCGAGCAGCGTCAGCTCGCCGCGGAACTGCCGCAGCACGATCTCGGTCGTGTAGCGGTCCTGGCCGGACTGGTCCTGCCACTTCCGGGTCTCGAGCTGGCCCTCGATATAGACGGTCGAGCCCTTGCGCAGATACTGCTCGGCAATGCGGCCGAGGTTCTCGTTGAAGATGGCCACCGAATGCCATTCAGTCCGCTCGCGGTTCTCGCCAGACTGCTTGTCGCGCCAGCGCTCCGAGGTGGCGATGCGCAGGTTCACCACCTTGCCACCGTTCTGGAACGTCCGCACCTCGGGATCACGGCCGAGATTGCCGACCAGAATCACCTTGTTCACGCTGCCCGCCATGCTCGATTCCTCCCGTCTGGACACGTGACCCGATCACCTGTGACAACCGGGCCGCGAAGCTTCGCCGTTTTAGGATTAACGGCCTGTGAAGAACAGATTGAAAGCTGACAGGCCCGGATTAATTTGCGATAGTCCGCCGCAAATCGGGCGGGCAAGCCCAGGCCGAAGCCGAATACGGGCGAGACGAGGGACAATGCGACATTTCACGATCGCGTTCGGCTGCGTTGCCGCGCTGGTGTGCAGCGTGGCGGCGGGAAGCGTGGCGGCGGATGTGCCGCTGAGCCGACTGCTGAGCAGTCAATCGAATCTGTCCTCCGAGTACCGCTCGCTGATCCGCCCGCCGGTTCCCGGTGCGACGGCCGGTCAGCCGCGGCGGCCCTCGCGCCTCACCGAGGACGAATGGTCCGGCATCCCTGCTTTCACGGGTTCGCCCGGTCTCTATCAGGACATGGCGCGCGCGGCGGCACGGCGGCACAACATTCCCGAGGATCTGTTCCTGCGGCTGGTGCGGACGGAGTCGAACTTCCGGCCCACGGCGCGGTCGAGCAAGGGCGCAATCGGTTTGGCGCAGCTCATGCCGGGCACGGCCCAGCTCCTGGGCGTCAACCCGCACGATCCGCAGCAGAACCTCGATGGCGGCGCGCGTTACCTGCGCCAGCAGTACCAGAAGTTCGGCGACTGGCGGCTGGCGCTGGCGGCCTACAACGCAGGCCCGGGCGCGGTCGAGCGGCACCGGGGCGTGCCGCCCTATCGCGAGACGCAGAACTACGTCCGGGCCATCCTCGGCCGCTGAGCGGCTGGGCGGGCAACCGCCGACCGCGCCGCTTCGGTTTGATCCCCGTCCCCTCGGGTTCTAGCTCTTCCCTCGAACAAGGGCGGGAGCGGAATGGGGCGACTGACGATCATCGACGGGTTCCGCGGCTTCTTCCTGCTATTCATGGCGGTGGTGCATTTCGGCGGGCTGACGGACAGCTGGCTCGCTAAGGTCAACCACCACAGTTTCGGCTTTGTCGAGGATGCTCAGGGGTTCGTCTTCGTCTCCGGGCTGATGGTCGGGCTCGTCTACGGGCGGAAGTTCCTGAAGGGGCCGACCGTGGCGCGGATCGCCGGGCCCCTGCTGGATCGGGTGCGCACGATCTACAGCCATCAGGTGGGGTTGATCCTGATCCTGCTGGCGGTGGCGCTGGCGCTGGGGGCGGCTGCACCGCGGGATCTGGCGCCCTATGTGGATGCGCCGCTGACCTTCACGGTCTCGAGCCTGCTCCTCCTGTCCTCATCGGCGCATATGGGGATTCTCCCCATGTATATCTTCTTCATGCTGGCGGCGCCGTTTGCCTTCTGGATGCTGCATCGCGGGTTGGTGGTGCCGTTCTTCCTGCTGATGGTGGTGCTCTGGCTGGTCGCGCAGACGGGGCTGGCGGGGTTCACGATGTACCGCTTGCAGCTGGCGCTGGGGGAGATCGGGGTGCCGGCGCGGTTCGGGCTCTATTTCAACAGCTTTGCCTGGCAGGCGCTGTTCTTCAGCGGGCTCTATTTCGGGTATCGCATGGCGGAGGGGCGGCTCGATCTGTCGTTCCTGCGTGAGGAGCAGTACCGGGTCGCCTTCTTCATCGCGCTGGGGGCTGTGGTGCTGCTCGGCGTGTGGGACCGGGTCGTGGACTGGCAGCTTCTGGGCGAGGACGGGACGCGGCGGTTCATCTCCGGCACCCATCGCAGCCTCTTGAGCTTTGTCTATCCGATCGCCTTCGCGCTCGATCTGTTCCTGATCGTCTGGCTGCTGCAGGTCGGCGGGCGGGACCGGGTGCCGATGGTGCGGCAGGCCTCGGACTGGCTGCGCTGGCTGTTCACCCGGCCGTTCCTGGTGGTGCTGGGCCAGCATTCGCTGCATGTCTTCTCGGCCCATATCCTCGTCTACTACCTGCTGGCGATCCTGCTGACCCGCTTCGAGCCCTCGGCCTTCGGGCGGGAGGCGATCCTGGTGGTGGCGGTCGCCTCGCTCTATCTCGTGGCCTGGGGCCGCAACTGGCAGCAGGAGCGCGCCGCGGGCGGCGGGTCCGGTGCACGAGGCGAAGCCTATGCGCGGGCGGGCGAGCGACGCTGACGGCGTGTGCCCGGCAAGGGTGCGCACATGTGCGCAATTTTCAAGCCTTTGTATATAAAGGCGTATTCGAACCCATTTACCATTAGGAAAGGTTTGGGGCACGCCTGCGGCGTGTCGCGACGGACGCAGAAGATGGCGGGATCGCAGGCCGGCCCCCACTTGCATCCCGGCGTGCCGCGTGCCTGATTGAGCCCCGAAAGGCCCCCAGGGGCGACGAGACGAGGGTGGGGCATGACGGCCTGGGATTTCTGGATCGATCGCGGCGGCACCTTCACCGATATCGTCGCGCGCGACCCCGAGGGGCAGCTCCATCGCGCCAAGCTGTTGTCCGAGAACCCGGAGCAATATGCGGATGCGGCGCTGCACGGGATCCGCGGATTTCTCGGGCTCGGGACGGATGAGCGCATTCCGGCGACGTGCATCGCCAGCGTGAAGATGGGCACGACGGTCGCGACCAATGCGCTTCTGGAGCGCAAGGGCGAGCCGGTGGTGCTGGTCACCACCCAGGGCCTCGGCCAGCAGCTGCGGCTGGCCTATCAGAACCGACCGCGGCTGTTCGACCGGCAGATCGTGCTGCCCGAGATGCTCTATTCGCGCGTGATCGAGGCGGCCGAGCGGGTGCGCGCCGACGGGACGGTCGACGTGCCGCTGGACGAGGCGGCGTTGGCGGCGGATCTGGCCGAGGCGCGGGCGGCGGGGATCAGCGCCTGTGCCATCGTCTTCGTCCATGGCTACAGGCACGGGGCGCACGAGGCGCGGGCGGCGGCGCTGGCGCGCGAGGCCGGGTTCGTGCAGGTCTCGGTCAGCCACGAGGTCTCGCCGCTGATGAAGATGGTCAGCCGCGGCGACACGACCGTGGTCGACGCCTATCTGACCCCGATCCTTAGGCGCTACATCGACCGGGTGGCGGCCGCCTTCGAGGGGGACATGGGCGGCAAGCTCATGTTCATGCAGTCCTCGGGCGGCCTGACGGATGCCACGAGCTTCCAGGGCAAGGACGCGATCCTGTCCGGGCCGGCGGGCGGCGTGGTCGGCGCGGTGCGCACCAGCGAGATCGCCGGGCAGGAGCGGATCATCGGTTTCGACATGGGGGGTACCTCGACGGACGTCTGCCACTATTCCGGCGATTTCGAGCGGGTGCTGCACACCGAGATTGCGGGGGTGCGCATCACCGCGCCGATGATGATGATCCATACCGTCGCGGCGGGGGGCGGCTCGCTGCTTACCTTCGACGGCGCGCGGATGCGGGTGGGTCCCGAGAGCGCCGGCGCCGATCCGGGGCCGGCCTGCTACGGGCGCGGCGGCCCGCTGGCGGTGACGGATGCGAACCTTGTGACCGGGCGGCTGCGGCCGGAGTTCTTTCCCGCCATTTTCGGCCCGGACGGCGACCGGCCGCTCGATGCGGCGGCAACGCGCGCCGGGTTCGAGGCGATGGCCGCCGAGATCGGCAAGAGTGCGGAGGAGGTGGCCGAGGGCTTCCTGACCATCGCGGTCGAGAACATGGCCAATGCGATCAAGAAGATCAGCGTCCAGCGCGGGCATGACGTCAGCGGCTATTGCCTGACCGTGTTCGGGGGGGCGGGGGCGCAGCATGCCTGCGCGATCGCCGATACGCTGGGGATGGAGACCTGTCTGATCCATCCGATGGCCTCGCTCCTGTCGGCCTATGGCATGGGGCTGGCCGATATTCGGGCCACGCGCACGCAGGCGGTGGAGGCGGAGCTGGCGCCGGCCAGCCGCATGCAGGCGGCGGCGCTGCTCGACCGGCTGGGGGTCGACGCCTTGGGCGCTGTCGAGGCGCAGGGCGTGGCGGAGCGCGACATCGCGCTGGTGCAGCTGCTGCATCTGAAGGTGAAGGGCACGGACACGGCGCTGCCCATTGCCTTCAGCGACGAGGCGGCGATGCGGGCGGCGTTCCAGGCGGCGCATCGGCAGCGGTTCGGGTTCGATCCCGGTGCGGCGGCGCTGGTGATCGAGGCGGCGCAGGTCGAGGCGATCGGCGGGGCGGCCGATCTGTCGGAGGCGGCGCTCGACGTGGCGGAGCGCGACGAGGCCGAGGTCGACACGGCGCTGGTCGCGCCGGTGTTTCTCGGCGGCGCGCAGCGCGACACGCGCTTCGTGCGGCGCGAGGCCATGCGGCCGGGCGATCGCCTGAGCGGGCCGGCGGTGCTGGTCGAGCCGCATACCTCGATCCTGATCGAGCCGGGCTGGCAGGCGCGCGTCACCGCCCATGACCATGTGGAGCTGACGCGGGTCGAGGCCCGGCCCCTGCGCACGGCGGTCGGGACCGGGGCCGATCCGGTGATGCTGGAGGTGTTCAACAGCCTCTACATGTCGATTGCCGAGCAGATGGGCGCGGTGCTGGAGAACACCGCCGCCAGCGTGACGATCAAGGAGCGGCTGGATTTCTCCTGCGCGGTCTTCGACGCGGCCGGCGATCTGATCGCCAATGCGCCGCACATGCCGGTGCATCTGGGCAGCATGGGCGCGAGCGTGAAGGCGGTGATCGCCCAGAACCCGGAGATGGCGCCGGGCGATGTCTATGTGCTGAACGCGCCCTACAATGGCGGCACGCATCTGCCCGATATCACCGTGGTGACGCCGGTCTGGGACGACGCGGGGGCGGAGGTGCTGTTCTACACCTCGGCGCGCGGGCATCACACGGATGTGGGCGGGCTGACGCCGGGGTCGATGCCTCCGGACAGCCGGAGCATCCATGACGAGGGCGCCTATATCGACAACTGGAAGCTGGTCGATCGTGGGCATTTCCGCGATGCGGAGACGCGGGCGCTGCTGCTGGAAGGTGCCCATCCGGTGCGGGCGCCCGACATCAACATGGCCGATCTGAAGGCGCAGGTCGCCGCCTGCGAGAAGGGCGCGCAGGAGCTGCGGCGCATGGTCGGGCAGTTCGGTATCGAGGTCGTGCGCGCCTACATGGGGCATGTGCAGGACAATGCCGAGGAATGCGTGCGCCGGGCGATCGAGGCGTTGGGGGATGGCGAATGCATCTATCCGATGGACCCCGATTTTGACGGCACGCCGCGCGAGGTGCGGGTGAGGATCCGGGTGGACCGGGAGACGCGCTCGGCGGTGATCGATTTCACCGGCACGACGGCGCAGCTCGCCACCAACTACAATGCGCCCGAGCCGGTGACGCGGGCGGCGGTGCTCTATGTGTTCCGCTGCCTGGTCGACGATGCGATCCCGATGAACGAAGGGGTGATGAAGCCGCTGCAGGTGGTGCTGCCGCGGGGCACGATGCTGTCGCCAGAGTATCCGGCCGCGGTGATCGCGGGCAATGTCGAGACCAGCCAGGCGGTGACCTCGGCGCTGTTCCTGGCGCTGGGCGTGCAGGCGGCGGCGCAGTCGACGATGAACAACACCACCTGGGGGAATGCGACCTATCAGTATTACGAGACGATCTGCGGGGGCACCGGGGCGGGGGTGCTGTCGGACGGGTCGGGCTATGCGGGGACGAGCGGCGTGCATTCGCACATGACCAATTCGCGGCTGACCGATCCGGAGGTGCTGGAGTGGCGGTTTCCGGTGGTGCTGGACGAATTCCGCATCCGCGAGGGCTCCGGCGGCGCGGGGCGGTTCCGGGGCGGGGACGGGGTCACGCGGCGGATACGGTTCCTGGAGCCCATGACGCTGGCGATCCTGTCGGGGCACCGGGTGGTGCCGCCGCCGGGGCTGGAAGGCGGCGGGGCGGGGAGTTGCGGGCGGACGCGGGTGCTGCGCGCGGATGGGCGCGAGGAGGTGCTGGCTTCCGCCGACCGGACCGAGCTCGGGCCGGGGGATGTCTACTGGCTGGAGACGCCTGGAGGGGGCGGATATGGGCGAGGCTGAGGTGAAGCCGGCGGTGACGATTGCCTATTGCACCCAGTGCAACTGGATGCTGCGCGCGGGCTGGATGGCGCAGGAGCTTTTGTCCACCTTCGGCGAGGAGCTGGGCTCGGTGGCGCTGATCCCGGGCCATGGCGGCGTGTTCGAGATCCGGCTGGATGGCGAGATCATCTGGGAGCGCAAGCGGGACGGCGGCTTTCCCGATGCGCGGGCGCTGAAGCAGCGGGTCCGCGATGTGATCGCGCCGGAGCGGGACCTGGGGCATCTGGACCGGCAGGGGTAGGGCTCAACCCTTCGGAGGCTCGTCCTCTCCGGCCGGGTGGTCGTCGTAGCGGTTCGACAGGACCCGCATGGCGGCGCCGTCGGGGTCATCGTACTGGTTGTTGCGCAGCATCCAGAGAAAGCCCACGAGCCCGAGCGCGCCGAGGAAAAGCGAGACCGGGATCAGGATGACGAGGACCGTCATGTCCGCGGTCCCATGCGCAGGGCGTTCAGGCAGACGGCGAGCGAGCTCGTCGACATCACGATCGCGGCGATGAGGGGCGTGACGATGCCGGCGAAGGCGAGCGGCACGGTGATGACGTTGTAGCCGAGCGCGAAGGCGAAGTTCTCGAGGATCCGGCGGCGGGCGATGCGGGCGGTGCGCCAGCTCGAGACCACGCGGTCGATGCGGTTGCCGATCACGATCATGTCCGCCGCCGAGCGGCTGGCATCGACCGCGGAGGCGGGCGAGATCGAGACATGGGCGGCCGCGAGCGCCGCGGCGTCGTTCAGGCCGTCGCCGACCATCAGCACGCGGCGGCCCGCGGCGCGCAAGCCGTCGAGATGGGCGACCTTCTCGGCCGGCGTGGCGCGCGCGATCCAGTAGGAGATGCCAAGGCGCTCGGCGAGCGCGGCGACAGGACGGTCGGCGTCGCCCGAGAGCAGCGTGACCGGCAGGCCGGCGGCCTGCAGCTCGGCGATGGTGGCGGCGGCCTCGGGGCGGATCTCGTCGGCGAAGGTCAGCGCCACGGGGGGCTCGTCGCCCGCGCGGAGCCAGGAGGTGGTGACCTCGGCCGCCGTGGGCGCGCCCACCCATTCCGCGCGGCCGAGGCGGATGCGGGTCTCGCCGATCCAGGCTTCGGTGCCGAGGCCGGGATGCTCGGTGATGTCGGTGACGCGGGCCGGGCGCAGGCGCGCAGCTTCGGCCGCGTCGCGGACGGCGCGCGAGAGCGGATGCGCGCTGCCTTCGGTAAGCGCGGCGGCGAGCGCGAAGGTGCGCGGGGGTAGGTCGGCGGCGTTGGTCAGGAGCGGGCGGCCGGTCGTGAGCGTGCCGGTCTTGTCGAAGACGACCGCGTCGATCTGCGCAAGCTTCTCCAGCGCGGTGCCGTCCTTGAGCAGGACGCCCTGGTGGAAGAGCCGGCCCGATGCGGCGGTTAGCACTGCCGGCACCGCGAGGCCGAGGCCGCAGGGGCAGGTGATGATGAGCACCGCGACCGAGATGTTGAAGGCGAGGCGCCAGTCGGAGGTGGAGAGCCCCCACCAGAGGAAGGCGGCGGTGGCCAGGATCAGTACGGCGGGCGCATAGGCGCGGGCCGCGCGCTCGGCGAGGCTCGCGTAATGCGAGCGCGAGCGTTCGGCCGCCTCGACCAGGCGGGCGATCTGGCGCAGGAGCGTGTCCTCGCCCAGGCTGGACGCGGTGATCGTGACCGGG
Organism: uncultured Rhodovulum sp.; assembly: GCA_964383295.1. Classification (GTDB taxonomy): domain Bacteria; phylum Pseudomonadota; class Alphaproteobacteria; order Rhodobacterales; family Rhodobacteraceae; genus Amaricoccus. Next base: position 32,320 of record CAYLHK010000023.1, read on the forward strand.
CCGGTCAGGTTCAGCATGCCGGCGCGGACGGCCGTGCCCGGGGCCACGGCTTCGGGCAGGGTCTCGCCGGTCAGGAGCGAGGGATCGACCTCGGAGCGGCCTGCCGCGACGGTGCCATCCACGGGGATGCGCGCGCCCGGGGGGACGGCGACCAGATCGCCGGCACGCAGCGCGTCGACGGGCACGGTCTCGCGGCTGCCGTCGGGGCGGATGCGATCGGCCATGCTGACTTCGAGGGCCGCAAGTTCCGCGGCCGCCGAGCGGGCGGTGGCGCGGGTGCGGTGGGCGAGGTAGCGGCCGATCAGCAGGAAGAAGGTCAGGCCGATCGAGGCTTCGAAATAGGCGTGCCGTCCCGAAAGCATGGTCTCGCTGAGGCTCATCGCGGCCGAGAGGATGATCGCGATCGAGATCGGCACGTCCATGTCGAGCCGGCGGCCGCGCAGGGCCGCGAAGGCCGAGCGGAAGAAGGGCATGCCGGCGAAGGCCACCGCCGGCAGGGTGATGGCGGCCGAGACCCAGTGCAGCAGGTCGCGCGTGGTCTCGGTGGCGCCGGACCAGACGGCGACCGAGAGCAGCATCACGTTCATGGAGGCGAAGCCCGCCACGCCCATGCGGGCCAGGAGATCGCGGCCCTCGGCGTCCACGCGGGTGGCCTCCAGCGCGGCGCTGTCGAGGGGGCGGGCGTCATAGCCGCGATCGGCGAGCGTGGCGATCAGGCGGGCTTCGGTGCCGGGGCCGTCCTCGGCGGTGACGGCGACGCGCTTCAGCGACAGGTTCACCCGGGCGGCGGCGACGAAGGGTTCGGCGTCCAGCGCGCGCTCGACGCCGGTGATGCAGGCGGCGCAGTGGATGGACGGCAGCGAAAGCTCAAAGCGGCGCAGCACCGCCGGAGCGGCGGCGCGGGGCAGGGGCGGCAGCTCGGGGGCCGCGGCGCAGGCCGGACAGGCCATCGGATGGGCGGTGCCGCTCATGGCGCCGCCACGTAGAGCGAGCGGCTCTGATGGAAGGCAGTGCCGTCCTCGGCGAACGCCACGATCTCGACGCGCCAGGCGCCGGGGGCCAGGGCGGCCTCGGCGATGTAGCCGCCGGGGGCCTCCATCAGGGCGAGGGACTGGTCGTCGCGAAGCGTGGTCGGGCGGCCGATCGTGGCCTCGATCATGGCCGGGCGGACGGTGCGGCCGGCGGTGTCGGTGACGGCGAGGGTGAGGGCGTCCTCGGCATGGTCGAGGGCGAGCGTCCATCCGAGCGCCTCCTGGGCGTCACGACGGGCATCGAAGCTCTGGCTGGCGATGTAGCTGTTGGGCACGACGAGGCCGGAGAAGGTGCTGATGGCGTAGACCGACATGGTGATGTTGGCGGCGAGGATGATGCCGAAGGCGCCGAGCGCGATGGCCAGGACCTTGCGGCCGGTCAGGGGACGGGTCATCGGCATGGCTGCAGCTCCTGCGCGCCGAGATGCTCAACGTTGAGCATCCGGCTATAGCATTGAAAAACATTACAAAATAGATTCGCGTTAACCCGCGAGAAACCTTTGCGCGCGCTCATTCCGGCCTCCCGTGGAAGATCGTGCCCTCGCCGACCCGCATGCCGGTGGCGGCGTCCCGGACCACGATATCGAGGTCGGTGCGGGGTGCGGTGGCCGCACCGCTGGACGGCGGCGCGGTCAGGTAGACGCGCTGGCGGAAGGTGGCATCGGCGGGCACGGTCAGCCCGAGCCCCACGACGCCCTCGAGCGTCAGCTCCATCGGTGCGGGCGCCTCGACCGCGAGGACGAGTGCGCGGTCCTCTCCGGTCATGTTGCGCAGGCGCAGCTCGTAGGCGTTGCGCACCGATCCGTCCGAGAGCACGACATTGACCGGGTTGCGCACCGGCTCGATCGAGAAGGCGAGATCGGTGCGCAGGACGAGCGCCGCCACCAGGCCGACGCCGATCAGCGACCAGAGCACGAAGTAGAGCAGGGTGCGCGGGCGCACGATGCTGCGCCATGCGGGCCTTGGAGCCGCGCCGGCGCGTTCGCGCTCGCCGTCGGCCAGCGTGATGTAGTCGATCAGCCCGCGCGGCTTGCCGATCCTGTGCATCACGTCGTCGCAGGCGTCGACGCAGAGCGCGCAGGTGATGCAGGCAAGCTGCTGGCCGTCGCGGATGTCGATGCCGGTGGGGCAGACGTTCACGCAGGCCGAGCAGTCGATGCAGTCGCCCAGGGCCTCGGCACCGGCGGCCTTGCGGTGCTTGCCGCGCGGCTCGCCGCGCCAGTCACGATAGGCGACGGTCATCGTCGCCTCGTCCATCATCGCGCCCTGGATGCGGGGCCAGGGGCAGGCGTAGATGCAGATCTGCTCGCGCATGAAGCCGCCGAAGATGAAGGTCGTGGCGGTCAGGATGGCAATGGAGAAGTAGGCGACGGGTGGTGCCGAGAAGGTCACAAGCTGACCGAGCAGGGTCGGCGCGTCGGCGAAGTAGAAGACCCAGGCACCGCCGGTCGCCACGGCAATCAGCAGCCACACCGTCCATTTGACGGTGCGCAGGCGGATCTTGGTCGCCGTCCAGGGCGCGTTCCACAGCCGCACGCGGGCGTTGCGATCGCCCTCGATCCAGCGCTCGACCAGGATGAAGAGGTCGGTCCAGACGGTCTGCGGGCAGGCATAGCCGCACCAGACGCGGCCCAGGGCCGCCGTGAAGAGGAAGAGGCCGAGCCCCGCCATGATCAGCAGGCCGGCGACGAAATAGAATTCGTGCGGCCAGATCTCGATGAAGAAGAAGTAGAAGCGCCGGTTGGCGAGATCCACCAGCACCGCCTGGTCGGGCAGGGCGGAGCCGCGGTCCCAGCGCAGCCAGGGGGTGATGTAGTAGATCGCCAGCGTCACGGCCATGATCCACCATTTCAGCCGGCGGAACGTCCCGGAGACGCGTCGGGGGAACACCGGCTCACGCGCGGCGAAGAGGGCGGGGGGATGGGAGGTGTCGCTCACCTGGGGTACGCGCGGGGCGCCCTGCGGCGTCCCCGTCCTGTGCCTGAACCTATGTGGCCCGACGGCGGGCTACTGCCCCCCGCCGAGACTGTGGACGTAGATCGCGACCTTGGCGATCTCTTCGGGCGAGAGCCGGGCCTGGAACGAGGGCATCATGCCCCCGCGCCCGCCGGCGATCGTCTGGCGGATCGCCTCGTCGCTGCGGCCGTAGAGCCAGATGCCGTCGGCGAGGTTCGGCGCGCCCTGGAACGGGTCGCCGGTGCCGTCGACGCCATGGCAGGCGGCGCAATTGTCGGCGAAGAGCACGGTGCCGGTCTCGATCGCCGCCCCGTCGTGCTCGAGGCCGGAGAGCGAGCGGACGTAGTGGACGAGCGCGCCGATCTCGTCGCCCGAGAGCATGGAGCCGAACTCGGGCATCATGCTGAAGCGGGTGTCGAAATCGGCCTCGTCGCGGACGCCGTGGGTCACCGTCTGGCGGATGTCGTCCACGGTGCCGCCCCAGAGCCAGTCGTCATCGAGCAGGTTCGGGAAGCCGCCGATCGCGCCGCCGCCGCCGGCACCGTGGCACTGCGAGCACTGGGCGAGAAACACCGCCCGGCCGCCGGCGACCGAGAAGCGCTGCAGCTCGGCATCATCGGCCACCAGCGCGAGATCGGTGGACAGCAGACGCTCGTTCAGCGGCGCATTGCGGGCACGGTGATCGGCGATGTCGGTGGCGACATTCGCCCGGCTGGAATAGCCGAGCAGGCCGGGGGTGGCCGAGTTGATCAGCGGCCAGGCCGGCATCATGATCAGGTAGCCGATGCCCCAGACGATGGTGGCGTAGAGGGTCCAGAGCCACCAGCGCGGCATGGGCGTGTCGAGTTCCTTGATGCCGTCCCATTCGTGCCCGGTGGTGGGCGTCTGGGTCTCGGCGTCGATCTCGCGCTTATCGGCCATGGTCGTCGTCCTTGGGCTTGTCCTCGTTGCGGAAGATCATCCGGGAGGCGTCGTCGTGCAGCGGGCGCGCCCCGGGCCGGAAGACCCACACGAAGACGCCGGCGAAGAACAGGAAGAGGACGAGAAGGCCCCAGCTGTCGGCAAAGCCCCTGAGGGCGCTGTAGGTTTCCACGGGCTCACCTGCTCGCGTCGGGGGTGAAGGTGGAGAAGTCGACGAGCGTGCCCAGCATCTGCAGATAGGCGATGATGGCGTCGAGCTCGCTGATCCCCGGCTGGCCGTCGAAGTTGCGCGCCTGCGCCTTGGGGTAGCGCGCGAGCAGCGCGTCGACATCGCCGCGGTCGGGGTCGGCCTGGGTGCGGAAGTCGGCCCGCGCGTTCGCGATCATCTCGTCGGTGTAGGGCACGCCGGCGGTGCGGTGGGCGCGCATGATCCCGGCGATCCGATCGGAGCTGATCGGCGTGCGCGCGAGCCAGGGGTAGGCGGGCATGATCGATTCCGGCACCAGGTCCTGGGGGCGCTGGAAATGCGCGATGTGCCAGTCGTCGGAATAGCGACCGCCGACGCGCGCGAGGTCGGGGCCGGTGCGCTTGGACCCCCACTGGAAGGGCCGGTCGTACTGGCTCTCGGCTGCGAGGCTGTAGTGGCCGTAGCGTTCCACCTCGTCGCGCATCGAGCGGATCATCTGGCTGTGGCAGACGTAGCAGCCCTCGCGCACGTAGATGTCGCGGCCCGCAAGCTCCAGCGGGGAATAGGGGCGCATGCCCTCGACGTCCTCGATCGTGTTGTCGAGGTAGAAGAGCGGCACGATTTGCACCAGCCCGCCGATGGTGACCACGAGGAAGCTGAGCACCAGCAGCAGGGTGAGGTTCTTCTCCACCCGGTGGTGGTTGCGGATGAACCAGCCGAGCTTCCGCGGCGCGCTCGCTTCATCGGCGTGGTCCGGGGTGACGTTGGTGTCGGTCATCGGTCTGTCCTGCTATTCGGCGGCGACGGCGCGGGCGGGGGCGGGCGTCTCGGCGCCGCGCGCGGTCTTCCAGAGGTTCCAGGCCATGATGATCCCGCCGGCGAGGTAGAGCACCCCGCCGATGGCGCGGACGACATACATCGGGAACTTGGCGGCCACGGTGTCGGCGAAGGAGTTGACGAGGAAGCCCTGGTCGTCGACCTCGCGCCACATCAGCCCTTCCATGATGCCGGTGACCCACATCGCCGAGGCGTAGAGGACGATCCCGATCGTGGCCAACCAGAAGTGCCAGGAGACGGCCGAGAGCGAATAGAGCCGCTCGCGCCCCCAGAGCCGCGGCACCAGGTAGTAGAGCGCGCCGAAGGTGATCATGCCGTTCCAGCCGAGCGCGCCGGAATGGACGTGACCGATGGTCCAGTCGGTGTAGTGCGACAGCGAGTTGACCGCCCTGATCGACATGACCGGGCCCTCGAAGGTCGACATGCCGTAGAAGCCGACGGAGACCACGAGCATGCGCAGCACCGGGTCGGTCCGCAGCTTGTCCCAGGCGCCCTGCAGCGTCATCAGGCCGTTGATCATGCCGCCCCAGGAGGGCATCCAGAGCACGATCGAGAACACCATGCCGAGCGTCTGCGCCCAGTCGGGGAGCGCGGTGTAGTGCAGGTGGTGCGGGCCCGCCCAGATGTAGAGG
>CAYLHK010000024.1:0-37875 GCA_964383295.1 uncultured Rhodovulum sp.
CGGCGGCCGTCGACCACGCCGGTCACGCCCTTGCCGGTGACGGAGGCGAAATCGGCCACATCGGCCAGCGCGATCCCGCGCGCCTCGGCTCCGGCGGTGATCGCCTCGGCCAGCGGGTGCTCGGAGCCGCGCTCGAGGCTGGCGGCGAGGCGCAGCAGCTCGGCTTCATCCATGCCCGGCGCGGGCAGGACGGCGACGAGTTCGGGGCGGCCCATGGTGAGCGTGCCGGTCTTGTCGACCACCAGCGTGTCGACCTCGGCGAACCGCTCCAGCGCCTCGGCGTTGCGGATCAGCACGCCCGCCTGGGCGCCGCGCCCGGTGGCCGTCATCACCGACATCGGCGTCGCAAGTCCGAGCGCGCAGGGGCAGGCGATGATCAGCACCGAGACCGCGGCGAGCAGACCATGGGCCAGCGCCGGGCTGGGGCCGAAGATCGCCCAGGCGACGAAGGCGATCACGGCAACCGCGATCACCGCCGGCACGAACCAGGCGGAGACGGCATCGGCCAGCCGCTGGATCGGCGCGCGCGAGCGCTGGGCCTCGGCGACCATCGCGACGATGCGCGACAGCATGGTGTCGGCCCCGACGCGGGCGGCCTCGATCACCAGCCCGCCGGTGCCGTTCAGCGTGCCGGCGGTCACCGGGTCGCCGGCGGCCTTTTCGACCGGGACCGGCTCGCCGGTGATCATGCTCTCGTCCACCGAGGAGCGCCCGTCGAGAACGGTGCCATCGACGGGCAGCGCCTCGCCCGGGCGCACGCGCAGACGGTCGCCGGTGCGGACCTCTTCCAGCGGGATCTCGGACTCGCTGCCGTCGGCCGCGATGCGCCGCGCCGTCTTGGGCGCGAGGTCGAGCAGCGCGCGGATGGCGGCGCCGGTGCGGTCGCGGGCGGCGAGCTCCAGGAGCTGTCCGAGCAGGACCAGCACCACGATCACCGCCGAGGCCTCGAAATAGACGCCGACCTGGCCGTGATGGTCGCGGAAGCCGTCGGGGAAGATGCCCGGCGCGACAACCGCCAGCGTCGAGAAGGCGAAGCCCGCCGTCACGCCCATGGCGATCAGGCTGAACATGTTGAGATTGCCGGTGCGGAAGGATTTCCAGCCGCGGGTCAGCAGCGGCCAGCCCGACCAGAGCACCACAGGCGCCGCGAACAGGAATTCGAGCCAGCGGGCGAGGCCCATGCCCAGCCAGTCATGCACCGGCAGGCCGATCATCGGCCCCATGGCGATCAGCAGTACGGGGATTGTCAGCACCGCACCGACGATGAAGCGGCGGCGGAAGTCGATGAACTCGGGGTTCGGGCCGGCGTCCGCCGTGGGCATCATCGGCTCGAGCGCCATGCCGCAGATCGGGCAGTCGCCGGGGCCTTCCTGCACGATCTCGGGGTCCATCGGGCAGGTGTAGAGCGTGCCGGCCGGCATCGGCTCGGGGGCGGGGGCGCCATTCGCGTAGCGCGCGGGGTCGGCCTCGAACTTCGCCATGCAGCCGGCGGAGCAGAAATAGACCCGGCTCCCCTCGTGCTTGAGCATATGGGCGGCCGTGGCGCGGTTCACGCTCATGCCGCAGACCGGGTCGGTCGCGGTCAGATAGTCCTGCGGCACCGCGAGGAACTTCGTCCGGCAGCCCTCGTGGCAGAAGTGATAGGTATGCCCGTCATGCTCGGCCGTCGGCTTTCCGGCCGATGGGTCGACGAGCATCCCGCAGACGGGGTCGCGGGTGATCGCGGCGGCGGTTTCGTGCGTGCTGCAGCAGGCTGACATCGGGGTCTCCCGTATCCGGTTGCGGTGGATATGGGGCTTCCAGTCATGGGAAGGTCAAGGGGTGGGCATGACCAATCCGTCGATGAAATCGCTGCCCATGCGCAGGGCGCGTTCGGTCGCCTCCGCGTCGAAGTCGAAGGCGGAGAAGGGCGCGCGCTCCTGCTGGTCGAAGGCGTGGGTCACGCCCTCGAAGATCTCGGCCTCGACCGGCAGGCCGTCGGCCTGGAGCCGCTCGACCAGCGCGAGGCAGTCGCCGGCCGGCGCGATCAGGTCGCGGTCGCTGAGCATCAGGAGCGTAGGGACCCTGGGGGTCCAGCGGTAGTGGCTCGCGCGGTTGGCCTGGCCGCAATAGGGATAGAGCAGGATCGCGCCGCGCACCCCCGCCAGCGGGTCGGCGCCGGGCGGGCCGGGTGCTTCGGCGAGGTTGTAGGGAAGCGCGCCTTCGGAGGCGAAGGTCAGCAGCTCCATGATCGCCCAGCCGCCGTGCGACGCGCCGATCAGCACCAGCCGCTCGGGATCGACGAAGGGCATGGCGCGCGCGTCGCTGAGCGAGACCAGAACGTCGCCGGCACGCTCGGAGCCCATGAGCAGCTGGCCGGCGCAGATCAGCCGCCATATGTCGTAGTCGAGGTAGTCGCGCGGCGTGTGGCTGTCGACGGTGATCGCCGCCCAGCCCCGCGCGTTCAGCATCGCCGCCCAGCGCTCGAGATTGTCGCGTGGCCCGTCGCAGCCGGAATAGAGCAGTGCGGTCGGGAAGGGTCCGGGGCCGTCCGGCTGCTGGACCCGGTAGAAGGGGCGCAGGAGGTCGGCCAGGGCCTCGGGGTCGCCATGCGGCACGATCCAGCCGAAATAGCGCCCGACGGTGTTGCCGGAGATGCCGAGCAGCCAGAGCGCCAGCCAGATGCCGAGCCCCGCCAGCAGCCAGCGCGTCCAGAGGCGCCTGCGGGTCGCCATCTCCGCCTCAGTCCGCGGGAAAATGCGCCTTCAGCCGGTCGATCTCGGCCGGCGTCCAGCCTGCGGGTGCGGTGACGGCCTCCCAGGCGTCGATGTAATGCGCCGGCGCGTAGAGATGGCCGTAGCCCATCGGCACGAAGAGCGCGATCGCCATGTCTAGGAGGAGCTGTATGAAGGTCACCACCGGGATCCAGAGCAGCTCTGGCGAGACGTCCGCACCGCGCGGCGCGGAGAGCCAGGCGGGCGGGCGGAAGACCGCGCGCGTCTCGAAGAAGACCACCGGGTCGCTAGCATACTGGAGATAGACGATCCGCATCGGTCCCCAGGTGGCACCGGCGAGGTCGAGGTGGTTCTCCTGGTTGGTGAAGCGGATGAAGGAGCCATCCTCGTAGACGGGCAGCCAGGCGGGCGAGCCCGGCTGGCGCTCGTTGGTCACCGAGCGCCAGTTGGGGCTCGGAAAGGGCGGGCCGGCCCAGAGAGCGCCCTGGACCGGGTCGGCGATCATCTCGTGCAGGCGCAGCGACTGTTCGGAGCTGAGCGAGCCGAGGCTGAGGCCGTAGAGATAGAGCTCGGGCCGGGTATCCCGGGGCAGGTCGGTCCAGTAGGTATAGACCGCACGGAAGAGCGCGCGGCCGGTCTCGGACGCATAGCCGGGCTCGACCAGTAGCGAGATCCAGCTCTGCAAATAGGAATACTGCACCGCCACCGTGGCGACGTCGCCGTCGTGGAGATATTCGAGCGGATCGGTCGCGGCGGCATCCATCCAGCCGGTGCCGGTGGGAACGGCGACGATCAGGCGCGAGCGGCTGAAGGCGCCGACCCGGACCAGCTCGGCCAGCGCCAGTTCGGCGCGCGCCACCGCGTCCTCGGCAGCGTTCAGCCCGACATAGACGCGGATCGGATCCAGTGCCGGGCGGCCGGTGAAGGCGGCGATCTCGGCGGCGGTCGGGCCCGAGGACACATAGTCGCGCCCGGTGCGGCCGAGATCCTGCCAGCTGACCAGCGAGGCGGCGCTGCCGGTCTTCATCGGGTCATCGGGCGGGGCGATCTCGGGCTGGATCAGCGCATCGAGCTGCTGCGCCGAGGCATCGGCCAGGCGGATGAAGCCGCGGAACAGCACGCCGTCGACGATCATCGCGAAGATGAGCGCCGCCAGCGACAGGCCGATCAGCCGCGAGACCCTGGGGGGCACATGGCGGTCGAGGCGGGTCGAGATCACCTTCTCGGTCTTCAGGAACAGCCGGCCGAGCAGGATCAGGGCCACGGCGACCAGGGCCGCGATCATGCCCACCTTGGTCGGATGCGCGGTATCGACGGGGGCCATGTCCATCAGCACGCGGATCGAGTTCTGCCACTCGGCTGCCTGCCGGAGCGACCAGAGCACGATCGCGGCGGCCACCGCCGCCGAGCCCCAGGTGGCATTGCGCCGCACCCGGTCGCGCATGTGCGGCAGGCCGAGATAGTCCCAGAGCCAGAGCGCGAGCACGCCGAGGCCGTAGCCGGCCGCCAGACAGACCCCGCCCAGCGCCCCCTGCAGCGGGAACGAGCGCGGTATCAGCGAGGGGGTCAGCGACGCGGCGAAGAAGAGCGCCCCGAGCAGCAGCCCGAGGCCGGAAAAGGACCGCCACAGGGCAACCCGGCGCGCTGTCACGGCGCGATAGAGCAACAGCCGGTCATCAGCACCTCCGGCTGGCCCTCTCCCTCGACGACGAGCATGGCGCCAAGGCCAAAGAGGCGGTCCGACATGCCGTCCGAGCAGAGCTGCGGCGTGACGCTGAGGGTATAGCGCGTGTCGCCGCCGGCCGAGATCAGCGCCCGGCGCGGATCGCGGGGGACGCCGCTATCGAGCACGGCCACGGTCTCGATCGCCTTGTCGGGGTCCTCGGGCGTGGCGAAGCGATGCGTGTCGATCGACCAGAAAGGCTCGGTCCCGAAGCAGGAGAAACCCCCGGGCACGGTGCCGGGCTCCCAGACATCGGTGCGGTACGTCAGATAACGCATGGACACCCAGCCGCTGCTCTCGCCGGTGTTCACCCGGCCCCAGCCGCCCGTCTCAGAGACGACCTCGACATCGGTGGCGCCGGGGGCGAGCGAGCCGATGACCTCGAAAGAAGCTCCCGGCCCGGCGCGCACATTCAGCACGTCGTCCGCCGCCACGTCGGTCACGTCGAAGAGCGTCGGCAGGATATATTCCTGGGTGGCCGCCGCAGGGCGCGGGAGGAGGGCGAGTGCTAGGATCAGAACCAGCGCCCGCATCATGCCAGTTCCGGCAGCGGGCGCTTGGCCCCGTTCTTGTCCACCGCGACGAAGACGAACTCCGCCTCAGTGACGCGCAGTCGCTCGGCACCGGGCGTGCGCGCGACCCAGGCCTCGACGGCGATGGTCATCGAGGTCGTGCCGGTGCGCAACAGCTCCGCGTGGATCGAGACCACATCGCCCACATGAACGGGACGGAGGAAGGTCATACCCTCGACAGCCACCGTCGCGACCCGGCCACGCGCACGCTCCCGCGCGATGACCGAAGAGCCGAGGTCCATCTGCGCCATCAGCCATCCGCCGAATATGTCGCCCTTCGCATTGGTATCGGCCGGCATGGCAACGGTCTGTAGCGCAAGTATCCCCCGCGGGGCCGGATTGGTCATCATTCGCCTTTCAACACCTGCGACCCAGCCGCAGCTTGCTGCCCATGCAACCCGAAACGGCGCGCGATGCAAGCTCGGTTCCGGCAGGGACCGGTGACGATGCCCCCGCGGCGGGATTTGCAAAACGGCAGGGGCTGGTCCATAGCGGCCATGAACGACAATCGGGATGGCCATGATGGACTACACTGGGATCGTCGCGCAAATGCGGCGCCTCGCGATCGAGGCAGGGGCCGCGATCATGCAGGTTTATGACCGGCCCGATTTCGAGGTCCGCTCCAAGGACGACGCCTCGCCGGTGACCGAGGCCGACGAGGTTGCCGACCGGATCATCGCCGCCGGCCTTGCCGCCGCCTTCCCCGCGATCGCCATCGTGACCGAGGAGCAGCAGGCGAGCCACGAGCAGGTGGCGGACGTCTTCTTCATCGTCGACCCGCTCGACGGGACCAAGGAATTCATCCAGCGCCGCGGCGATTTCACCGTCAACATCGCGCTGGTCGAGCACGGCGTGCCGACCCGCGGCGTGGTCTATGCCCCGGCCAAGGGGCGGCTCTTCTATACCGATGCCAGCGGGCACACGGTCGAGGAGGACGGTCCCCATGTCGCCGAGGCGCCAGGGCCGGTCACGCGGCTGAAGGTCTCCACCCCCGATGCCGCCGGCCTGGTGGTTGTGGCCTCCAAGTCGCATCGGGACCAAGCGACGGACGACTATATCGCGAAGTACCCGGTGCGCGACTTCACCTCGGCGGGATCGTCGCTGAAGTTCTGCCTGGTGGCGGCGGGCGAGGCGGATCTCTATCCGCGGCTTGGCCGGACGATGGAATGGGACACGGCCGCCGGTCATGCGGTGCTGCTCGGCGCCGGCGGGGAGGTGGTGCGGTTCGACGACCACACCCGGCTCGTCTATGGCAAGGAAGGCTACGCCAACCCCTTCTTCATCGCCCATGCGCCCGGCGTGGCGCTGGTGGCGGGCTGAGCGTCTGCCATGGCGGTCATGATCGTCATCCCCGCGCGCTACGCCTCCACCCGGTATCCGGGCAAGCCGCTGGTCGAGCTGCGCGGGGCCTCGGGCGAGGCGCGCAGTCTGATCCGGCGCAGCTGGGACGCGGCCATGGCGGTGCGGGGCGTGGACCGGGTCGTCGTGGCGACCGACGACGCGCGCATCGCCGACGCCGCTCGGGCCTTCGGGGCCGAGGTCGCGATGACGCCCGATACCTGCCGCAACGGCACCGAGCGCTGTGCGGTCGTGGCCGAGGGGATGGGGTCCGAGGACATCATCGTCAACCTGCAGGGCGACGCGCCGCTGACGCCCCCCTGGTTCGTCGAGGCGCTGGTGGCCGCGCTCGCCGCCGACGGGACGCGCCAGGTCGCGACCCCGGTCCTGCGCTGCGACGCCAAGGCGCTGGAAGGATTCCTCGAGGACCGGCGCCACGGCCGGGTCGGCGCCACCACCGCGGTTTTCGACCGCGCAGGCCGTGCGCTCTACTTCTCCAAGGAGGTGCTGCCCTATACCGGGCGGCCGCTCGGCGAGGGCGAGGAGATCCCGGTGTTCCACCACGTCGGCGTCTATGCCTATCGGCCGGCGGCGCTGGGCGCCTATTCGCGCTGGGCGCCGGGACCGCTCGAGACCTGGGAAGGGCTGGAGCAGCTGCGCTTCATGGAGAACGGTACTCCGGTGCATTGCGTCGAGGTCTCGGCCCGGGGCCATGGTTTCTGGGAACTCAACAATCCCTCGGACGTTGATCGTATCGAGGCCATCCTGTCCGATCTTCGAATCGACTGACGCACGCGGGAAACCGCCGCGTGTTTACGAAACGAAGAAACCTTTTGCCCAACTCCCGGGCGCGTGTGATACCGGGAGGGCATTGGTGCGGCGCGGCATGGCGCTGATTTGGGTTGCTCAAGGGAGTTGGATATGACGAGCCGGGTCACGAAGGCAGTACTGCCAGTAGCGGGATTCGGAACACGCTTCCTCCCGGCAACCAAGTCTGTGCCGAAGGAAATCCTGCCCCTGGTCGACCGCCCCCTGATCCAGTACGCCATCGACGAGGCCCGAGCGGCGGGGATCAAGGAATTCATCTTCGTAACCTCGCGCGGCAAGGGTGCGCTCGAGGACTATTTCGATGGCGCGCCCGAGCTCGAGGCCAGCCTCCGCGACAGTGGCAAGGACCATCTGCTCGAGGTGCTGAAGCAGACCAACATGGACAGCGGCGCCGTCGCCTATGTCCGCCAGAAGGAGCGCCGCGGCCTCGGCCATGCGGTCTGGTGCGCCCGGCGGCTGATCGGCGACGAGCCGTTCGCCGTCATCCTGCCCGATGACGTCATCGAGTCCGAGCAGCCCTGCCTGCAGCAGATGGTCGAGGCCTATGAGCGCACCGGCGGCAACATGGTCGCGACCATGGAGGTCCCGACCTCGAGCGTTTCCTCCTACGGGATCGTGGATGTGGATGGGGCGGCCCCGGGCGTCGCCATGAAGGTCCGCGCCATGGTCGAGAAGCCGAAGCCCGAGGTGGCGCCGTCGAACATGGCGGTGATCGGCCGCTATATCCTGACCCCCTCGGTGCTCGAGAACCTCGATGACATGCGGGTCGGCGCCGGTGGCGAGATCCAGCTGACCGATGCCATTGCCGCCGAGATCAGCCGGCACGACGACGTGCACGCCTTCCGCTTCCGGGGTCGCCGCTTCGACTGCGGATCGAAGGCCGGCTTCCTGCAGGCGACCGTGGCCTTCGGCCTCGCCCGCGAAGAGCTGCGCGACGAGTTCCTGGGCTATCTGCGGACCCTCACCGCCGTTGAGGCCGAGAAGCCGTCTCCGGCGCTGCGGGCGGTCTGAGGGCCGAAGCCCTTCCGGCAGGGGCGGGCCGCCAGCTCTGAACTCCCGAATGACCGCGATTTCCCTGCGCCCGGACGGGTCCGTCCGGCGTGAAATCGCGTTCGGGCCGCCTCACCACTCTCGCAAACGGGACCGGGCCAGACCACTGTCCCGCGCGCGGGAAGTCAGCAAGTATTTGAATATTAAGGCGTTCCGGGGCGTATACACATTGTGTACACAATGCCCGTCCGCATGCGCGGGCTGACAAACAGCCCCGCGCGGTGGCCGTGGGGCTCAGGCCGCCTCTTCGGCCTTGCCCTCGGTCAGGATCGCATAGATGGCCGACGGATCGAAGGTCGAGCGCAGCTTGGCGCAGACCGCCTCGCTGCGCAGCGTGCGCGACACGCGCGCCAGCGCCTTGAGATGCTCCGCGCCCGCGGCCTCGGGGGCGAAGAGCGCGAAGACGAGGTCGACCGGCTGGCGGTCGATCGATTCGAAATCCACCGGCTTCTCCAGCCGCACGAAGAGGCCGATCACCTTGGTCACGCCCGGGAAGCGCGCGTGCGGGATCGCCACACCGCGCCCGACCCCGGTCGGCCCCAGCGCCTCGCGCTGGGTCAGTGCCTTGAACACCTCATCCGATGGCAGGCCATAGACACTCTCGGCCAGGTCCGCGAGATCCTGCAGCAGCCGCTTCTTGCCCGTGGACTTCAGCGGCGCGCGGATTCCTTCGACGCCAATGATATCTGACAGCTCCATGAAGGAGACTCCCCGTTCCCGTTTCGAGATCCTCAGCGATCGTTGCGCGGATCTATCCAGCCGATGTTGCCGTCGTCGCGCATGTAGACGACGTTGACGCCCCCGTGGGCCTCGTTGCGGAAGACAAGTATCTGCGCCCCTGCGAGCTCCATGTGCATAACGGCCTCGCCGACCGAAAGATGCGGCACCTTGGTCGCCATCTCGGCGACAATCACCGGCTGAAGCGTTGCCGGCTCCTCGCTCTCGTCGTGATCCTGCCCGCCGGCGAGAATGTAGCTCGACGCTTCAGCGGCCATCTGGCCCGAACTCGGCCCGCGATGCTCGCGCAACCGACGCTTGTAGCGCCGCAGCTGCTTCTCCATCCGCTCAACGGCGCCGTCGAAGGCCGCATAGACCTCGGCCGCCCTCGCCTTCGCCTGAACGTTGAGGCCAGTGGGAAGGTGCACGGACGAATCCGCAACGAACTCGTGACCCTGCTTGGAGAAAATGACGATCGCCTCGACCGGTCGGTCAAAGTACTTCCCGATCGACTCCGAAAGACGTTCCTCGACATGCCCTCGCAGCGCGTCGCCGACGTCTATCTGCTTGCCGCTGACCTGAATGCGCATTTGGTGCCCCTTCACACAGTCGACTGGGACCGAAACGCCCGCGGGCGGACCCTATGGACGGCTGGACCCCTGTTGTCAACGCCGCCGCATCCTTCGGGCAACAGCTCACACCCCGCCTGCGAGGGTTCGCTGGCGGCGACGCTGAACGGAGGACGGGATGCCCATGCCCTCACGATATTTCGCAACGGTCCGTCGTGCAACGTCGATCCCCTCTGCCCCGAGAATAGCGACGATGCGGTCGTCGGAAAGGCTTCGCCCGCGATCCTCGGCGCCGATCACCTGGCGGATCCGGTCCTGTACCGCCGCCGCCGAGAGGTCCTCGGCCCCCGAACTCTGCGGCAGGGCGGCGCTGAAGAAGGCGCGCAGCTCGAACAGCCCCTGATCGCAGGACAGGAACTTTCCCGCCGTCACCCGGCTGATCGTGGATTCGTGCATGCCCACGGTCTCGGCGATCATGCGGCGGGTCAGCGGGCGTAGCTGGACGAAGCCGTGTTCGAAGAAGCGTTCCTGATGGCGCACGATCGCGGTGGCCACCCGCAGGATGGTGCGCGCCCGCTGCTCGAGGCTGCGCACCAGCCAGTTGGCCGAGACACGGCATTCGGAGACGAAGGCCCGCGCCTCGGCGCTCGCGCCGGCGGTGAACCCCGCCGCATAGACGTTGTCGACCAGGACCCGCGGCAGGGTCTCGGTGTTCAGCTCGACGCCGAGCGCGCCGCTCCGCAGGCGGGTGACATAGATGTCCGGCACCACCACCTGCACCGGCGCGGCGGTGAAACGCGCGCCCGGGCGCGGGTCGAGCGCGCGCAGCTCGGCCAGCATCTCGGTCAGGTCCTCGTCATCGACCCCGCAGTGCGCACGCAGCTCGCCCCGCCGACCCGCCGCCACCAGCGGCAGGTGGGCGAGCAGCGCCTGCATCGCGGGGTCGAGCCGGTCGCGCTCGCGCAGCTGGAGCGCCAGGCACTCCCCGAGGGTACGGGCGCCGACGCCGGCCGGATCGCAGGACTGCACCACCGCCAGCCCCGCCGACGCCTGCGGCAGCGTCAGGCGGTGGCGCGCCGCCACCTCGTCCAGCGGCGCGCGCAGGTAGCCGTCGTCTTCCAGTTCTTCCGCCAGCAGCTGCGCCGCCTCGGCCAGCGCCGGCTTCAGGCGCATGGCGCCGATCTGGGCATGGAGATGATCCCAGAGCGTTTCCTGCGCCGGGATGGACTGCAGCGCGTCGGTGGCGTCCCCCCCTGCCGGCCTCGGACCGGCGGTGGACCCCGAAGAGGCGGCTCTGGGGCTGAAATCCAGCAGCGGGTTCTGCTCGACCTGCTCGGCGACGAAGCTGGCGAGGTCGCCGCTCGACATCTGCAGCAGTCGGATCGACTGCAGCATCTGCGGGGTCATCACCAGCGCCTGGCGTTGGCGCATCTCGAGCCGCGGTGTCAGCGCCATGCGCCGTCTCCGCTGTCGTCGCGCCTCTCAGATGCGGAAGCTCTCGCCAAGGTAGACCCGCCGCACGTTGTCGTCGCGCACCACTTCATCGGGCGTGCCGCTCATCAGCACAGCCCCGCCGTGCAGGATATAGGCCCGGTCCACGATGTCCAAGGTTTCGCGCACGTTGTGATCGGTGATCAGCACGCCGATGCCGCGGTCCTTCAGATGCCGCACGAGATCACGGATATCGGCGACCGCCAGCGGGTCGACGCCGGCGAAGGGCTCGTCGAGCAGCACGTATTTCGGCTGGCTGGCGAGGCAGCGCGCGATCTCCACCCGCCGCCGCTCGCCGCCCGAGAGGGCTATCGCCGGCGTGCGGCGCAGGTGGGTGATCGAGAACTCGCCGAGCAGCTCGTCGAGCATCTCGCGGCGCTTCTCGGGCTCGGGGATCGAGATCTCCAGAATGGCGCGGATGTTGTCGGCGACGGTCAGCCCGCGAAAGACCGAGGCCTCCTGTGGCAGGTAGCCGATGCCGAGCTTGGCCCGGCGGTACATCGGCAGCCAGGTCACGTCCTGCCCGTCCACGGTGATCGTGCCGGCATCCGGCGGCACCAGCCCGGCGATGGCGTAGAAGCAGGTGGTCTTGCCGGCGCCGTTCGGGCCGAGCAGCGCCACCACTTCGCTGCGGTGAAGGGTCAGCGAGACGTCGCGCAGCACCGGGCGCTTGGCGTAGCTCTTGGCCAGGTTGCGCACCTGCAGGCCCGAGCGGCCCTCGGTCACGCGCAACTCCGGGCGCGGCTGCGGCGGAGGCGGAGGCGGGCTCACTGGGCGGGGGCCGCGCCAGGGACGAAGATCGTCTGAACGCGCCCCTCCAGCCGCCCGGTGCCGGCATTGAGGTCGATGCGGAGCCGCTCGCTCGACAGGGCGTTGCGGCCCTGGGTGAGAAGCACGGAGCCCTCCATCTCGACCACGCCGCTCGCCACCTCGTAGGTGGCGCGTTCGGCCTCGGCCGCCTCGGCCCCGTTCGAGAGCATCACGTTGCCGGTGGCGAACATGCGCTGCACGGCGCCGGTGCTGCCGCCGGCCGCCTCGCCCTGGCCTTCCGCGGCGTAGAACACCTCGACGCGGTCCGCGGCCAGGCGCAGCTCGCCCTGGCCGACCCGCACCGTGCCGATGAAGATGGCGGTGCCGGCCGCCTGGTCCAGCTCGAGCGCATCGGCGGTGATCTCGACGGGGAGCGTGGCGTCATGGCTGAGGCCGCCGAAGGGCACCTCGGCCCCCTGGCCCATGGCCACGGCGGGCATGAGGAGCAAGGGCAGGAGCAGGGCCGTCAAGGATCGGAGGAGGCGGAGCATGCTGGTCTCAGTCGATGGATTTGGGCGGATCGTATACCACGCGAACGCCGTTTCCGAACAAAAACCGCCGGGCATCCCCGGTACTTGCCGCCGGCATGATCTCCAGCGTCTGCGACGAGATCTGTCCCAGCGGCCCTTCGGCCAGCACCGCCTCGGTCGCATGAAGCGTGCCGGCGCGCAGGTCGATGTCCATCGCCTCGGTCCGCATCCGGTAGCCGTCGGAGGTTTCGATGTCGATGGCCCCGGCCAGCCGAAGCCGTTGTTCGGCGATGTCCATGTCACCGCGCTCGGCGGTGACCGAGACGCTCGGGCCGTCCACGAGGTCGATCGTGCCCGACAGCTCGGCGATCTCGGCCCGCGTCGGCGGCGCGGTGTCGGGCACCACCGAGGCCGCGACGAAGCGGAAGGCGTCGTCCCGGCTCGTCCGGCCGCTCAACGTCGCATCGCTGATCCTGAGGCCGCTGCCGAGCGCCGCCAGATCGGCGCGCGAGAAGACGAGATCACCGCTGAGGCCGTCGTCGTTCTGCACCAGGAAGAGCGCCGACAGCATTCCCAACGCCACAAGCGGAAGGGCCACCTTCAGCACCGCCACCAGCCGCGAGTAGAGGTTCGGTGCGACCGCCATCGGTCAGGTCACGCCGGCGCGCAGGCAGTCGTGCACGTGCAGAATGCCGGCCGGCCGGTCCGGCGTCTCGGGCGCCGTGGCAAAGAGCGTGGTGATCTTCGCCCCGTTCATCACGCCCAGCGCCTCGGAGGCCAGCGCCGTGGTGCGGATGGTGCGCGGGCGGCCGGTCATCACCTCGCCCACGCGCTTGTCGAGCAGGCCCGCCATGTTCCGCCGCAGGTCGCCGTCGGTGACGATCCCGACCAGCGCGCCGGCCTCGTCCACAACGCCGATCACCCCGAAGCCCGATCGGGTCATGGTGATGAGCGCCTCGTCCATCGGTGTGTCCGGGCTGGTCAGCGGTATCTCGGCGCCCGAGTGCATCAGCTGCGCCACCGTCACCAGCCGCGCCCCGAGCCGGCCGCCGGGATGGAGGCCGCGGAAATCCTCGGGCGTGAACCGACGGTGCTCCATCAGCGCCACCGCCAGGGCATCGCCGAGCGCCAGGGTCATCGTGGTCGAGGTGGTCGGCGCCAGTCCGATCCCGCAGGCCTCGGGGGCATCCGGCAACACCAGGCCCACGTCGCTCTGGCGGATCAGCGTGCTCTCGGCCCGCCCGGCGACGCCGATCAGCGGGATGGCGAAGCGGCGCGTGTGGCTGATCAGATCCGACAGCTCGGCCGTCTCGCCCGAGTTCGACAACAGCATCACCACGTCGTCGCGCGCTATGCTGCCGAGATCGCCGTGGCTGGCCTCGGCGGGATGGACGAAATGCGCCGGCGTCCCGGTCGAGGCGAAGGTCGCGGCGATCTTGCGCCCCACATGCCCCGATTTGCCCATGCCCGAGACGATCACCCGCCCGCGCGCCGCCAGCATCAGCTCGATCGCCGCAACGAACCCCTCGCCGATCGCCTCGGCCAGCGTGCCGAGCGCGGCCGCCTCGGTGGCGATCACCCGCCGCCCGGTGGCGATCACCTGCGCGGCATCCGGTTTCACTGGCTCATCCGCCATCAGCTGTGCGCAAATATGTCCTGCTCGGGCCAGCCCGCGATGTCGAGCACGGCGCGATGCGGCAGGAAGTCGAAACAGGCCTGTGCCAGCGCGGTCCGCCCCTCGCGCGCCAGACGCGCGTCGAGCGCCGCCTTCAGCGCGTGCAGGTAGAGGACATCCGAGGCGGCATAGCCGAGCTGCGCCTCGGTCAGCTGTTCGGCGCCCCAGTCGCTCGATTGCTGCTGCTTGGAGATGTCGACGTCGAGGATCTCGCGAAGCAGCTCCTTGAGCCCGTGGCGGTCGGTATAGGTGCGCACCAGCTTCGAGGCGATCTTGGTGCAATAGACCGGCGCGGTCAGCACATCGAACCGATGCAGCAGCACGGCGATGTCGAAACGCCCGAAATGGAAGAGCTTCAGGCAGTCGCCGTCGCCGAGCATGCGCACGAGGTTCGGCGCCGTCGTCTGATCGGGCGAGATCTGCACCAGATGCGCATCGCCGTCGCCCGAGGAGAGCTGAACCAGGCAGAGCCGGTCGCGGCCGGGATGAAGCCCCATGGTCTCGCTGTCGATGGCGACCACCGGCCCGAGATCGAGCCCGTCGGGAAGATCGCCCTTGTAGAGATGGTTCGCCACGCTCGTCCTCACTCAAATCCCGCCGCGTGCCCGCCGCGGGCGAAGGCGGGTGGTGCCCCCAGAGAGACTCGAACTCCCGACCCCCTGATTACAAATCAGATGCTCTACCAGCTGAGCTATGAGGGCGCGGACGGGACCATACCGGCAGGACCGGCGCGCCACAATCCGCAATAGGACGCCGCGCCGGGTCCGCAAATCCGGTAGCCAGAACCCGCCGCCTGCCGTATATGGGCCACCGGTGGCCCGGCCCGTCTGATCCGCGCTGGCCACCGCACGCGGGTGTGGCGGAATGGTAGACGCGACGGATTCAAAATCCGTTTCTGGTGACAGAGTGTCGGTTCGAGTCCGACCACCCGTACCACCTCCCGAGCGGTAGGCTCAGAACGGCCGGACGATCACCATCACCACGATGACGACGAGCGCCAGCGTAGGTGCCTCGTTGGCAATCCTGTATCCGCGTCCGCTGACCTTGTTGCACCCGGCGGCGAAGTCCTTCTGCCGTGCCGCCAGCCATTCGTGAAAGCCGGTGAGCGCCACGACCGCGGCGAGCTTGGGATAGATCCAGAGGTCGGCACGGAAATCCACCACGCCGCTGACCAGCAGCAGCAGCCCGAACGTCCAGGTGGCCACCATCGCTGGGCGCATGATGACCCGCATAAGCCGCTCCTCCATGACCCGGAAGGTGCGGTCGAGGTCCGATCCCGGCACGGCTTTCTCGGCGTGATAGACGAAGAGCCGTGGCAGGTAGAACAGCCCCGCCATCCAGGCGACCATCGAGATCACATGGAGCGCCTTGATCCAGGGGTAGAGGTGCATCAGCGCGGCCATGCCGTCCGTCTCCAGGGCGGGGAGGCTTTCACCTCGAATGAATCCTTATCTCTCTTAGAGATGATTGATTAGGTTGTCCTTGGAATCCTGGGGATCAACAGGCTCAGCGAGGTTCGACCCGAGTTATCCACACTCGCAGATCACGGACAGGAGAGCGGATTCTAATCATCCGGGCATTGCGGAGCCACTAGATGGCGATGAGAGACTCGGGGATTCTTCTTCGGAATAGCGAAAGTAGAACGGCTTCAGTTCATGAAATATTGAATCGCGTGATTCCCGTCTCCAACAGGTTGTGAGCATTTGACTCTGCGGCTTGTGAATCCCGGATAAGCCAGGCCCGGACCCGGATAAGCTCGTGATCCCGGCGGGTTCAGGGCGAAAGTGAACAGATCCGCGGCCATCTGCGCACAGATTTATCCACAGGGAAGCGGGGCCGAAACGGGCTTCAGGAGAGGGTGTAGCGCCGCCCGTGCTCGATCGACGGCACCCGCTGGCGGGCCTCGTCGACGGCGGCGAGGTCGAGATCGACAAGGGTCACGCCGACCGGATCGCCGGCATCGGCGAGCACCTCGCCCCAGGGGGCGACGGCGATGCTGTGACCGTAGGTCAGCCGCGCGCGGCTGCCGTCGCTGACCCGGTGCTCGCCGGTCTGGGCGGGCGCGAGCACGAAACAGCCGTTCTCGATCGCCCGCGCCCGCATCAGCACTTCCCAATGCGCACGCCCCGTCGGGACGGTGAAGGCGGCCGGGATGGTGATGATCCGCGCGCCGGCGAGCGCCAGGTCCCGGTAGAGGCCCGGGAACCGCAGGTCGTAGCAGATGGTGATCCCGATCCGCGTTCCGGCGGCCTCGAGGCTGACGGCGGTCTCCCCCGGCCGGTAGGCGGCGGATTCGCGATAGGTCTCGCCGCCCGGCAGATCGACGTCGAACATGTGGATCTTGTCGTAGCGCGCGCGGATGGCGCCGTCCGGGCCCACCACGATGCAGCGGTTGACGAAACGTCCGTCGGCGGCGTCATCGCCGCGGAGGAGCAGGCTGCCGATCACCAGCCAGATGCCGAGCTCGGCCGCGACCGCCCGCAGCCGCGCCAGCGTCGCGTCCTCGCCCTCGACGGCCAGCAGGCTGCGCTGACGCTCGCGGTTGAAGGTGACGATGTTGGTGCATTCCGGCGTCACGATCAGTTCGGCCTCGCCGGCGGCCGCCTCGCGGATCAGCCGCTCGGTGACCACGAGGTTCGCCGCCGGATCGTCGCCGGAACAGAGCTGGATCAGGCCCGCGCGCATCGCTCAGGCTGCCAGCAGGGGGTCGAGCTTGCCCGCCCGGTCGAGCGCGGCGATATCGTCGTAGCCGCCGACATGGGTCTCGCCGATGAAGATCTGCGGCACGGTCCGTCGCCCGGCCGCGCGCTCGACCATCTCCGCCCGCCGACCCGGCGCCGCCGCGACGTCGATCTCCGCGAAGGCGACGCCCTTGGATTTCAGCAGATGCTTGGCGGCCATACAGTAGCCGCAGGACGGCGTGGTATAGATCGTCACCGGTTTCATCGAAGGGCCTGTCGCAGCGATTTCCCCTTATATGTGCAGGGAATCGGTGAAAGCAACGCGGGCGAGCACGAGCACGTCGATCCTCGCGGCGCCGGCAGCGCGCAGCGTGTCGGCGCAGTTCGACAGCGTGGCCCCCGAGGTCAGCACGTCGTCGATCAGCAGCACCGAGCGCCCGGCGACCCGTCCGGCATGCCGGGGGTTAACACCGAAGGCGCCTTCCTGGTTGGCGGCTCGGGCGGTGCGGGTCATCCCCTCCTGCGGGGTCGTCATCCGCCGGCGCACCAGCAGGTCGGCAACCATCGGCCGGCCGGAGATCCGTCCCAGCGCACGGCCGAGCTCGGCGGACTGGTTGTAGCGCCGCCGGATCAGCCGGCGCCAGTGCAGCGGCACCGGTGCGATGACGTCCGCGCGTGCCACCAGATCGCTCCCCGCCCCCGCCATCCAGGCGGCCAGCCGCGGCACGGTGTCGAGCCGGTCGCCGTGCTTGAGCTGCAGGACCATCCGCCGTCCGGCGCCGGAATAGAGCATCGCCGCCGCCCCGCTGTCCCAGGCGGGCGGATGGCGCAGGCAGGATTCGCACACGTCCTCGGGCCCGCTCTCGCCCATCATCGGCACGCCGCACTTGACGCAGGCCGTGCCGGCGATGAAAGCCGTATCGCGCCAGCAGGCGGCGCAGAGCCCCTGCGGCGTCTCGGTCGCCTCGGTGCAGGCGATGCAGCGTGGCGGAAAAATGGTGTCAACGACGGCGGTGCGGAACCCGGCCATGGACGCGAGCGTCCGCTGCGCCAGATTGAAGGCCGGAGATATCGCCTGATGCATGCACCACCTCGTCTTTTCGATGCCGGCCTGCTTGCCCAGCGCCGGAGCCGTGCTGCCGCGCAGGGGCCGGTCGACTTCCTGCAGGCCGCCGTGGCCGCCGAGACCTCAGAAAGGCTCGGCGAGATTAACAGAAGGTTTCGGGAGCCTGCGCTGATCGGCCCGCGGCCCGACATCTGGCTCCCTGAGCTCCGTCCGGTCGTGGATGGCGAGATCCATAGCCTGCCCGATGCCGAGACGCTCGACCTGCGGCCCGGTGCCCATGACCTGATCGTCCATGCGCTGGCGCTGCACTGGGCGAATGATCCGGTGGGCCAGCTGGTGCAGATGCGCCGCGCCTTGCGGCCCGACGGGCTGATGCTGGCGACGCTCTTCGCCGGCGACACGCTGACCGAGCTGCGCGCGGCGCTGGCCGAAGCAGAGATCGAGGCCCTCGGCGGCCTAAGCCCGCGTATTGCGCCGATGGCCGAGATACGCGACCTCGGCGGCCTGCTGCAGCGGGCGGGCTTCGCGCTGCCCGTGGCCGACAGCCACCGCTTCGACGTCAGCTATGCGCATATCCTCGATCTGATGCACGACCTGCGCGGCATGGGCGAGACGAACGTGCTGGCCGACCGCCACCGCCGCTTCACGCCGCGCGCGCTGATCGGCCGGGCGGGTGCGATCTATGCCGACGCCTTCGGCCGGCCCGATGGGCGCCTGCACGCCACCTTCGAGGTGGTGTTCCTGACCGGCTGGGCCCCCTCGGCCGACCAGCCGCAGCCATTGCGCCCGGGATCGGCCACCAGCCGGCTCGCGGATGCGCTGGGCACGGTGGAGCGCGGCACCGGCGACCGGGCCGGCGGCGGCGATTGACCCGCTGGCGGGCAGGCCCTACCTAAAGACTTGGTTCAGGCAGACGGAAGCGGATCGGTTCCCCTTGTCCACGCCCCCTCCCACCCTCGGCGAGATGAGCGAGCGCAGCCGCGAGGTCTTCCGCCGCCTGGTCGAGACCTATCTCGACACCGGCGAGGCGGTCGGCTCGCGCACGCTCGCGCGCACCCTGTCCGAAAACGTCTCCGCGGCGACGGTCCGCAACGTGATGCAGGATCTGGAGTACCTGGGCCTGCTCGACAGCGCGCATGTCTCGGCGGGCCGTGTGCCGACCCAGCTCGGGCTGCGCCTTTTCGTCGACGGCATCCTCGAGATCGGTGACGTCTCCGTCGCCGAGCGCAACGAGATCGAGCGCTCGCTCTCGACCAACGAAAGTGGCCTGACCGCGCTGCTCGACCGCGCGAGCGCCATGTTGTCGGACATGACCCATGGCGCGAGCCTGGTGCTGGCGCCCAAGACCGAGGCGCAGATCCGCCACATCGAGTTCGTGAGCCTCGCCGCCGATCGGGTGCTGGTCGTGCTGGTGACCGCCGACGGCCAGGTCGAGAACCGGCTGATGACCCCGCCGGTCGGCCTGACCCCCTCGGCGATGCGCGCGGCGGCGAACTTCCTCAACGCCATCCTCGAGGGCCGCACCCTGTCCGAGATGCGCGGCGTGGTCAGCGCCGAGATCGCCCGGCGCCGGGCCGAGCTCGACGAGCTGACCCGTGCACTGGTCGAGGACGGCACCGCCGCCTGGGCCGGCGACCGCGACGGTGGCCAGGACCGGCTGATTGTGCGCGGACGCGGAAACCTGATCGAGGGTGCCCGTGACGCCGACCAGCTCGGCCGCATCCGCGAGCTTTTCGACGACCTGGAACAGAAGCGCGACCTCGCCCAGCTCCTGGAGCTCGCCGAAGGCGGCGATGGGGTGCGCGTGTTCATCGGATCCGAGAACAAGCTCTTTTCACTTTCGGGTTCCTCTCTGGTCGTCTCTCCCTATATGAATGCCGACCGCAAGATTATCGGGGCGGTGGGCGTCATCGGACCGACACGGCTGAACTACGGCCGGATCGTTCCGATCGTCGACTATACGGCCCAGCTCGTAGGCCGGCTGGTCTCCAGCCGCCGCGGCACCTGAAACGTGTGAGTAACGGAAGAAAGATGGCACAGGACAACAAGAAGGCGGGGTTCGAGGACGAATTCATGCCCGACGCCGCCGCCGAGGCGCTTGCCGAGGCTCTGGCGGAGCAGGCTGAACTCGATGCCGTGGAGATCGACGAGACCGAGGCGCTGCGCTTCGAGGTCGCCGATCTCAAGGACCGGCTGCTGCGCGCCCTTGCCGATACGGAGAACCTCCGCAAGCGCGCCGAGCGCGACCGCCGCGACGCGGAGCTCTACGGCGCGACCCGCTTCGCGCGCGACCTTTTGTCGGTGCACGACAATTTCGACCGCGCGCTCGACAATGTCTCGGATACGGTGCGCGACGCGGCGCCGGGGCTGATCGAGGGGATCGAGCTGACCCGCCGCGATCTGCTCTCTGCCTTCGAGAAGCACAAGATCACCCGGATCGAGCCCGCCCCCGGCGAGCGCTTCGACCCCAAGCTGCACCAGGCGATGTTCGAGGCGCCCGTGCCGGGCACCAAGGCCGGCGACATCATCCAGGTGATGGGCGTGGGCTTTACGATCGGCGACCGACTGCTGCGGCCGGCGCAGGTCGGCGTCTCCTCCGGCGGACCGGCGGTGCCCCCTCAGGCGTGACAGGGGCGAAGATCCTGGTGGAGCCTTAACGAAGGTTGCCACACGGTAAATCGCTTCGGGATTTATCAACTCTGTCAGTAGGTTGAGCGGATTCGCAAGCGTGCGAATCCGTCTCGGGCCGTGCCGTTCGGGCTTGCCCGCGGACGATTGTGGTGCGAGCCTGATACTCTCGGATGGAGGGGATCAGGATGACAGATGACGTCTTCTGGGAGCGGGCCCTGGCAGAAGCCGCCGCCGCGGATGCCGCCGACCCGCTCGCCGGCTTTCGTGAGCGGTTCGTCCTGCCCGAGGGCCTGATCTATCTCGACGGCAATTCGCTCGGCCCCGCCCCCCGCGCGGCGCTCGAGGCGCTGCGGGTGGCCGCCGAGGGCGAATGGGCGCAAGACCTCATCACCAGCTGGAACCGCGCCGGCTGGTTCGAGCTGCCCTCGCGGCTCGGTGACCTGATCGCCCCCGTGATCGGCGCCGATGCCGGCGAGGTGGTGGTCACCGACACCACCTCGGTCAACATCTTCAAGGCGCTGCATGCCGGCCTGTCGCTGCGCCCGGACCGGCGGGTGATCGTGGCCGAGGCGGGCTCGTTCCCCACCGACCTCTACATGGCCGAGGGCGTGCGCAGCATCCGTCCCGACCTCACCCTGCGGCTCGAAGGGGTGGACGGAGCCGCGATCGAGGATCTGATCGGGGAGGACGTCGCCGTCGTCCTCGTCAACCAGGTCGACTACCGCAGCGGCCGGCGCCGGGATGTCGCGGCTCTGACTGCGCGCATCCATGCGGCCGGGGCAGTGGTGGTCTGGGATCTCTGCCACTCGGCCGGGGTGATGGAGGTGGGGCTGAACGCTGCCGGGGCCGATCTGGCCGTGGGCTGCACCTACAAGTATCTCAACGGCGGGCCGGGCGCGCCCGCCTTCATCTTCTGCGCCGCGCGCCATCTGGACGCGGTCTCGCAGCCGCTGTCGGGCTGGTGGGGCCATGCGCGGCCCTTCGACTTCCGGCGCGGCTATGCCCCCGACCCCGGCATCCGCAAGTTCCTCTGCGGCACCCAGCCGATCCTGTCGCTGCGCGCCGCCGAAGCCGGGCTGGCGCTGGCGGCCGAGGCCGATCTGGCGGCGGTCCGCGCCAAGAGCGAGGCGCTGACCAGCCGTTTCGCCGAACTCGCCGAGGTGGTGGGCGCGCCGCACGGACTGGCGCTCGCCAGCCCGCGCGATGCGACCGAGCGCGGCAGCCAGGTGTCGCTGACCCATCCCCAGGGATATGCGATCGTGCAGGCGCTGATCGCACGGGGCGTGATCGGCGATTTCCGCGCCCCCGACATCCTGCGCTTCGGCTTCGCGCCGCTCTATCTGCGCCATGAGGATGTGGTGGCGGCGGCGCGCGCCCTCGGCGAGGTTCTCGCGAGCGGCGAATGGAGCGATGCGCGCCACATGCAGCGGTCGGCGGTGACCTGATCCGGGCTCAGGCCCGGTGCCGCATCCGGTAGTGCAGCCCGGCGAGCGCCACGATCAGCAGCGGCACCACAATCGCGGCCACGAGCCCGAGATGGTGCATGAGGAGAGGTACGAGCGTTGCCGAATGGCCGAAATGATAGGCCAGCGTCGACCAGACCCCGACCCAGAGCACGGCACCGATGGTGTTCGCGATCAGGAAGGCGGGCCATGCCATGCCCGTGGTTCCGGCCACGATCCCGTTGAGCTGGCGAAGCAGCACGACGAAACGGGCGAAGACCACCATCACCGGACCACGGCTGCGGGCCACCGCCTCGGCGCGGTCGAGATTGGCATCGGTGATCCCGATCCTGCCGCCATAGCGGGTCAGCACGCCGCGCCCATAGCGGCGACCGATCAGATAGCCGATGTTGTCGCCCAGCACCGAGCCGGCCACGGCGGCGAGGACGACCATGCGGATGTCGAGCACCCCGCGCGCGGCGGCGGCCGAGCTGACCATCACCGCAGATTCGCCCGGCAGCGGCGCGCCGAGGCTCTCGAGCGTCACCGAGGCGAAGAGCGCCGCAACGCCGTATTCCGCGATCAGCGATTCGAAGAGATGTGGCAGGTTGCTCACGGTGGCCTGGTTCCGAAGATGGTGATCCGGCGCCGAAGCTTCCGCCGGGGCGAGGGGTTTTGCAAGCGCCTCAAACACGTGCGCGCACGATGTATACACATTGTGTACACATCTGAATTTCCATTTGAAATCAAAGCACTGACGGTTGCTCAACGTTGAGCGGGCTTACTCGCGCAGCATCCCGCGCAACTCGTAGACCAGCGCCAGCGCCTCGCGCGGGGTCAGCTCGTCCGGCAGGACGTCCGCCAGTCGCGCCTCGACCACCGATGCGGCCGGGGTCTGCGGCGCCGGCTGCCGGGGGATCGCGGCGCTGAACAGCGGCAGGTCGTCGACCAGGCTGCGCGCCTTGGCGCCCCCGTCCCGCTCGCCCGATTCCAGCGCGTCGAGCACCACCCGCGCGCGCTCGACGACCGCCGCCGGCAGCCCGGCGAGCCGGGCCACCTGCACGCCGTAGGAGCGATCCGCCGCGCCCTCGCGTACCTCGTGCAGGAACACCACCTCGCCCTCCCACTCCCGCACCGCCACCGTCGCGTTGCGCAGTCCGGGCAGCTTGGTGCCCAGCGCCGTCAGCTCGTGGTAGTGCGTCGCGAACAGCGTTCGGCACTGGTTGACGTCGTGCAGATGCTCCAGCACCGCCCAGGCGATAGAGAGACCGTCGTAGGTTGCCGTGCCGCGTCCGATCTCATCGAGGATCACCAGGGCGCGCGGTCCGGCCTGGTTCAAGATCGCCGCGGTCTCGACCATCTCGACCATGAACGTCGATCGCCCCCGCGCCAGGTCGTCGGCAGCACCGACGCGGCTGAAGAGCTGGTCCACCACCCCGATCTCGGCCTGCGCCGCCGGCACGAAGGCCCCGACCTGCGCCAGAAGCGCGATCAGTGCGTTCTGCCGAAGGTACGTGGACTTGCCGGCCATGTTCGGCCCGGTGACAAGCCACAGCGGCCGCGCCCCCGCCCCGTCGGCGCCGAGGTCGCAGTCGTTGGCAACGAAGCTCTCGCCGTTCCGCCGCAGCGCCTGTTCCACAACCGGATGCCGACCGCCGGTGATGCGGAAGTCGCGGCCTGCCGTCACCACCGGCCGGGTCCAGTCCTCCGAGCGCGCCAACTGCGCCAGCCCGGCGGCAAGATCGATCTCGGCGAGCGCACGCGCCAGCGCGCCGAGCGCGCCGGCCTCGGCTATCGCGGCGTCGCGCAGTTCGGCGAAGATGCGCCGCTCGATCTCCAACGCATGGCCGCCGGCATTGAGGATCTTCGTCTCGGTCTCGGCGAGGGCCAGTGTCGTGAACCGGATCGCGTTTGCCGTCGTCTGGCGATGCACGAATGCCTCGGCCAGCGGCGGCTTCAGCATTTTCTCCGCATGGGTGGCCGGGGTCTCGATATAGTAGCCGAGCACGTTGTTGTGGCGGATCTTTAGGGCCGAAATGCCGGTCTGGCCGACATACTCGGCCTGCAGCTCCGCAATCACGGCCCGGCCCTGGTCGCGCAGCCGGCGGGTCTGGTCGAGGTCCGCGTCATGGCCGGGCGCGATCACCCCGCCGTCGCGAAGCAGGTGCGGCGGCTCGGCGACCAGCGCCGCCTCGAGCAATCCCGCCAGCGCCTCCTGGCCGTCCAGAGCTGCCCGGGCCTGGTCGAGCACCACGGGCAGCGGTCCATCCAGCACCTCATGGAGCTGCGCGGCCTGCCCGAGCGTGTCGCGCAGCGTGGCGAGATCGCGGGGGCCGCCGCGATCGAGCGCAAGCCGCGATATGGCGCGCTCCAGATCCGGCACCCCGCGCAGCAGATCGCGGACGGCGCGCAGCAGGGCCGGGTCGTCGACGAAATGCGCGACCGCCTCCTGCCGGGCCCGGATCTCGCCGACGTCGGTGGAGGGCGCATTCAGCCGGGTCTCGAGCAGCCGCGCACCTGCGCCGGTCACCGTCCTGTCCACCGCGGCCAGCAGCGACCCCTCGCGCCCGCCCGACATGCTGCGGGCGATCTCGAGGTTGCGGCGGGTGGCGGCATCGATCTGGATGCGGGCACCGGCCGCCTCGCGCACGGGCGGGCGCAGGAGCGGCAGACGCCCCTTCTGGGTCAGGTCGAGATAGTCGACGATGGCGCCGAGCGCCCCGACCTCGGCGCGGGTGAAGGCGCCGAATCCCTCCAGCGTACCGACTCGGAACAGCTCGGTGATCCGCGCCTCGGCGAGGGTGGAATCGAAGGCCGCCCGGGCCAGCGGCGTGGCGACGGCGCCGGCCTCGGCGACCGGCTCGCGAAGCTCGGCCTCGACCGTCTCGGAGACGAGGACCTCCCGCGGGGCGAGCCGGGCCAGCATCGGGCCCAGCTGCGGCCGCGGACACGGGGTGACGGCGAGATGGCCGGTGGACACATCCGCCCAGGCGAAGGCGCCTTCGCCGCGGACCTCGCACCAGGCGGTCAGATAGTTGTGGCGCCGCGCTTCGAGCAGGCTTTCCTCGGTCAGCGTGCCGGGGGTGACCAGGCGGACCACCTCGCGGTGGACGACGGATTTGGAGCCGCGCTTCTTGGCCTCGGCCGGGTCCTCCATCTGCTCGCAGACCGCGACGCGGAAGCCCTTGCGGATCAGGGTCAGAAGATAGCCCTCGGCGGCATGGACCGGCACGCCGCACATGGGGATATCCTGGCCGAGATGCTGGCCGCGCTTGGTCAGCGCGATATCCAGCGCTGCCGAGGCGGCCTCGGCGTCCTGGAAGAAAAGCTCGTAGAAATCGCCCATGCGGTAGAAGAGCAGCGCGTCCGGGTGGTCGGCCTTGATGGCAAGGTACTGCGCCATCATCGGCGATACGGATCGGCTGTCGTTCACGCCATGCTCCCGGAGCGGAACCCGATCTATAGCCACCCCGCCGGCGGGCGCAATGTCAGCGCCGGGCCAGCCGGAAGCCGGTGGCCGCCAGCCATCCGGCGAGAAGTGCCAGCGCCAGCGAGAGAAGGCCGTAGGCGAGCGGCTGCTGTTGCGAGAGATTGTAGAGCCAGCGCTCGATCCCGGTCTTCTCGACCCGGATCGTCGTCGCACCGGAGCTGATGACGGCGCGATCGCGCACGAGAAAGAACTCGGCGATGTAGTCGCCTTCGGTGAGGTTGGCCGGCAGCTCGAAATGCGCCTGGAAGAGCGTGTTCTCGGTCAGCCGGACGGCCTCGTCGCGCACGCCGTAGAGCCCCTCGCCCTCGCGGATGCGCACGACGGCCTCGCCGAAGGAGCGCGTGTCGGCGATGGTCGGATGGCTGCCGATGCGGCGCACGGCCTGATCCATGCCGATTCCGTGGCGCAGGCGCTCGGTCTCGCTGAGCACGAGCGGCAGCGGACGTGTGCTGGCGATGGCGTAGAAGCTCGGGGCCTCGCGCACGACGACGGTGTCGGTGTTGAGCCAGATCCCGAACCGCCACGACTTGCGACGAACCGTCGTGCTCCGCGTCGGCCCCTTTATCGTGATGACGATGTCGAGCGGCGAGGCGGCTTCGTCCAGCGGACCATCGCGGCGTATGGCGCCGAAGACGAAGATCTCCGAGCCGTTGAAGTCGGCCGTCAGCGCGATGTTGTCGGTCGAGATGCCGGTAACCAGAGCCTCCTGCGCGGCCAGGGGCAGCGCGGCCACGAGCGCGAGTACGAGGGCGACGCAGCGGGCCAGCATCATCGCGGCGCCAGGGAGTAGAGTTCGGACGGCGCGATCACCAGGTCGAACATGAGCTTCAGGCCGACCGAGACGACCAGCAGCGCCAGCAGGATGCGCAGCTGCTCGGGCTTCAGCCGGGTGGCTGCCGACACGCCGAGCTGCGCGCCGATCACGCCGCCGACCAGCAGGAACAGCGCGAGCAGTATATCGACCGACCGGCTCTGCACGGCATGGAGGACGGTGGTGAAGCCAGTGACGAAAAGGAACTGGAAGACCGAGGTGCCGACGACCACCTTGGTCGGCATGCCGATGAGGTAGATCATCGCCGGCACCATGATGAAGCCGCCGCCCACGCCCATCACGGCCGCGAGAACGCCCACGATTGCCCCGACGACAAACGGCGGGATGGCGCTGACATAGAGCTGCGACGCGCGGAAGCGCATCTTCATCGGCAGGCCATGCGCCCAGGTATGGCGTTTGCGCGGCATGAGCCCGGCGTTCGGATCATTGCGCCGCCTGAGCGCCCGCAGGCTCTCCTTGAGCATCAGCCCGCCCACCGTGCCGAGCAGCACGACATAGAGCAGGCTGACCACCAGCTCGAACTGCCCGTACCTGCGCAGCAGGGCGTAGATCTGCACCCCGATCAGCGAACCGAGGATGCCGCCGGCCAGCAGCACCATGCCCATCTTGAGATCGACGGTCTTGCGCTGGAGATGGGTGAGGAAGGTCGAGAACGAGGACCCGGCGATCTGGTTCGCGGCCGAGGCGACGGCGACGGCGGGGGGTATGCCGATGAAGAACAGGAGCGGCGTGAGAATGAAACCGCCGCCCACGCCGAACATGCCCGACAGCATGCCAACCATCCCACCGATGGCCAGGAGCAGGAGCGCATCCACGGACACTTCGGCTATGGGAAGGTATATCTGCATGTAGGGGGGGCGTGTCCTCCTTGTCCCCGCAATCTAGACGAGCCGCCCTTCGCTGGCCAGCCGCGGAGGATGAAATTTCCTTTCGTGCCGGCGGATTGCCGGTCAGCGGTGCAGGAAGGTCACATCCCGCGGCCGGTGCACAGGTGGCGGGCGGCCTGCCGCGGTTCAGCTTGCCGCGAGGCCGGTCAGCCAGCGTCGCAGGATGCGCTCCAGCTTGGCCGCGCCGAGCGGCGCCATCGCCTTGGTATGCTCGTGGCTGATCGCCTCGTCGCTCATTCCGGCCGCCATGTTGGTGATGGTCGAGATGGCGGCACAGCGCATGCCGAGAAACCGCCCAAGGATCACCTCCGGCACGGTCGACATGCCGACCGCATCCGCGCCGAGGATCTTGAGCGCGCGGATCTCTGCTGGGGTCTCGAAGCTCGGGCCCGAGTACCAGGCATACACCCCTTGCTTCAGCGCCAGCTTCTCCGCCCGGGCGGCTTTGGCGAGCGCATTGCGCAGGCCGGGGTCATAGGCGTCCACCATGTTCACGAACCGCCGGTCGGTCGCCTCTCCGATCAGCGGGTTGCGTCCCGAGTAGTTGATGTGGTCCGAGATGAGCATCAGATCGCCCGGTGGGATGTCCTTGCGGAACGAGCCGGCAGCGTTCGTCAACACCAGCGTCTCGACGCCGAGGGCGGCCAGCACCTCGAGCGGGCGGCGCATCACCGCGGCATCCCCGGCCTCGTAGTAGTGCGCCCGCCCGCCCAGCACGGCGACGCGCACGCCTTCGAGCTTCCCGACGACCAGCTTGGGATTATGGCCGGACACGCCTGCATGCGGGAAGCCGGGAAGGTCGGCATAGTCGATCGCGACCCCGTCCACGGCCTCGGCGAGATGCCCGAGGCCCGATCCCAGCACCAGCGCGATCCGCACCGGCTCCTTGCCGGCCCGTTTGCGGATCTTCGATACGGCCTTCATCAGCGTTCCTTCACATATGGGCGGCCGCCCGCCCTGGGCGGTGTGGCCTTGCCGACGAAGCCCGCGAGGATGACGACGGTCAGGATGTAGGGCAGCGCCTGCATGAATTGCACCGGCACGTTGACCGGCCCGAGGCTGATCCCCTGGTAGCGGATCGCGATCGCCTCGAGGAAGCCGAAGAGCAGGCAGGCCCAGAGCGCCTGCCAGGGCCGCCATTTGGCAAAGATCAACGCGGCAAGCGCGATGAAGCCCTTGCCTGCCGTCATCTCGCGCACGAAGCCCGCCGCCATGCCGGTCGAGAGATAGGCCCCGGCGATGCCGCAGAGAACGCCGCAGATCACCACGGCCGCGTAGCGCTGGCGCACGACCGAGACGCCGGCGGTGTCGAGCGCCGCCGGGTTCTCGCCGACGGCGCGCAGTCGCAGGCCGAAGCGGGTGCGGAACAGAACCCACCAGGTGAGCGGCACCATGGCGAGCGCGACATAGACGAGCACGTTGTGGCCCGAGATCAGCTCGCGATAGATCGGCCCGATCACCGGCACCTGCCCGATCGCATCGGCGAAGGGCAGCGTGATGGGCGAAAAGCGGCTCGCGCCCGAGAGCTGTGGCGTCTGTCCGCCCATGCTGAACCAGTTCTGCCCGATGAGCGCGGTCATCCCAGAGGCGAGGAAGTTGATCGCCACGCCAGATATCAGCTGGTTGCCCTTAAGGGTGATCGAGGCAAGCCCGTGGATCAGCGACAACGCGATCGAGGTGCAGATCCCGGCGAACAGTCCGATCCAGGCCGAGCCGGTCACGGCCGCGAAGGCGCCGGCGGCGAAGGCCGCCGCCAGCATCTTGCCCTCGAGCCCGATGTCGAAGATCCCGGCCCGCTCGGAATAGAGCCCGGCAAGGCAGGCGAGCAGCAGCGGCGTCGCTAGGCGCAGGCTCGAGTCGAGGATCTGCAGGATGGTGGCGAGGTCCACCGGTCAGCCCTCCGAGGTGGCGAGCCGGTAGCTCGCGAAGGCGAAGAAGCTTCCGAGGGCGGCTTCGATCCACCGCCGCGCCCGCAGGTATCCGCGCCGCACCGGAGCCGAGGAGAGGATCAGCGCGTAGCCGCCGTGGCCTGCGAGCGAATTGACGAAGGCGCCGAGGACGAAGACGGCGAGCACCGGCAGCGGGGCGCCGTCGAGGCTGCCGAGGGCCGCGATGGCCAGCCAGAAGAAGATCGCCTTCGGGTTGCTGATCTGCAGCAGGAAGCCCCGGAGGCCGTAACGCAGCGCCGAGGCGCGGGCGAGCACCATAGCCTTGGGCGGGGGCGGTGGGGCCAGCGCCTTGCGGAAGGACATCCAGGCGAGCCAGGCGAGATAGGCGGCGCCGACGAGCCGGACGATGGTCATGAGCTCGCTCGCCCGGGCGAAGACCGCGGCGAGCCCGATGACGGTCGCGATGGCGAGGACCACCGCCCCGCAGGCGATGCCGAGCGATGTCAGCAGTGCCGGTGCGCGACCTTGGGCGGTCGCGACGCCGAGGATGAGGGCGACGCCCGGCCCGGGGGAGAGCACGCCGGTGAGCTGCACGCTCCAGGCCAGAAGCAGGTGCGGGAGATAGTCGATGATCATCCCGTCACCCCGCGGCCCCGGTGGTGCCCGTGCTCTTCGGCCGCAGTCGCAGCCAGGCCCGCTCGACCGGCATGCGCACGAGGTTCTCGAGCGCGCCTGTGAACAGGATGACCAGCGCCTGGATCACCACGATCATCTCGCGGCTGATCGCCGGCATCTCGAAGGCAAGCTCGGCACCCCCCTGGTAGAGGATCCCGAAGAGGATCGCCGCCAGCACCACGCCCAGGGGGTGCGAGCGGCCCATCAGCGCCACGGCGATCCCGACGAAGCCGGCGCCACCGACGAAGTCCAGCACCAGCCGGTGCTGGAAGCCCATCACCACGTTCAGCGCCATGCAGCCGGCCATCGCGCCCGACAGCACCATGGTGATGATGGTGATCCGCACCGGGTCGATCCCGGCGTAGATCGCCGCCGGTTCCGAATGGCCGAAGGCGCGCATCTCGTAGCCGAGCCGGGTGCGCCAGATGAGCACCCAGGTCAGGAATGCGGCCACGAGGGCCAGCAGCGAGGTGAGGTTCATCGGCGTGCGCCGCATCTCGATGCCGAGCGGCGCCAGCATCTCGTGCATGAACGGCAGGAAGGTCCCGGGCGCGAAGTTGCGCGTCTCGGGAGACATCTGGCCAGGCACTTTCAGCACGTTCACCAGCAGGTAGACCACCAGCGCCGCGGCGATGAAGTTGAACATGATGGTGGTGATCACCACGTGGCTGCCGCGTTTCGCCTGCAGATAGCCGGGGATGAAGGCCCATGCCCCGCCGAAAAGGCCGGCGCCGAGTATGGCGACCGGCAGGACGATCAGCCAGTGCGGCCATTCGAACGCGAGGCAGACCAGCGTGACGCCGACCCCGCCCAGCGCCGCCTGACCCTCGCCCCCGATGTTGAACAGTCCAGAGTGGAAGGCGATGGCGACGGCGAGGCCGGTGAAGACGAAGGTGGTGGCGTAGTAGAGGGTGAACCCGATGCCGTAGGACGAGCCGAGCGAGCCGTAGAGGAGGATCTGCAGCGCTCGCACCGGGTTCTCGCCGATGAAGATCACCACCAGCCCGGCCACCAGGAAGGCGAGCGCAAGCGTCAGGGCCGGGATCAGCCCGAGGTCGATCCAGCGCGGCAGGCTGCGCGTCATGCCGCCCGACCCGCCGCCGGGTCGATCCCTGCCATCAGAAGCCCAAGCTCGCGCTCGTCCGTTTCACCTGCCGCGCGCTCACCGGAGATCCTGCCGTCGAACATGACGATGATCCGGTCGGACAGGGCCTGGATCTCGTCGAGCTCGACCGAGACCAGCAGGATGGCCTTGCCGCGGTCACGCAGGGCAACGAGTTGGCGGTGGATGAATTCGATGGCGCCGATGTCGACGCCGCGGGTGGGCTGGCCGACCAGAAGGATGTCCGGGTCGCGCTCGATCTCGCGGGCCAGCACGATCTTCTGCTGGTTCCCGCCCGAGAAATTCGCGGCCTTGAGGTCGGGGGCAGGCGGGCGGATGTCGAAGCGCTCGATCTTTCCCAGCGCGTCCGCCCGCATGGCCCCGCCGTTCATCAGCCCGTAGCCGCGCGTGAACTGCGGCTGGTCGTGATAGCCGAAGCAGGTGTTCTCCCAGGTCTGGTAGGGCATCACCAGCCCGCGCCGGTGGCGATCCTCGGGCACATGGGCGATCCCGGCGCGGCGGCGGTCGTCGGCATTGGTGATGCTCGAGAGATCGAGCTTGCGTCCGCGGAAGAGGATCTCGCCCGCGCTTGCCGGCCGTATCCCCGCCAGCACCTCTAGAAGCTCCGACTGGCCGTTGCCCGCCACCCCCGCCACGCCGAGGATCTCGCCCGCGCGCAGGGTCAGGCTGACGTCGCGCAGGCGCTCTACCCCCTTGTCGTCGGTCAGCCCGAGATTGCGCAGCTCCAGCAGGGTCTCGCCCGGCTCGGCCGGCGCCTTCTCGACGCGCAGAAGGACGCGGCGGCCGACCATCAGCTCGGCGAGCTCGGCCGGGTTGGTGTCGGCCGTGCGCAGCGTCTTCACCATCTCGCCGCGGCGCATGACGCTGACGTCATCGGTGATCGCCATGATCTCGCGCAGCTTGTGGGTGATCAGGATGATCGTCTTGCCCTGATCCTTCAGAAACCCGAGGATGCGGAAGAGATGATCCGCCTCCGAGGGCGTCAGAACGCCGGTGGGCTCGTCGAGGATCAGGATGTCGCACTCGCGATAGAGCGCCTTGAGGATCTCCACCCGTTGCTGGAGCCCGACGGACAGATCGCCCACCACCGCATCGGGATCGACGTCGAGCTCGTAGTCCTTCTCGAGCCGCTTCAGCTCGCCCCGCGCCTTGGCGAGCGAGGGTCGCAGCAGCGCGCCGTCCTCGGCGCCGAGGATGACGTTCTCCAGCACGGTGAACGGCTCCACCAGCATGAAGTGCTGATGCACCATGCCGATCCCGGCCCGGATCGCCGCTTGGCTGTCCGGGATGGCGGTGGGGGCCCCGTCGATGCGGATCTCGCCGGCATCGGCTGTGTAGAAGCCGTAGAGGATCGACATCAGCGTCGACTTGCCCGCCCCGTTCTCGCCGACGATGCCGTGGATCGTGCCGCGCCGCACGGCGAGGTGGATGTCCCGGTTCGCCTGGACGGGGCCAAAGCTCTTGGAGATGCCGACCAGCTCAATGGCGAGGTCGGCCGCGTCCGGCCGGCCCTCCCCCGTCGATGTCACCGGGCCGTCCATGCGGCGGTCAGGACACCGGGCAGCTGTCGTCCGACATGTAGTCGTGCACCGTGATCTCGCCCGCGATGATGCCGGCCTTGGCCGCCTCGACGGCCGCCTGCATCTCGTCGGTGATCAGCGCGGCATTGTCCTCGTCGAGCGCATAGCCGACGCCGTCCTCGGACAGTCCCATGACGCTGACGCCGGTGGACCAGTTGCCTTCCTGGACGTCCATCATCGCCTTGTAGACGGCATTGTCGACGCGCTTCAGCATCGAGGTCAGCACCTGGCCCGGATGCAAGTGATTCTGGTTCGAATCTACGCCGATCCCCAGCGCGCCGGCATCCGCCGCCGCCTGCAGCACACCCACGCCGGTGCCCCCGGCTGCGTGATAGACCACGTCGGCACCCCGGTCGATCTGGCTCTTGGCCAGCTCGCCCCCGCGCACCGGGTCGTTCCAGGCCGCACCGGTCGAGCCGGTCATGTTCTGGTAGACCACCGCGTCCGGGTTCGTGGCCTTGACGCCCTGGACGTAGCCGCAGGCAAACTTGCGGATCAGCGGGATGTCCATGCCGCCGACGAAGCCGACCTGGCCGGTCTCCGAGGCGAGAGCCGCCAGCACGCCGACGAGATAGCTGCCCTCATGCTCGTTGAAGACCACCGAGCGCACGTTGGGAAGATCGCTGACCGCATCGATGATGGCGAAGTTGGTGTCGGGGAACTCCGCCGCGACCGTCTCCATGGCCGAGGCATTCGAGAAACCGGCGACCACGACCGGATTGTGGCCCTGCTCGGCGAAGCGGCGCAACGCCTGCTCGCGTTGGGCGTCGGACTGCAGCTCGAACTCGCGGTACTCGATGCCGGTCTCGGCCTTGAACCGTTCGGCGCCCTCGAAGGAGGCCTGGTTGAACGAACGGTCGAACTTGCCGCCGAGATCGAAGATGACCGCCGGATTGGCGTCCTGCGCCGATGCCATCGAGGCAGCGGCGAGAAGCACGGCTACGGGTGCCAGGGTCTTTGCGAAGGTCATTGCCGTCCTCCAGGGAAAGGTGCTTGCGCCCGGATCGCGGACTGCCGCGGCAGCAAGCGGGCCCTCCACCGGTCGACGTGATGGCTCAGTAAAGTCTTAACGCCGAAGGCCGGTCAAATGGTTTTTCCATCCCCGTCGGCGCCTTCGACGAGGTCGCGGCTCAGCAGCAGCGCATCGACTCCCGGCGCATAGTAGCCCGCTCGCCGGCCCACCTGGGCATAGCCGAGCCGGGCGTAGAGGACGCAGGCCGCATCGTTCGTGGAGGCGACCTCGAGGAACATCGTGCGGACGCCGCGCGCGGCCGCGGCGGCCTCGAGGCCCTGCACCAGACGCCGGCCGATGCCCTGCCGGCGTTGGGCAGGATCGACCGCCAGGGTCAGGATTTCCGCTTCCGGCGCGATCACGCGCGCCAGCGCGAACCCATGCGTCTCGCTGACCAGAAGTGTCGATGGCTCGGCAAGAAGGTCCGCGAACTCTGCCGCACTCCAGGGCCGCGGCGTGGCGGCGAAGCAGCGGGCGTGCAGCTCCGCGAGGGCCTCAGGCGTCATCGAGGATGCGCGCGGCCGCCTCGGTGGCCGGGGCCGCGTCGGCGGGGCGGACGTAGAGCGGCGCCGGTGGCGAGACGGGGCCGCCAAGCCGTCGGGCTGCCGCGCGGGCCAGTCGGGTCAGATCGGCGCGCGTCTCTTCCGATCCGGCCCGCAGACCCAGCCGCGCCGCCGTCGCGCGGGCATCGTGGCCGAGGCAGATCGTCCCGTCGCGCGGTGGCTCTGCGCTGTCCGGCTGGGGTGGGCCGAGGGGATCGCCGTCCTCGAAGAGCTGGACCACGGTCTCGCCCTTGGGATCCAGCAAGGCCACTCGCGACGGCCCCGCGACCCCTTCGGCCAGCGCCTCGAACCGGCTGATTCCGATGGCGGGAATGGCCATGCCCATCGCGATCCCGCGGGCTGCTGCCACCGCGAGGCGCAGCCCGGTGAAGTTGCCCGGACCGGTGCAGACGGCGAGCGCATCGAGATCGCCCCAGCCGAGCCCGGCCTCGGCAAGCGTCTCCTCGAGCATCGGCAGCAGCCGCTCGGCCTGACCGCGCGCCATCGCCTCGTCGCGGCGCGCGAGCACTGCGTCGCCACGAACGAGAGCGGCCGCGCAATGCGCGGCCGCTGTGTCGAAAGCGAGGATCAGCGGCGGCTCAGAGCCCAACCGGACGGACCTCGGTCACTTCGGGGATATAGTGGCGCAGCAGGTTCTCGATGCCCATCTTCAGCGTCATGGTCGAGGACGGGCAGCCGGCACAGGCGCCCTGCATGTGCAGGTAGACCACGCCGCGGTCGAAGCCGTGGAAGGTGATGTCGCCGCCGTCCTGCGCTACGGCGGGGCGCACCCGAGTATCGAGCAGCTCTTTGATCTGTATGACGATATCGCCGTCAGGCCCATCATGGGCGGCATGGGTGACCGAACCCGCCTCGCCCTCGATCGCGGGCGCTCCGGACTGGTAGTGCTCCATGATCGCGCCGAGGATCGCGGGCTTGATATGGGCCCAGTCCATGGTGTCGGACTTGGTCACGGTGACGAAATCGCTGCCGAGAAAGACCCCGGCGATGCCTCCGGTCGCGAAGATCCGTCGCGCGAGCGGCGATGTCGCCGCAGCGGCCTCGGACGGGAAGTCGGCGGTTCCGGCCGACAGGACGGCCTGTCCCGGCAGGAACTTCATGGTCGCCGGGTTCGGCGTGGATTCGGTCTGGATGAACATCTTTCGCGTCCTCCTGCGCTGCAGGATACCTGCGCCCGGGGGCGCCGCGAGTCAAGGGCATTGGAACGATTCTAAACTGGATGGATCACACGGATCACGTCGTGGCGATGATCTCCTCCTTGGTCATCGAGCCGGGGACGATGGTGATGGGGATGTGCAGCTCGCCCAGGCGGCGGCCGGAGAGGGCGCTGACCAGGGGGCCGGGGCCGCCCTTGTCGGTGGAGGCGCCGACGATCAGCACGCCGATCTCGGGATCGGACTTGATGTGCTCGAGCACCGCCTCGACCTTGTCGCCCTCGCGGATGGCCAGCGTCGGGGTGATGCCCTCCTGCTTCTCCATCCGGTCCTTGAACACCTGGAAATGCGCCTCGATCTTCTCGCGGGCCTCGGCGCGCATCACATCGGCAACCCCAAGAAAAGGCTGGAATTCCTCGGGAACGACGATCGCCAGCATCTCGACGGCACCCCCGGTCTTCGACGCCCGGATGGCGGCGAAACGCATGGCGTTCAGCATCTCGGGCGCGTCGTCGAGAATGATCAGGGACTTTCGCAAGATGGTCCTCCCCCAGGGCCTTCCCGGTCTGGGGGGCGATCTTGTGCGAAAGCGGGGGGTTGGCGCAACGCTTTTCGCCGGCAGGGCAGAAAGCCCGGAATTTCAAGGGTTAACGCGATTCCGGGGGATATGGAATGCATATGGAACGCGTATGGAAAGCATATGGCGAGTGCGTGAGTCGGGATTGAAGGGTTAACGGGCGGCCGGATCGACTATACGAGTTCTGGTTGATCACTTCGCGGATTTGACCCGCGACAAATCCGCGCGTGCCCGCCTGCAGGTCGTGCCGAAGGCACGCCTTCGGCGTGACGTCACGCGCGGATTACAGAGCGACAGGACTGCGTTCAGCCCCTCGGCCTGCGCGCTCACGCGGTCCTGCCGACGAGCGCGCGAAGCAGTGCCTCGCAAGAGCGGGTTCGAGAAGGGAGCCGGTGCGGGCGAAGCAATCACCCGGAGAGGTTTTTGGAGGCGCTGCCCGTGGCAACAGACACATCTCGCGAAGAAGGACCCGACCATGACCGAAACGCCGAAACTCTACCTGCTCGGGGCCTCCTGCTCAGGGGTCTCGACCCTGGGCGCGGCGCTGTCGCAGCGGCTCGCGGTTCCGCAGATCGATGTGGATGGCGTCTACTGGATGCCCACCGATCCGCCGTTCACGACGAAGCGCCCGCCGGAGGATCGGGTGCGGCTGATCCGCGCGCGGCAGGCGGAGACAGCGGCCTGGATCCTGACCGGGTCTTTCATGGGCTGGGGTGACGGGCTGATCGGCGATGTGGATCTGATCGTCTTTCTGGCCACGGCGACCGAGGTGCGTCTGGCGCGGCTCGACCGGCGGGAGCGGGAGCGGCATGGGCCGCGGATCCTGCCGGGCGGGGACATGCATGCGGCGCATCTGGCGTTCCGCGACTGGGCCGCGCGCTATGACGATCCGGACTTCCCTCAGCGCAGCCGGGCGCAGCATGAGGCCTGGCTGGCGCGGCAGGAGGCGCCGGTGCTGCGGCTGGATGGGGCGCAGGCGGTGGACGTGCTGGCCGGGGCGGTCATGGAGGCGCTGCGGCGGGGCTGACGCCCCGCCGGTCGTTCAGGGATCAAGGCGCAGGCGGGCGTTCTCGAAGGGCATGTCCTCGCTGTCGAGAGGCCGCCGCGAGAGCTCGCGAAAGCCCAGGTCGCGGTAGAACCGCATCGCCTGCTGGTTGTCGGTGTAGACCTCGAGCTCGAGCCCGCCCCGGAGCGCGCGCGCATGGGCGATCAAGGCGCGGCCGATGCCCTGCCCCTGATGCTCCGGGTCGACGAAGATCCCGCCGATGAAGTCGTCCAGCAGACTGATGAATCCGGCCGGCGGGTCACCAAGGCAAGCGACCCAGGTCTCGGCATTGGGAAGGTACTGCTCCTCGATCAGCCGCTGCTGTTGATGCAGGCGCTCGCGGCCGATGAA
This sequence comes from uncultured Rhodovulum sp., assembly GCA_964383295.1. Taxonomy (GTDB): domain Bacteria; phylum Pseudomonadota; class Alphaproteobacteria; order Rhodobacterales; family Rhodobacteraceae; genus Amaricoccus. The sequence goes on from CAYLHK010000024.1 coordinate 36,956, forward strand.
CGGATGGGCGATCAGCGATGCCTTCAGCCAGATGGCGGACAGCGGCTTCAGATCCGTGGCCGCCGCATAGGGCCGGATCCGCAGGTGGTCGGTGGTCATGGGAGCTCCATGGAGGTTTCATGCACGAAGGGCCGGCGCCTCTGCGGTGCCGGGCGATCCCGCCGGGGCGGTTCAGCAGGGACCCCTGTGCATCCGTCTCCTTCTGCGAACGGCGCCCTACCGGCTGCGCACCATGCCCACGATGTCATAGGTCTGCGCGATCACCGGTTCGGCGATTTCCGCCGCGCGTTCGGCGCCGCGGCCGAGGATGCGGTCGATCTCGGCCGGGTCGGCCATCAGCTCGCTCATGCGCGTGGTGATGGGGGCGAGCTGGGCCACGGCGAGATCGGCCAGTGCCGGCTTGAACTCGGAGAAGTTCTTGCCCGCGAACTCGGCCACCACCTCGGCGCCGGCCTGGCCGGAAAGCGCGGCATAGATGCTGACGAGGTTGCGGGCCTCGGGGCGCTCGGCAAGGCCCTCGATCGTGTCGGGCAGCGGCTCGGCGTCGGTGCGGGCCTTGCGGATCTTGGCAGCGATCGCGTCGGCATCGTCGGTCAGGTTGATGCGGCTCTGGTCCGAGGGGTCGGATTTCGACATCTTCTTCGCGCCGTCGCGGAGGCTCATGACGCGGGTGCCGGCGCCCTCGATCACCGGCTCGGGCAGCGGGAAGAACTCCGTGCCGTAGTCGTGGTTGAACTTGGCGGCGATGTCGCGGGTCAGCTCGACATGCTGCTTCTGGTCCTCGCCCACCGGGACATGGGTCGCGTGATAGAGCAGGATGTCGGCGGCCATCAGGTTGGGATAGACGTAGAGCCCGGCGCTGGCGGCCTCGCGATCCTTGCCGGCCTTGTCCTTGAACTGGGTCATCCGGTTCAGCCAGC
>CAYLHK010000025.1:0-29784 GCA_964383295.1 uncultured Rhodovulum sp.
GAGGCCATGCCGCCGATGATGCCGCCGATCGACTCGGGGCCGCGGTCGTCGGTGACCAGGGTCTCGGAGCCGTCGAAGGCGTAGGTCTTGCCATCCAGCGCCTCGAGGCTCTCGCCGGGCCGCGCCAGGCGCAGGGTGATGGCGCCGTGGATCTTGGCCGCGTCGAAGACATGCAGCGGGCGGCCGCGGTCGAAGGTGAGGAAGTTGGTGATATCGACCAGCGTGGAGATCGGGCGCAGGCCGATGGCGCGCAGGCGGGCCTGGAGCCAGGCGGGCGAGGGGCCGTTCTTCACGCCGCGGATCAGCCGGCCGACGAAGAGCGGGCAGGCCTCGGTCGCCACGTCGGAGGCGAGATGCACGCCGATGGGGCAGGGGAAGGCGCCCGGCACCGGCTCGATGGCCGGGGTCTTCAGCGTGCCGAGGCCGCGGGCGGCGAGGTCGCGGGCGATGCCGGCGACGCTGAGCGCATCGGGCCGGTTGGGGGTGATGGCGATGTCGATGACGGGATCGAAATCGACCACGTCGATGTAGCGCGCGCCCACCGGGGCGGCGGGGTCGAGCTCGACGATGCCGTTATGCTCGTCGGAGATCTCCATCTCGCGTTCCGACAGCATCATGCCGTGGCTCTCGACGCCGCGGATCCGGCCCACCTTGATCGTCGTGTCGATGCCCGGGATGTAGTCGCCCGGTTTCGAGACCACGACCTTGATGCCGGCGCGCGCGTTCGGGGCGCCACAGACGATCTGCGTCTCGCCCGCCGCCGTCAGGACGCGGCAGACGCGCAGCTTGTCGGCATCGGGGTGCTGGGTGGCCTCGAGCACCTCGCCGACGGTGAAGCTGGCGAGCCTTGCGGCGGGGTCGATCACCCCCTCGACCTCGAGGCCGAGGTCGGTCAGAGCGAAGGTGATCTCCTCGAGCGTCGCCGTGGTCTCGAGATGTTCCTTCAGCCAGCCAAGGGTGAATTTCATTGGCGATCTTCCGCGCGCAAATTCCGGTGTGGCCAGGGTTTAGCCGAGCTTGACCCCGGACGAAAGAGGGTCCCATGGTGCGCCCGACACGGCCGGGCGCAAACCGGCCCATTCGGGAGGGGCAGATGCAGACCATCGCAGGATTCGATCGCATCGGCGAGGAGAACGCCTTCGCCGTGCTGGCGCGCGCCGGGCAACTGGCGGCCGAGGGACGCGACATCATCAATCTCGGGATCGGCCAGCCGGACTTCCCGACGCCACCGAACATCGTCGAGGCCGCCGTGAAGGCGCTGCGCGACGGACAGCATGGCTATACGCCGGCGACGGGCCTGCCGAAGCTGCGCGAAGCGGTGGCGGGGGACCTGCACCGGCGGTTCGGGGCGGAGGTGAACCCCGAGCGGGTGCTGATCGTTCCCGGCGGCAAGGTGACGATGTTCACCGCCATCCTGATGTTCGGCGAGCCGGGGGTGGATATCCTGTATCCCGATCCGGGATTCCCGATCTATCGCTCGATGATCGAATTCACCGGGGCGCGGCCGGTGCCGATCCCGATCCGGGAGGAAAACGGGTTCGCCTTCTCGGCCGAGGAGACGCTGTCGCTGATCACGCCGAAGACGCGGCTCATCATCCTGAATTCGCCCGCGAACCCCTGTGGCGGCGTCACTCCGAAGGCCGAGGTGGACAAGCTGGTGGCGGGGCTCGCCGCGCATCCGCAGGTCGCGATCATGTCGGACGAGATCTACGACCAGCTGCTCTATGACGGCGAGGCGCACGTCACGCTGCTCGACTATCCCGAGATCCGCGACCGGCTGATCCTGCTCAACGGCTGGTCGAAGACCTATGCGATGACCGGCTGGCGGCTGGGCTATTCGGTCTGGCCTGAGGATCTCTACAACAAGGCCCGCAAGCTCGCGGTGAACGCCTGGTCCTGCGTGAACACGCCCGCCCAGTTTGCCGCCATCGAGGCGTTGACCGGGCCGCAGGATGCGGTGGCCACGATGGTGGCCGAGTTCGACGCGCGGCGCAAACTGGTGGTCGAGCTTCTGAACGGCCTGCCCGGCGTCAGCTGCATCACGCCCAAGGGCGCGTTCTATGCCTTCCCCAACATATCGCAGACCGGGCTCAAGGCGAAGGCGCTGGCGTCGGACCTGCTGGAGACCTCGGGCGTGGCGGTGGTGGGCGGGCCGGATTTCGGCATCCTCGGCGAGGGCTACATCCGGCTGAGCTACGCCAACAGCCAGGAGAACATCCGCCGGGCCGTCGCGCGCATGGGCGAGTACCTGGCGGAGCGCTGAGGCGGTGGGGCGAGGCGCCGCATCCGCGGGACCGATCACGCGCTATCTGCAGGACCTGCACGCGCGGCTGGCCGGGATGCGCGAGGGAAGGGCGGCCGACTACATCCCCGAGCTGGCCCTGGCCGATCCCGATCATTTCGGGATCGCCATCGCGACCGCCGACGGCGAGGTCTATGCCGCCGGCGACAGCGAGGTGCTCTTCACGCTGCAGTCGGTCTCCAAGCCCTTCGCCTACGGCTATGCGCTGCACCGCCATGGGCGCGACGAGGTGATGGCGCATGTCGGCGTCGAGCCGACCGGCGATGCCTTCAACGCGATCATCCTCGACGAAGAGAACAACCGCCCCTTCAACCCGATGGTCAATGCCGGCGCGATCGCGGTCTGCGAGCTCTTCGAGGGCGCGAGCCAGCCGGCGCGTCGGGCGGAGATGGTGGATTTCTTCTCGCGCTTCGCCGGACGGGCGCTGGAGATAGACGCGCGCGTGCTCGCCTCGGAGGAAGAGACCGGGCACCGCAACCGCGCCATCGCCCACATGATGCTGGGGGCCGGCATGATCACCCGGCCGCCGGACGAGGTGCTCGACATCTACCTGCGCCAGTGCTCGCTGCGGGTGACGGCGCGCGATCTGGCGATCATGGGGGCTGCCCTCGCTGGCGGCGGGGTGCATCCACTGACCGGGGAGCGGCTGCTCGGGCGCGGCGAGGTGCGCGACATGCTGTCGGTGATGGCCACCTGCGGCATGTACGATTACGCCGGCGAATGGCTGTTTGAGGTCGGCATCCCGGCGAAGAGCGGCGTCTCGGGCGGGATCGTGGCCGTGGTGCCGGGGCAGATCGGCATCGGGATATTCTCGCCGCCGATCGACGAGCATGGCAATTCGGTGCGCGGCATCGCCGCATGCCGGGAGATCTCGCGCGAGTTCGGGCTGCATCTTCTGGGTGAGCACGAGAACCCGCAGGCGGTCATCCTGAGTGAGCGGGAGGGGCGGGCGGCCGTGATCGAACTGCAGGGGCCGCTCTATTTCGGGTCGGTGGAGCGTCTTCTGCGGCGACTGGATGCGCTGGGGGCGGAGGTCGAGGAGCTGGTGCTCGACTTTGCCCGGGTCCGCGACGCCGATCCGGCGGCGATCCGGCTTCTGGAGATTCTGGTCGCCCCGGGGGCGGCGCGTCCGCGGCTGCGGCTGCGGGGCCTGCGGGACGAGCGGCTCGCCCCCCTGCGCGCGGCGCTGGGCGCGGCGGCCGATCGGCAGACGGTCGGTTTCGACTGAGAGGCAGCGCCACCATGGCCCGGAACGCGCGACGCCCGCGCCATCGGCACGGGCGTCCAAACGTGTGGTTCGTGGTTCGCGAGGCGCTCAGGCCTTGGGAGTCTCGCGCCGCCGGACGGTCGCCAGCGCGGCGAGGCCGCCGAGCAACAAGAGACCCGCGGCAGGCAGCGGAATGGGCGAAACCGCGACGAGGTTCTGCTTCAGCGGGTTGTTGGTGCTCTGGAGGAAGAGCGGATTGAACCGCGCAGGTCCATCATATCCCAGAGCAAAAGCCAGGAACGAATTCGCAAGAGTCGAGCGCGAATTGCTCCAGTTCACACCGTTGTTGGCCGTGAAGTCGCCCGTATCCACGCCGACCTGATCGGTGCTGCGCTCGTATGCAAGCTCCCAGAGGGCCATCTGGAAGGCGGCAACCTGCGAGCCGTTGGTAAGGCTGAAGGCAGGCTGGCCCGCGGCCTCGCCGCTATAGACCGAATCGAACAACTTGCCGATCGCGGCCTCGCGCGTCAGTCCGCTGTAGAGGCTCGAATAGATGTTCTCGCTGAGATTGACGCGGCCGGTGAAGGGCGTGGAGGTCACCTCATACGGGAAGGCCTTGCCTTGTGCGCCGGCCTGGTAGGTAAGATCGAGGCAGAAGGCGAGGAATTCATCCGCAAGCCCAATTGCTTCGCCGCCGGTCATGCGCAATGCGCCGGTATAGGAGGAGGAGGACTTGGGTTCTATCGGGTTGACGTCGACGTAGTTCACGTTGACCACCCCCACCCCCGGTCCCAGACCGAGATACGTAAGCGGCACCGGGCCGGCACTGGCCGACCCGACGGCAGCGACAGCGATCAGGCCCGCGGCGAACGCGGATCTCCAATGTTTCACGGTAGTTACCCCCTCAACTTGCGCAAAAGCGCAACCTCACCCAATTTCATCACTAACATTCCGTTACCGCCGCGTAAAGCAGGCGGTTTCGATCAGCGTTACGAGACTTGTGCGATCACGATTACAGGGTCACGCCTCGCAAGAGGCGGCAGGCTGCGCAACGGCGGTTGGCGTGAAGACTTGCACCGGGTCGCGCTTGCCCTTGAGAGTGAGCGGTGGACGGGGCGCGAAGGCGAAGCCGGGATCGGTGGCGAGCGCGGCCTGCACCGCGGCGCTGGCCAGCACCGCGTCGGCGGGCGCGGCATCGCAGAGCCGCGAGGCGAGGTTGACGGTATCGCCGAGCACGGTGAAATCCATCCGCTCGCGCGCGCCGATGGCGCCCATGACCACCTCGCCGGCATTGACGCCGATCCCGACATGCAGGTCCCATTCGGGATGCCGCTCCAGCAGGCCGGGCATGGCCCGCTGGATCTCGAGGGCGGCAGCGACGGCGCGCGCCTCCATGTCCTCGCCGAGAAAGAGCGCCACAACCTCGTCGCCGACGAACTTGTCGACATCGCCGCCATGGGCCTCGACGATGGCGGTCTGTGCCTCGAGATAGAGGTTCAGCGCCTCGACGACGATCTCGGGGGCCACCGTCTCGGAGAAGGCGGTGTAGCCGCGGATGTCGGAGAAGAGCACTGCCGCACGGCGCCGCTCGCCGCCGCGGGCGACGGGGTTGGCGCCGGCGGCCTGGATGGCGGTGACGGTGCCGCGGGAGACGAACTTCATCAGCTCCATGCGCTCGCTGAGCTCGCCGATCATCGCGTTCATCCGGTTGGCGAGGTCGCCGATCTCGTCGCTTCGGCGGATGTCGATGCGGGTGGCGAAGTCGCCCTGGCCGACGCGCCGCGCCGCATCGCCGATCCTGAGGATCGGCCGTGTCAGCCCCTGGGCGAAGGCGAAGGCGGCGAGCACCGCCGCGCCGAGGCCGAGCGCGCCGATCAGCGCCGTGTTGGCCGTCATCTGGCGGACCACCGCATAGGCGTCGCGTTCGTCGAGCTCAGTGATGATCGCCCAGGGAAAGGCGCGCGGAAAGGCGTAGGCGCCGAGCATCGCCGTCCCGTCGGACCGGACATAGGGCTCGAGCGCGTCGGCGCGGGCGCTGGCGCCGAGCAGGCCGGTGGCCGAGGCGACGATGGCGCGATCACCGAGCGCGCGGGGGGCGGGTTCGAGAACGCTGTCGCCTCGGTCGTCAATCACCGTCACCTCGCCGCGGCGGGTGAAGGGATGGCGCTGCACCAGCGCGCCGAGGGGGGCGAGGTCGATGCGCGCGGCGAGCGACAGGGGCTGGTCCGCGATCCTGGTGTCGAGCGGCAGCACCACGGTCGCGAGCCAGTCGCCGGTGGCGTCCAGCCGCTGCATGCTCGGCGCGCCGAAGGCGCCGTCGCGCTGGGCGGCGACCGCGCCGACGCCGGTGCGGAGGGTCTCCGCCGGGTCGAGGCCCGCCGCTGCCAGCCGCTCGGAGAAGGCCTCGTCGGTGACGAGGACGGGCAGGTCGGAGTTGCCGATCGAGAGCTGCAGCGCCACGATGTCCGGGATCTCGGCGACGCCGAGGGTGAGGAGCGCGATCTTCTCCGGCACGCCCAGTTGGGGGCTGTCGATGCTGTTGCGCACCAGCATCAGCGGCGTCATCCAGCGCCCTGAATAGGCCGCGTCGATCTCCGAGCGGACCTGGGCGGCCACTTCGGTGAGCTGTTCGTTGGCGGCGCTCTTCAGCTCGTCGCGGGCGATGCGCACCAGGTTCTGGCCCACGAGGGCCAGGGGGACCGTGGCGACCAGGGTCGCGAACAGGAAGAACTTGGCGCGGAGCGGGAAACGCACGGCTGGTCAGTCCCGCGCCCGCGCCCGCACCAGCGCCGTGTCGGTCGCCACCCCGCAGGCGAGGCCTGTGGCGTCGCGCGCCTCCAGCCGCACCTCGTAGTCGCCGAGCTCGGCGTAGCGGTGGCGCACCAGCGCGCCCGAGGCGGTGGTGCCGTCGCCGAAGTCCCAGCGGAAGATCAGCCCGTCGCCGTCGGGATCATGGCTGCCGCCGGCGTCGAAGATCACCCAGTCATGCGCGGCGCCGACGGGCACGTCGCGGTCGGGGCCTGCGTCGGCGATCGGGGCGGCATTGACGCGCACCCGGGCGGTGCTCTGGCCGATCGCGCATTGCGAGGCGCTGTCGTCGGTGACCGAGAGGCGCGCGAGGATGGTGCCGGCCGTGTCGAAGCTGCGCGAGACTTCGATGCCGTCCAGCACGATCCCGTCGTCGAAGTCCCAGCGCCAGGTGGTGATCGTGCCGTCGGGGTCGCGCGAGCCGCTGCCGTCGAAGCCGACCGTGTCGCCGGGGCAGATCAGCCGGTCGGGGCCGGCGGCGGCGATCGGCGGATGGTTGACGCGCACGAAGACCTCCTCGGTGCGGCGGCTGTTGGCGAGCCCGCCGCCGTCGTCGAGGGTGACCGCCACCGGGTAGATGCCGGGGCTGGCGAAGACATGCTCGATCATGTCGTCGCTGGAGGGATCCCCGGCAATGTCCCATGCCGTGGCTAGACCGCCTGCGTCAGAGACCGCCCAGGGCTGGGGCACGCCCGGGCAGAGCTGGCCGGCCGCCGCGAGGCCCGCGGCGGGGGCGGGGGTGACGATGATCGTGCGCTCCTCGACCACGTGGCTGTTGGAGACGCCGGCGTCGTCGGTGACGGTGAGGCGCAGGCTGTGGCTGCCGGGCGCCGCGTAGCGGTGCCGGACCTGCACGCCGCTCGCACGGGTGCCGTCGCCGAAATCCCAGCCGAAGCCGGTCAGGGCGCCGTCGGGGTCGGTGGAGGCGGAGGCGTCGAAGAGCACGAGATCGCCTGCGGCAATACGCTCGGGGGCGTCGATCGCGGGAACGGGCGGGGCATTGGCGATGACGTTGAGCCGGGTCTCGACCACGTCGCAGTCCTCGCCGCCCTCGGGCAGCGTCGCGCGCAGCGTGACGACATGCAGGCCGGCCTGCTCGAAGCGGTACTCGATCTCGCGGCCCTCGGCCGTGACGCCGTCGCCGAAGCCCCATTCGAAGCGCGCGTCCTCGCTGGCGGTCGGTCCCGTCAGCGCGGCGCGCCATGTGGCGGGCGCACCGGCGGCCACGCGGCCGGGACCGATGATGTCGAGCCGCGGCGCATCGACCACGGTGACGGTCAGCTCGTCGCTGTGCACCGCGCTGCAGGAGCCGAGCGCGTCGCCGGTGATGGTCAGCACCACCCGGTAGTCGCCCGGGCGCTCATAGACCTTGGTCGGCCGTTCGCCGCCGCCGGTCGAGCCGTCGCCGAAATTCCACTGGAAGAGGTCCACCGCCCCGTCGGCATCGGTCGACCGCGAGCCGTTGAACTGCACGGTCTGGTTGGTGCAGGCCCGGATATCCGGACCCGCCACCGCGGTCGGTGCCTGGTGCACCACCACCGCGACCCGGTCGGTGTGTCGCCCCGTGCGCATCCCGCTGTCGTCGCGGACGGTGAGGCTGGTCTCATAGACGCCGGGGTTGGGGAAGATCTTGCCGGGATTGACCAGCTCCGAATGCGTCCCGTCGCCGAAGTCCCAGGCATAGCGCAGCAGCCCGCCGTCGGGATCGAGCGAGGCCGATCCGTCGAAGAGCACCGTGTCGCCCGAGCAGACGTCCCGGTTGCCGCCGGCGACGGCCACGGGCGGCGTGTTGATCAGCACCCGCATGGAGGCGACCGCTGTGGCGTTGCCGAGCCCGGTGCCGTCATCGACGGTCAGGCTGACCGGGAAGATGCCGCTGCGCGGATAGCTGTGGGTGACCACGCGCCCCACGGCGGGCGCCGAGCCGTCGCCGAAGTCCCAGGTGAAGGCGAGGGTGTCGCCGTCGGCATCGGAGGAGGCCGAGCCGTCGAAGGTGACGAAGAGGCTGTCGGTCTCGATGTCCGGGCCGGCATCGGCCACCGGTGGGTGGTTGATGCGGATGCGCAACTCGTCGCTCGCCGACGCGTTGCCCGTGCCGCTGTCGTCGATCACGGTGAGCTGGGCTGCACGCACACCCGGCGTGTCGAATATCCGCTCGACCGCTGGCTCGAAGATCGGCGCATCGAGGTCGTCGAAGTCCCAGCGCCAGGTGGTGATCTGCCCGTCCGGATCGAAGGAATTGCCGGCGTCGAGCCGCACCGGCTGGCCGGGTTCGGCCAGCACGTCGGCGCCCGCCGCCGCCACCGGGGCGGCGTTGATGCGCACCAGCACCTCGTCGACGTCGAAGGCGGCATCATGGCCGCTGTCGTCGCGCACCGTCAGCACCACCCGGTGCAGGCCGGGAGTGTCGAAGGCGCGCGCGGTGCGGATCCCGCGCGCCTCGCTGCCGTCCTCGAAGCGCCAGAGATGCTCGGCGATCTCGCCGTCGGGATCCACCGAGCCCGATCCGTCGAGGATCAGCTCCTGGCCCGGCGCGCCGATCAGGTCGGGGCCGGCGTCGGCGATCGGGGCGGCGTTGATGCGCACGGTGGTGGCGGCGCGGTGGACGTTCAGCGGCGCTCCGCTGTCGTCGCGCACGGTAAGCGCGACCTCGTAGGTGCCCGGGCGCGCGTAGGCATGGCTGACGTTGCGGCCCGAGGCTGTGGCGCCGTCGCCGAACTCCCATTCCCAGGAGGTGATGACCCCGTCGGTGTCGCTCGAGCCGCCGCCGTCGAAGCTGACCACGCTGGCGGTCAGATGCTGCGCTGGGCCCGGGTCAGCCTTGGGGGCGTCACTGACGGTGATCTCGAGCTCGGTCGAACTGGTCGCCGACCGGGTGGCCGAATCGTCGGTCACGGTGAGCTGGACGCGATAGACGCCGGGCATCACCCAGGCATAGTCGACCGTCTCGCCGCTGCCGGTCGCGCCGTCGCCGAAGTCCCAGTCGTGGGTCAGGATCACGCCGTCCGCATCGCTGGAGCCGCTGCCATCGAGCCGGGCAACCTCGCCGACGGCGATCGGGCGCGCGGGTTCGACCGTGATGACCGGCTCGGGTGGAGCGTTGACGCGGATCGTCACCGTATCGCTCGCCGTGTCGTTGCCGACGCCGGAATCGTCGGTGACGGTGAGCGTGGCGACATAGGTGCCAGGCTCGGTCCAGGCGTGGCTGATCGTGGCGCCCTCGAGCACGGTGCCGTCGCCGAGATCCCAGACATGCGAGAGGATCGCGCCGTCGACGTCGTAGCTGGCGGCCCCGCTGAGCGGCACGGGCTGGCCGACCGCGGCGGTGCGGGCGTCCCCGGCCTCGGCCACGGGCGGGAAGTTGACGGTGACGAGGCGGGTGGCGAGGCCGAAGTTGCACGGATGCTCGGCGTCATCCTCGACGCGCAGCACGGCGCGGTAGAGGCCGGGTTCCGCATAGGCATGTTCGGCGGTTGCGCCGGTGGCGGTGGCGCCGTCGCCGAAGGTCCAGAGATGGCGCGCGATCGGCTGGTCGCTCGCCTGCGAGCCGCTGCCGTCGAAGACGACCGGCTCACCCGGCGCGGCGGTCAGAGGCTCGCCGGCAACGGCGAGCGGGGCGGGGCGGACGAGGACCGGAACGCGGGCGAGGGCGCCGTTCGCGATGCGGTCGTCCCCCGCCTCCATCACCCGGAGCACCGCCTCATAGGTGCCGGGGGCCGCGTAGCGGTGCGCGAATGTCGCCTCGCTTGTGCCTGCACCATCGCCGAAGTCCCAGGCGTAGCTCAGCCGTCCCGCGCCGCTCGAGCCGGTGGCATCGAAGGCGACCGAGGTGCAGTCGGCGAGCGGGCGCGCCACCGGCAGGGCCACGGGCCGCGGCTGTGCGGGCGCGGGCCTTACCGGCAGCTCCAGCGCCACCGGCTGGCCGTCGGCGTCGAACAGGCCCAGCGTCACGTCATTGGGTGCCTCGCTTCCGCCGCGCAGGGTGATCGCCGTGCGGCCCTCGGGCGCGGTGAAGCTGGACGATCCCCAGACGTCCTGTGCCGACGACGGAAGCCGCGTCTCGCCGAAGGTGGAGACGAGCGTGATCTCGCCCCCGGCGGCGTCGAAGTCCTGGAGCGTCAGCTCGGCCCCCGCCGGCGCCGTGAACCGCAGCTCGGAGGGGGCGCCGCGGGCGGGCCAGCGCAGCGTCGGCAGCCAGGAGAACATGCGCAGCCCCTCGGGCGGGTCGGCGCGTTCCGGCGATAGGCTGACGGCCACCTCGAAGACGTTGCCGTCGTTGCCCTCCTCGCCAACCACGTCGAGGCGGAAATGCGCGCGCCCGTCAATGACCTCGCCCTCGGCGGCGGTGAAGGCGGCGAGCGGAACCCAGCGCCCGTCGGTGGCCGGGTCGGATCCGAAGCGGGCCTCGTCGATCAGCCGGCCCGGCGCTAACGCGTCGGTCTCGGGTCCGCTGGCCGCCGCGCCGTCTTCGACGGGCACGGGGCGCGGGGCGGCGCTGAAGGCGCCCTCGCCGCCAAAGAGCCGGAAGGCGGTGGTGCTGTCGGACCAGGCGCCGAAGGGCGTGTCGTGCTCGCCGGCCGTCTCGGGGTCGAAGACGCGCAGGTAGAGCCGCTCGCGCAGGTCCTCCGGCACCGAGATGAAGATGCGCTCGATGTGGTCGACATCGCCCTCGCGGCTGGGCGCGCCGGGGCCGTAGAGGATGCTCAGCGGCTGGGAGGCGGCCGCGGTGGCCAGCAGCCCGGTGGCGAGGAGGGTAGCAACGAACCGCAAGGCCATCAGCATCATTCCGAAACTCCCCCCGCCGCGGCGCGCGGCACCCTATCTCGTTCTTGTCGCTGCGTTGCCCGCGTAGTCCTCTACGGTGATCTCGATCAGCTCCAGCGCGCCCGGCTCCGGCGGCAGCGTGTCGCGGCAGGTTCCGGTTGCGTCGTCGCAGCGCAGGAAGCCCCGCCGCTCCACCCCTCCGATGGAGAGGATGTAGGCCGCGCTCTGACGCAGCCCCGAGGGGTCGCTGGCCGAGATCTCGATCTCAATCGGGCCCGAGGCGCCCGCCGGGCGGCCGGCGGCGGCGGCGGTGATCTCGGGCGGATCGGTGTCGAGCCGCGTCTCGATCCTGAGCACGCCGACATTGCCGACCGCATCCGTCGCCACAAGCTCCAGCCGGTTCGGCCCCGGCGCCAGCGTCGCCGCCGCGACGAAGCGCCCGTCATCGAGCGGCACCGGCGCGCCGTCGAGGCTCAGCGCGACTGCGCCATCGACCGCGCCCGCAAGGTCCATCCAGCGCAGGGCGGTGACGACCGGTGGCGGGGTGTCGAGCAGGATGCGGGGCGGGGTCGCGTCATGTACCGCCTCGAAGCTGCCGCCGCCCTCGGCCCTGCCGGTGGGGCCGCTGAGGACCACCTCATAGCGCAGGCCCGCCTCGGTCGCGGGCGCCGCGAAGGCGAAGCGGCTGTCCTGGTCGATGAGCGTTTCGGCGACCACGCGCCCCCCGGCATCGCGCAGGGTCAGCCGCGTGCCGGGCTCGGCGGTCGTGTCGCCGCGCATGTCGAGAACCGCCGAGCGGGTCAGGAAGCGCCCGTCCGCGTCGCGGGGCAGGGCGGTGTCGAAGGCGATCTCCGCCACCGCGGGCGGGCGGTAGGTGAAGCGTCGGACCAGCTCGCTGCGGTTGCCGGCGGGATCGACGGCCGCCAGCACCAGGAGGTTCTCGCCCGGCGCCGCGGCCACGACCTCGCCGAAGCCGCCGTTCTCGCGCAGCGGCACCCGCCGCCCGTTGAGTGTCAGCGTCGCGCCGTACTCGCTCTCCCCGGTCACCTGCACGTCCGCCACGTCGAGGATCGCGCCCTCGGCCGGGGCGAGGACGGACAGGAACGGCGGCAGGTCATCGCGCACCACGGTGAAACGCTGGCCTAGGCTGCGGGTCCCGGGCAGGCCGAGCCGGTCGAGCGCCGAGACGCGCCAGTAGTACTGACCCGGCGCCAGGTCCTCGGCGTGGCTGGCCTCGCGCAGCCCCCATTGCGAGGATTTCATCGCGTTGAAATCGACGTCCGCGGCGATCTCCAGCCAGTATCCGGCCGTCTCCTCCGGCCCTTGCCAGGCGAAATCGACCCGCGCGTCGTAGAGAATGGCGCCCTCCTGCGGCGCGACGGGCTGGGCCTGGGTCAGCACCCGCACCCGTTCGGCTTCGCCGTTGGCGGCCAGGAGTGCCCCCTCGTTCTCGCCGATGCGGATCGTCTCGCGGCCGGTGTTCACCTCCAGCGCGGCCTCGTCGTAGTTGGTAAAGCGCGTGGCCTCGGCGTCGTGGCGCACCCAGAAATCCGCCGAGCGGGTCCGCGTCTCGACGCCGGGAACCTCGACGGCGAAGTCGGTGCGGTCGCTCAGCTGGTTGAGCAGCGCGTAGAAATCCCCTTCGACGAGGCTGACCTTGGTGGACTGGCTCCCCGTCAGGGGGTCGGCGCGCATCTGCTGGATGACGGCATTGGAATTGGGGTTCAGCCGCAGCCGGCTCAGGTCGCGGAACGTGACCTGAGCGGTGGATTCCGACAGCGTGCGCACCCGCTCGAACTCGACCAGAACATCGCGCATCAGCCGCTCCGACCAGGCCGGCGCATCGGGGGTGCGGCCCTCGACCGAGCCATGCACGTCGCTCAGCACCGCCTCGGCCGCACGGTCGCGCTGCGCCAGCGAGATGTCATGCGCCTCGTCGGCGAGCGCGCTTGCCTGATCGGCGTAGAGCACGACCTCGGTCCAGGCCCCGTTTCCGCGCCGCTCGACGGCGGTCTCGCGGCTCTCGATGGCGCCTTCGATCTCGACCGGCGCGAAGATGCGCGCGCCCTCGGCGGTTGCCCGCTGGATGGCGACGAGCGAGCTGGCCAGCGCCCCGTCTGCGGCGGCGACCTGGACGACGGGGACCTTCAGCTCCACCCCGGCGCTGATCTGCGTCGGCGAGGACAGGCCGCTCAGCGTCAGGATCTGCGGCCAGAGGTCGGGGTCCTTCAGATGACGCTCGGCAAAGGCGCGGATCGTGTCGCCGGCCTCGAAGCGGATGGTCTCGAGCGGCCCGTCGGTGGCACCCAGCGCGACGGACGCCAGTACCGCGGCAGCAGCTGCTGCGCGCAGAACCCCGCGAACCGGCCGTGAGTTCAGCGAATTGCCCACGCCGAACCTTAGTGCGAATCGGTAATTTCCGCCACTGTCATTGAACTTCCGCCCCGGGTCAGAAGGCCAGCCTGTAGCCGGCAGCCTCGGCTACATGGTGTTTTTCCACCGGTTCAGACCCTTCGAGATCGGCAATGGTGCGTCCGACCCGCAGAACCCGGTGGTAGGAGCGTGCGCTCAGGCGGAACTTGCGGGCTACTTCGCCGATCAGCGCCTCGGCGCCCTCGGTCAGCTCGGCGATCGCCTGCAGGAGATCGCCCTCGGCATCGGCATTCGTCGAGATCCCGTCATGCCCGGCGAAGCGCTCGCGCTGCACGGCGCGGGCGCGGGCGACGCGCGCGGCGACGGCGGTGCTCGGCTCGCCCGGCGGGCTGGAGCCGATCGCACCGAGGGATTCGACCGGGACCGGCGGTACCTCGATGCGCAGATCGAACCGGTCCATCAGCGGCCCGGAGATGCGCCCGAGATAATCTGCGCCGCAGTCGGGGACGCGGGCGCAGGCGCGGGACGGATCGGCGAGGTGCCCGCAGCGGCAGGGATTGGCCGCGGCCACGAGCATGAAGCGGCAGGGGTAGCGGACATGGGCGTTGGCGCGGGCGACGACAACGTCGCCGGTCTCGATCGGCTGGCGCAGCGTCTCGAGCACCGCGCGCGGAAACTCGGGCAACTCGTCGAGGAACAGGACGCCATGGTGGGCGAGGCTGATCTCGCCGGGTTTCGCCCCCCGTCCGCCGCCGACGATCGCTGCCATCGAGGCCGTGTGGTGCGGCGTGCGGAATGGCCGGCGGCGGCTGATGCCGCCCTCGTCGAGAAGGCCGGCGAGCGAATGGATCATCGATGTCTCGAGCGCCTCCGCCGGGTCCAGCGGCGGCAGGATCCCGGGCAGGCGCGCTGCCAGCATGGACTTGCCGCTGCCGGGTGGCCCGACCATCAGCAGGTGGTGCCGGCCGGCGGCGGCGATCTCCAAGCGCGCGCTTGGCCTTCTCCTGGCCGCGCACGTCCGCGAGGTTGCGGTCGCTGCCGGTGTCGGGCGCAGTGCCGGGCCGGGCGGGGGCGAGCGCCGCGCGGCCGTTGAGATGGTTGACGAGCGCGAGGAGGCTCGGGGGCGCGATCACCTGCACCGCGCCGACCCAGGCGGCTTCGGCCCCGCAGGCGGCCGGGCAGACCAGACCGCAATCGGCCTCGGCGGCGGCGAGCGCTGCGGGCAGGGCGCCGATCACCGGCACCAGCCGCCCGTCGAGCGAGAGCTCGCCGAGCGCGACCTGCGCGGCCACGGCATCGGAGGGGACCACCTCCATCGCGGCCAGCACTGCGAGCGCGATCGGCAGGTCGAAATGCGATCCCTCCTTCGGCAGATCGGCCGGCGAGAGGTTCACCGTGATCCGCTTCGCCGGCAGCGCGAGGCCCATGGACGTCATCGCCGCCCGCACGCGCTCCTTCGCCTCGGAGACGGCCTTGTCGGGCAGGCCCACCAGGTTGAACGCGGGCAGCCCGGCGGTGATCGCGCACTGGACCTCCACCAGCCGCGCCTCGACACCCTGAAATGCGACCGTATAGGCGCGCGCGACCATGCCTGCTCCATCAACGGGCCCGCGAGGCTTGCGCACCCGCCGTTAGCTTGAGGTTAACGCAGGTCTCGCCATCACGGCGCGACGGACGAATGTGCGCCGTTCTTCGGCCTGGAAACCTGGGGAGCAGTGCCTGGGGCGGGGGGGGCTTTGAGCGCCCCGCCGGCACGCGCGAGCGCGCGCGTGCCGAAGCAAGAAACAATGCGCGCAGCTGCGCGCACAGGATGGCGCCCAAGGGGCGCCCCTCCCTAGAAGTCGCGCTCGAAGAAGATGCCGAGCGTGGTGTTGCCGTCGCTGCCGACCGAGCCGCGGGCGGTCAGCCGCTCGTTGATCTCGTAGGTCAGCTCGACCCGGCTCTCGCCGCCGGGCGCGGTCTGCACGTCGAGATAGACCTCATCGCTGAGGTAGCGCCCGGCGCGCACGGCGGTCTCGCCGTCCTCGTCGGTGATGATGTCGAGATCGTCGAAGCCGAGCGAGCTGCGGATCTGGGACATGAGCCCGTTGCCGCCCTGGCCGGCCAGCTCGGCGGCCGCGGCCGCAAGCTGGGCGGCCTGGAAGGGCGAGAGGTTCTGCGTGGTGCGGTTGAAGAGCACGTGGCTGAGCACCTCGTCCTGGGGCAGCGGCGGGTCGGAGGAGAAGGTGATGTCGGGCGAGGAGGCGCGTCCGGAGACGGTGACGATCGCGGTGACGTCGCCCGAGCGGGTGCGGGCCACGAAGTTGATGCGCGGGTCGAGATCGCCCACCAGCTGCACCGAGCCCTCCTGGAACTCGATGCGCTGGCCGATCAGGTTGAGCCGGCCGCGGCGCAGGTCGAACTGGCCGATCGGCTGGATGTCGTTGGTGGGGCCGGTCAGCCGCAGCTCACCCCCCACTTCCACATCGAGGCCGCGACCGCGCACGAAGATCTGGTTGGGCGCGGTGATGCGCAGGT
The DNA here is from genome assembly GCA_964383295.1 of uncultured Rhodovulum sp. Classification (GTDB taxonomy): domain Bacteria; phylum Pseudomonadota; class Alphaproteobacteria; order Rhodobacterales; family Rhodobacteraceae; genus Amaricoccus. Next base: position 15,972 of record CAYLHK010000025.1, read on the forward strand.
CGAGCACCAACGCGCCGCGGCCGGGCTGCGGCGGCGAGGGGGCGCCGACGGCGGCGCGGCGCAGCGTCTCCTGCACGCGCGGCGGCGGGCGGAAATGCGTGACCTCGTCGAGCGTCGCCTGCCCGCCGAAACCCAGGCCCTCGGCCACCGAGATCTCGGTGTGGCCGAGGTCGATCCGCCCGCCGAGCACGCCGCCGTTCTGGATCGGACCGATGAGCGTCAGGTTGCCGTCGACGGTGGTGGTGACGAAGGCGCCATCAGTATAGCGCACGTTGGCGATGCGAATCGCCAGATCGGCGGGGAAGCCCCGGGCGGGGTCGATCGTCAGCGTGCCGGTGCCCCCGATCGTGCCGCCGCCCACCGTGCCGGCGAGGTCGCGCAGGGTCAGCGTCTGCCCCGAGAGGCCTGCGTCCATCCGCAGGTTGTCGATGCGGATATTGGTCGTGGGATCGACGAAGGTGCCGCCGTTCACCGACAGGTTGCCGTTGAACTGGGGACTGGCGAGCGCCCCGGTGACCGTCGCATCGACCTGAAGCGCGCCGCTGGCCTGCGCCAGCCGGCCGGCGAGGAAGCTGTCGGCGAGGTTGATCGGCACCGTTCCGGTCAGCCGCAGGTCGAGCCCGCTGCCCTGCAGCGGGATGCGGCCGGAGCCATTGAGCGCAAGGCCGGGGGCGCCACCTGCCTGTGCGCGGTTGAGCGTGATCGCTCCGCCCTGGAAGCCGCCGTCGATCGAGAGGTTCAGCGCCGGCAGCCCGTTCTCGCGCAGCATGGCGAGGCCGAGCCCGGTGCCCTCTGCCTGGAAGGTGACGGTGGGATCGGCGTAGGCGCCGGTCACATGCGCATTGCCGGTCACCGTGCCGGCGAGGCCGCGGTTGCCGGCCACCCGGTCGATGAGCCCCAGCGGGAAGGACTGAAGTCCGATACGCAGGTCCATGCCGCCGGTGCCGAGCGGCAGTTCACCCTGGGCGGTGGCGGCGAGGCCCTGGGCGGTGACCGAGGCGTTCAGCCCCAGCCGCCCGCCGGTTGTCTGGCCCTGCGCGGCAATGGTGAGCGGTGGCAGGCCCGTCGCGGCGGTCTGCGCGCTCGTCACCTGGTGGCCGGCGATGTCGAAGCGGACATCGGGAGCGCTGCGCGGCCCGGTGATGCGCGCCGTGCCGGTGAGCTCGCCGCCGAGGCCGAGCTGCGGGAGGATCGTGTTGGCGATGGCCAGCGGCAGCGCCGACAAATCGAGGCTGAGGTCGATCTCGTCAGCGAAGCTGCCCTGGGCGGTCAGCCGGCCGTTGCCGAGATCGAGTGCCAGGGGTGTGAGCGTGACGGCGCCGTCCGCGACGGTCACGGTCGACGGCGCGGTCAGCGCGGCGCTGAGATCGCCCTGGTTCACCAAGAGCTGCTGCAGCGTGGCGGCGAAGCCCGCGTCCAGGCGCTCCAGTTCGGCCACGGTCTCGACGCGGGTGCCGATCGCGAGCTCGCTGTCGAGCGAGACGCGCATGCGCGCCGCGTCGAGCTGCTGGGCGTCAATGCCGATCGTGGCGACGTCGAAGCCCGCCGCCGCGATGTCGCGACCGTGTGCGGCGCCGGCGATCAGCGGCAGGCCGAGCGCGTCGGTCACGGTAAAGTCGAAGACCAGCGCGCCGATGCGGTTGGCCCCGACCGCAAGCTCGTCGGCGCGGCCCGTCAGCCGGGCGCCCTGGCCGGGGTCGGAGGCCGACAGCACGATCGTGGTCTCGACCGTCCCGGTCGCCTCGACCAGTGCCATTGCAGCCAGCGGCGCCACATCGGGCGCGTTGAGCACGAGCTCGCCCTCGACCGGCGCGTCATCGGTCTGGGTGAGATTGCCGGTCAGAAGGTTCGGCCCGACTGCGAGCCGCAGGCCGGAGATCTCGCGGCGGCCCCCCTCGATCGCGATCCCGGCACCGAGATCGAGCGCGAGCGCGTCGAAGCTGCCGCCCCCGGTGACATTGCCCGTCAGATCCTGCCCGTCGAGACGGCCGTCGAAGCCGAGCGCGAAGTCGCTGAGCGGACGGTCGATCAGGCTCCCCTCGGCGATCATCGCCGAGAGGCTGAGGTCGAGCGGGCCACCCTGGCCGGAGGCGCGGCCCTGCGCGGCCAGCGCGCCGGTCGCCCGCGGATCGAGAAGCGCAAGATCGGCGAGGCGCGCCTCGAAGCCGAAATCGGTCCCGGTGCTGGCGATCTGCCCGTCCGAGACGAAGCTGAGCTGCGGGTTGTCGAGCCGCAGGTTCTGGGTGCGGAAGCCCAGCTCGTCGCGCACCGCCCGCCCGCCGAGCGTGGTCTCGCCTGCCAGCAGACGGTCGAGCCGGTCGTCGCCGAGGGTGAGATCGTTGGCGGAGCCGTCAAAGGTCAGATCGAAGGCACGGTCGAGCGGTGTGACGCTGCCCTCGGCGGTCAGTGCCAGCGCACCCCCCAGCCGGCGACCGGCAAGCCCCTCGAAGACACCGATATTGGCCGCGCGCAGCGCCCCTCTGCCAGAGTACACACCCTCGGCGAAGCGCCCGGTGGTGAAGGCGGACAGGCCGTTGCCACCGAACTGCGCCTGGCGGACGTCGACCGTGCCGCCCGGGACGAGCGCCACATCGGCGAAGAGATCCATACGTGTGCCGATCGCGGCGGCAACGGCCGGGTCGGGGGACCAGACGCCGGTGGCGAGCCCTTCGAGCACGACCGTCACGTCGCGCAGCGCCGGGTCTTCGAGATTGCGCGCGCGCCCGCCCATGGTGAGCGTCACGTCCTCCATTTCGAGCCCGCCGGCCTGCAGCCGGTCGAGGACCACCAGCCCGCTCCAGCGGTCGCCCGCGCCGAACTCGACGCGCAGGGTGGCGGAGTTGAGCAGCGTCTCGGCGCCGGGGACGGGCAGGCGCACCGGCGCATCGGCGGGGTCGCCAAGCCGGCCGCTGAGATCGAGGCTGCGCAGGAACCCGTCCGACCCGGTCTCGAGCCGCCCGCCGAGGGTCAGCGCCGCACCGGAGACGTCGAGCCGGTCGAGCCGCAGGCCGCCTCCGGTCTTGTTGACGCCGCGGGCGAGGATGGCGGTCTCGCCGCCGAAGAAGTCGCGGAAATCGGGCGGGACCAGCGGCGCGATGGCTCCGGTCAGCTGCGCATCGAAGCCGAGGCCCTCGTCGGCGCCGCGCAGTGCCACCGTGCCGCCCGCCAGCCGCTCGCCGCCCGCGTCGAGTGCGAGCTCGATGTCGACATTGTCGAGGGGCCCGCTGCCGGTGACGCTGAGGTCGATCGCCGGGGTGCCCTCGATGTTGAGCGCTGTGGCGACCACGCCGCCGGCGGGCTCGCTGAGGTTGAGATCGATGTCGAGCGCGCGGGTGGCATTGCTGAACGAGGCGTCGAGCGCCAGCTCACCCCCCGGCCCGTCAAGACGGGTGACGTTGATGTCGGTGTCGAGCGTGCCGCCTTCCAGCACCAGGCTCCCGCCGGCGCTGAGCTCGGCCGCCATGCCGAAGACGGCCTCGTCGAAGGCCAGGCGCTGCAGCGCGAGATCCTCGAGGCGGACCGAGACGGGCAGTTCGGGCACGGTGAAGGGACGCGCCTCGGGCGTGGGCAGACCGGGGGCTGGCGGCGGGGTGACGCCGCGCCGCAGCCAGGTGACCTCGCCGATGTGCAGCCGGTTGACCTGCAGCCGGGCGCGCAGGAGCTGGGTGCGGCTCCAGTCGATCTCCACGTCCTCGATCACCATCCAGGGGCCGTTCTCGTCGGAAACGGTGATCCGCTCGATCCGCGCCTGCGAGGACAGGACGCCGCTGACGCCCGAGAGGCCGATCTGCCGGCCGGGGCCGGAGATCTGGTTCTCGAGGAAATTGACGAGGAAGCCGCCGCCGGAGGTGACCTCGTCCTCAGGCCCCTGCGCAATCGCCGTGACAGCCACGACGGCAAGCGCACCGCCAATGACCACGTAGCGCTTCAAAACGCCTGTCCGATGCCGATGTAGAGCGCCACGTCGGAATCCTGCTGGCGCGGGTCGATCGGCGTGGCCAGATCGAAGCGGAGCGGTCCGAAGCCGGTGTAGTACCGCAGGCCGACGCCGACGCCGAAGCGCAGGTCGTCGAAACCGCCGAGGCTGGAATCCGCGGTGACGACGCCGCCATCCACGAAGGCCACGCCGCCGAAGTTGCCCCAGAGGCGCGCACGCGCCTCGACCGAACCCTCGATCACGCCCTTGCCGCCCTGGGTGATCTCGCGGCCCTCGGCATCCGTGGTCACGATGCCGATCGAGCGGAAGGCATAGCCGCGGATCGAGCCGCCGCCGCCGGTGAAGAACAGCTGGTCGGGCGGGCTTTCCTCGACCGAGGGGCCGAGGTAGCTGCCGACCATCGCCCGGCCGGCGAGGACGAACCGGCGATCCGACCCCAGGCCGTAATAGCCCCGGCCCTCCAGCGTGCCACGCAGCGAGGGGTTGCCGTACTCGAACTCATAGGCGGGCCGCAGGTTGGCCGCGAGGTAATAGCCCTCAGTCGGATCGAGCGTGTTGTCGCGGCGGTCGTAGGTGGCATTGGCCACGGTGGCGAGGGTGGTGAAGTGGCGGATGCCGAAATCATCGACATAGCGCGCATGCGAGGCCGCCAGCCACAGCTCGCCGGTCAGCCAGCCGCCGAACTCGTGGCTGAGGCCGACGCGGCCGGTGATGGAGCGTTCGTCATAGGTGTCGAGGCTCTGCTGGAGCGCAACGATCGAGGCGCCGAAATTCGTGTCTGGGGTCAGAATCCCGGGACGCACGAAGCTGAGGCCCACGTTGTAGTCGAGATCGGTCGGATCGCTGACCTCGCCGATCCGGGCGACGGTGAAGTCGAGCCGCAGTCGCTCCGCCCGCCCGAAGAGGTTGCGGTGCATGGCAAAGGCCGAGATGCCGAGCCCGTCGATGGTCGAATAGGTGCCACCAATGCCGAAGGTGCGCGGGCGGCGCTCCTCGACATGCAGCGACATCGGCAGCCGGCCGTCCGGGCCGATCTCCTCGGCCTCTTCCAGCCGGATGGAGCTGAAGACGCCGAGCCGGCCCAGCCGGTCCTCGGCGGCGCGCAGATCGTCGGGGTCGAAGCTCTCGCCCTCGGGCAGGTCGGCCATCCAAGCGATGAAGCCGGCGTCCATGCGATTGTTGCCGCTGACCCGCAGCGGACCGTAGCGGGCGCGCGGACCCGGCTCGATCGTCAGCGTCGCATCGACCCGGACCGCCGGATGGTCGGCGACGACCTCGCGGCCGGTCTCGCGCGCCTTGGCATGCGAGAGCTGGCGCCACTGCTCCACCGCGAGGTTCGACGCTGCGCTGATCGCTCCGGCGCGAGCGACGTCGTGCCGCGCGAAGCCGACGGTCGAGGGAGCGTCCACCGCGTCCTCGGGCCGCGCCTGGCCAAAGGGCGGCGGGGGAATGATCTCGGTGCGGCGGAAGGTGAAGACCGGCCCGGGATTGACGGTAATGCGGACCGGGACATTCGGCGGGATGTTCTCCGCGAGGGTCAAGTCCGCGGCCTCGCGCCCGCCGATGCGGATGCTGATCTCGCCGCCGTAGTAGCCCTCGGCGTAGAGCGCGGCCAGCAGCCGGCGATAGTCGCCGCGCGCCTTCGAGATCAGGCCGGCATTGCCCGAGGCGGGCGTCTCGCGGTCGGTCCACAGGCTGGACGCGGCCTCGATCCGCCGCTCCAGTCCGCCATCCTCGGTCGCGACGCGGATGGTTGCGTCGTAGGGCAGCGGGTCGATCACCTCGACATGTTCGCGCTCTTCTTCGCCCCAGAGCCGGTAGCCGAACAAGGTGAATGCCGACGCCGGAGCAACCTCGGAGAGGGTTGCCCCGAGGATGACGCCGACCAGAAGCCCGTATCTTTTTCTGCGAGGCAATGTCTGCTTCGCCTCCCCGACTGCTCGCCCCTCCATTAACCCATTCTCACCCCGCGTGAAACATCTCGCCCGGCATCGCGGCAAACCCGCCGCGATAGGCTGGCGAGATTGCAACGGTTTACGCAGCGGTGTGGTTCCGTTTGCGGCGGGGGCCTGGCGATCGGCACGCAAAAGGCCGGGCGCTGGCACCCGGCCTTATGCAGGTGGGGCGATCAGGCGGCGATCAGACCCATGCTTTCGAGCTTCAAAAGCACCTGCTGGGCGCAGTAGTCGACATCCGTGCCTTCGGTCTCAAGCCGCAGCTCGGGCTTCTTCGGTTCCTCGTAAGGATCGGAGATGCCGGTGAACTCCTTGATCTTGCCCTCGCGGGCCAGCTTGTAGAGACCCTTGCGGTCGCGCCGCTCGCATTCCTCGAGCGACGTCGCGACATGCACCTCGACGAAGGCGCCATAGGCCTCGACCATCTCGCGCACCGCGGCGCGGGTCGCCTCATAGGGCGCGATCGGGGCGCAGATGGCGATGCCGCCGTTCTTGGTGATCTCGGAGGCGACATAGCCGATGCGGCGGATGTTGATGTCGCGGTGCTCCTTGGAGAAGCCGAGCTCGCTCGACAGATGCTTGCGCACCACGTCGCCGTCGAGCAGCGTCACCGGACGCCCGCCCATCTCCATCAGCTTGACCATCAGCGCATTCGCCACCGTCGACTTGCCGGAGCCGGAGAGGCCGGTGAAGAACAGGGCGAAGCCCTGCTTCGCCCGGGGGGGGCGGGTGCGGCGCAGTTCCTCGACCACGTTCGGGAAGGAGAACCAGTCGGGGATCTCCAGCCCCTCCTGCAGGCGGCGGCGCAGCTCGGTGCCGGAGATGTCGAGGATCGTCATCCCCTCGGCCACCTCGTCGCGCGGCTCGTACTGGGCCTTCTCCTGGACGTAGACCATCTGCTTGAAGTCGACCATCTCGACCCCGATCTCGTCCTGGTACTTGGCGAACAGCTCCTGCGCGTCATACGGGCCGTAGAAGTCCTGGCCCTGGCTGTTCTTGCCCGGCCCCGCGTGGTCGCGGCCGACGATCATGTGGGTGCAGCCGTGGTTCTTGCGGATCAGCCCGTGCCAGACCGCCTCGCGCGGGCCGCCCATGCGCATCGCAAGGTTCAGGAGCGACAGCGTGGTGGTGGCGGACGGGTACTGGTCGAGCACCGCTTCGTAGCAGCGCACGCGAGTGAAATGGTCGATGTCGCCGGGCTTGGTCATGCCCACGACCGGATGGATCATCAGGTTCGCCTGCGCCTCGCGGGCGGCGCGGAAGGTCAGCTCCTGATGCGCGCGATGCAGCGGATTGCGGGTCTGGAAGGCGACGATCCGGCGCCAGCCGAGCTTGCGGAAATAGGCGCGCAGCTCGTTCGGCGTGTTGCGCCGGGCGCGGAAATCGTAGTGCACCGGCGGCTGGATGCCGGTGACCGGGCCGCCGAGATATACGGGGCCTGCCTTGTGATGCAGGAAGTTGACTGCCGGATGGGCGATGTCGTCGGCGCCGAAGACCTTTTCGGCCTCCAGGTGCTTGTCCGGCGTCCAGCGGTCGGTGACCGACATGATCGCGAGGATCACACCCTCGGGGTCGCGCAGCGCGATGTCCTGGCCGGGTTCGACCTTGTCGGCAAAGGCCTGCGTCACATCGAGGGTGACGGGCATCGGCCAGAGCGATCCGTCGGCGAGCCGCATCTCGTCGACCACGCGGTCGTAGTCGGCCTCGCCGAGAAAGCCCTTAAGCGGGTTGAAGCCGCCGTTCATCAGCAGTTCGAGGTCGCAGATCTGGCGCTGGGTCAGGTCCCAGGACGGGAGCTCGGCAGCCTCGAGCTTGAGCTTTGCCGCGCTGTCCTGAGAGACGTAGAGCTCGGGGATGGGAACGAGATTCGACGCGGTCATCGCAGGCCTTTACCACTGATTCGGAGTACGCGGGCGTGTTAGCAGCGCCCCGGGCGGCGGGGAAGTGCCGCGGTCCAACAAGGTCAATTCATGCTGCGCTGCGGCAAAGCGGCAACCCCTCAGGAGACGCGCGGCTGCGGCAGGGTGGAGGCCGCGGGACTGCCCTCGGGCAGCGCCTCGATCACCACCACCGCCATTGCCCATGGGTGGTCGTCGGTGAGTGTCAGGTGAATCCGGGCGACGTGACCGGGCGGCGTCATCTGCGCCAGCCGCTCCGCCGCCCAGCCGGTCAGCGCCAGCGTCGGCTGGCCGGTGCCGAGGTTCACCACCCCCATGTCGCGCCACTTGATGCCCATGCGCAGGCCGGTGCCGAGCGCCTTGGAGCATGCCTCCTTGGCCGCCCAGCGCTTGGCCAGCGTGGCGATGCGTTCGGCGCGGCGGTCGGCCAGCGCCCGCTCGGTATCGGTATAGACCCGGTCGAGGAACCGGGTGCCGAAGCGCGCGACGGTACGCTCGATGCGCTCGATATTGGCAAGATCGGAGCCGATGCCGATGATCATTCGAGGATCCTCGTGTCGGGGCGCTGCGCCGCGCAGGGCGCACCGGCCACGCGCGGCCGCCCCTCTCTAGCGGGCGGCCCGCCGCGCGTCGAGACCGGGCGTTCAGCCGTTGCCCGTCACCTCGCAGACGCCGTTATCGCCGTGCTGGCGCTTGACCGAGACCTCGGGCGTGCCGTTGGCATTGAGGGCGAGCAGGATCGTCACGTGATGATGCTTGGCCTCGTAGAAGGTGTCGCTGACCTTCACCGTTACGGCTTCGTCCCCGTTCACGAAGATCGGCCCGCCGCGTTCCCCGTGGACGAGTACTCCGTCGGGGCAGGAGGCGTTGAACAGAGGGATCTGGGCCTGGGCGGCGCCGGCGAAGGCGAGAAGCGCGGCCGTGGTCAGCAGCTTGGTCGACATGGACGTGTCCTGTTGAGGATGTTGCGGGAAGGAATGGCGCTGGAAAAGGCATCGGGCCGTCGCGCAGCGATCCGCAGACCACCGGGCGGCGCCGCACCGAAGCACAGATCCTGAGACTTGGCGAGGGAGATGACGGCCGCCCCCCGCCCGGGCCGTCTGCGCAGGATCCGGGTTGATGCCCGGCGCCCCGGGGAGGATGCTGCGCGCATGGAGAACTGGCATGTCTTCGATACCGCCGGGGGCGCCTGCGGCATTGCCTGGGCCGGGGGCGCTGTCACCCGCTTTCAGCTGCCGGCGCAGAGCCGCGCAGGCACTGAACGGCTGATCGCACGGCGCCGGCCCGCGGCCGCCCCCGGCGTGCCCACGCCGGAGATCGTCGCGGTGACCGCGATGGTGCGGCGCTATTTCGATGGCGAGCCGGTGGACTTCGGCCCCGTCCCGGTCGTGTTCGACGCCGAGGTGCCGCCCTTCTTCGCCGCGATCTACACGGCGCTCCGGCAAGTCCCCTGGGGTGCGAGCACGACCTATGGAGCGCTGGCCGCCGCGCTCGGGTCAGGTGCCGAGGCAGCGCGCGACGTGGGCCAGGCGATGGCGCGAAATCCGGTGCCGCTGATCATCCCCTGCCACCGGGTGCTGGCGGCCGGAGGCCGGGTCGGCGGCTTCTCGGCGCCGGGCGGAGCCGTGGCCAAGATGCGGATGCTGGCGCTCGAGGGTGTGAAGCTTGCGCCCGCCGCCCCGGCGCAGGGCTCGTTCGGGTTCTGAGCCGCCTGCAACGCCGAGCCCGGGGTGTAGGAGGTTCTGGTGGCCGGCCCGGCTTCGCGCCATGCTGCGCCGCGGAGGTAGTAGGCCCATGTCGTGGATCATCGTCTTTCTCGGGGCCGGGATCGGAGGCGCGCTGCGTCACGGCGTGAACGTGACATCGCTGCGCGCGTTCGGGGCCGGCTTTCCGATCGGCACGCTGGCTGTGAACGTGGGCGGCTCGCTCGTCATGGGCATGGTCGCCGGCTGGTTCGCGCAACGCGCCGGTGCAAGTCAGGACATGCGGCTGTTTCTCGCCACCGGCGTGCTTGGCGGTTTCACCACCTTCTCCGCCTTCTCGCTCGATGCGGTCCTGCTCTGGGAGCGCGGCCGCAGCGCGGCGGCGGCGGGCTACGTCGTGGCCAGCGTGGTGCTGTCGATCGCCGCGCTGGTGCTGGGGCTCGTGCTGGTTCGCCGCCTGCTCTGAACGGCGGGGGCTCAGCCGTCCCGATCGGTCTCGCGGGCCGTTGCTTCCTCTTCGAGCATCGCGAACTGCAGGCGTTGGATCGCCGCCAGCCGCTCCCATTGATGCGCCAGATGCGCGTCTATCTTCTCGTGCAGGTGGCGGATCTCGATCTCGGCCTTGAGATTGACCTTGTAGTCGTTCTCCGACCGCAGCCGGTCCTTCTCCTCCTGCCGGCGCTGGCTCATCATGATGACCGGCGCCTGCAGCGCCGCCAGCGTCGAGAGCGCGAGGTTCAGCAGGATGAACGGGTAGGGGTCGAAGGTCCCGAGCATCAGCCCGGTGACGTTCACCACCATCCAGACGAGGATGATGACGCCGAAGGTCAGGATGAAGGCCCAGGACCCCCCGAAGCGCGCCATGGCATCGGCGGCCCGCGCCCCGAAGTCGCGCTCGTCGTCGAAACCCGCTTCCGGTTCCTCCGAGATCGGCACCCCTGTCTGCAGGCTGTCGAGCACCTGGTGATCGAGCGCGGTCAGCGCGCCGCGCTCGCGCTCCAGAAGTTCCTCGAGGTGCCGGCGGCGATAGATGCGCGCCGCCCTCACGCTGACCAGCGCATCTGCGTCGAGGTCTGGATAGTCCTGGCGCAGGGCGGAAAGCTGCCCCGAGGTCAGGCTGGAGACGCTGCGCAGCTCCGAGCGATGCAGCGTCTCGCCGGTGACTGCGCATGTCCCCGTCGTCGGATCCGCGTCCACAGTACTCTCCGCACCAGCCGAGACCGACTGCCTCGTTAGCGCAGAGCGACGGTCAAATCCATCGCGCTGATAGGGCGGGACGCTGCGGAAGAACCCCGTCGTCAGACGCCGGTGCGACGGACGCACGGTTCAGCACGGCTGAGGTCGGGAAGAGGGCTCGCCCCGGATGGAAGTCCGCGTCACGCCAGCTCCTGTCGTGCCTGCGAAACTCGCTGCGGCCTGGTCCACCCGCCCGCGAGAGGATCGCCTTCGGGCAGGTACAGATGGCATCGGACGCGTCGCTGCGGACCTGCCTCGATCATCGGAGGCTCCACTTTCCGATTTCCGGGGAGTAGCTCAGACTGCCTCGCGGAAGTGACGGGGAAGGGTCGCGAGGCCTTTTCGCTGTCGAATGGCGAGTCCCGGATCTGGCTCGAGGACGGAGACGAGGTGACGTTCACCGGCCGGGCGTCTCGCGACGGATGCGTCTCGATCGGCTTCGGCGCCTGCACGGGACGCCTGGTGGAGGCGGTCGACTACTGAGCGACCCTGTCGGGCGTGAAGCGCCTTGCCGCCGCGGCCTGCTCCGGAGGATGTCGTTGAGGAAGATCAGCAGGTAGCGGGGAGGCTCTTCCAGCCGCGCCGTGCGCGAGCATGGAGGGAGGGGTTCTTCTCCATTCCGATCGTCGCGACCTCCTGGGGCCGGCGGCGACCAGTTCCGAGAGCCCCGAGCCGCGGCCTCACTCGCTAGCGGGACGCGGCTCGGAGTGAACGGCTTCTTCGTGGCATCGCTGGCCAGAGCCCGCGATGCCGCAACGACTCCACCGCCGCAGGCTACGAGCCCGAGGGATGAAGCCCTGCTCCAGAGGATCGTGCATGGCGCGAGATAGCGAGAGACGCGAGGGCGGGTGCGCCCTCGCGGACGAGCGACCGGACCAGGTCCAGTCGTCCGAGTTCACCCCACCCGATAGCTCTCGAGGTTGTCCGCCGGATCGCATCCGAGGCCGGGTTCCTCCGACATGGAGACGGTTCCGTCGGAATTGAGGGCGGCGGCATTCTTGTAGATCGTCTCGAAGACCGGGTTCACCTCTGGCGGGTAGAATTCCAGGATGTGCCCGTTCGGAATTGCGCCGAGCAGCGGCAGATGCACCTGCTGGTCCCCGTGCGGGCAGATGGCGAGGCCATGCGCCTGGGCAAGGGCCGCGATCTTCATGAATTCCGTCGCACCGCCCGTGTAGCGGGCGTCCGGCTGGAGGAAGGCGACGGCCTGGGTGGCGATGACATCCCGGAAACCGTGCTTCGTGTACTCGTTCTCACCGGTCGCAAGGGGAATGCTCGTCGCCCGGGCGATCTTCGCGAAGGCCTCGTAGTCGTCCGGCTGGCACGGCTCCTCGAACCAGTAGATGTCGTGTTCCTCGATCCGCCGCGCGAGCTTGATCGCGTCGTTGAAACTGTAGGCGCAGTTCGCGTCGACCATGATCTTGATGCCGTCGCCCACGGCTTCTCGCACCGCCTTCACGCGCGCCACGTCCTCCTCGATCGGCACGGCGCCCACCTTCATCTTGATGGCGCGGGCCCCTCGGCCGACATGGCCCTCCATCTCCGCCTGGAGCTCGCGGACGCCCTTGCCCGAGGTGTAGTAGCCGCCCGCGACATAGGTGGGGATCTTCCGCGAATGGCCTCCGAGAAGGCGATATACCGGAAGGCCCGCCATCTTTCCCTTGATGTCCCACAGGGCGAGATCGATCGAGGAAAGCGCGCGGGTCTCAAGCCCGCGACGGCCGTAGAGCTTCGGGCTCCAGAACTTCGTCCAGATCGCCTCGGTCATGGTGGGGTCCGTTCCCACGAGGCCGGAGGAGAAAACGTCCCGGAAGGCGTTCTCTGCGGGCGAGTTCCGACCGATCCCGTATCCGGTTATCCCGGCATCGGTGTCCACCTTCACTATGGCGAGGTCCACAGTCGAATAGGTGTGGAGGCCGTTCGTGATCGGAACGTCCCGCTTCCACGAGAAGAGAGCCGTCTCGATCTTCGTGATCTTGACCTGCCCTCTGGCGCTCCCGAGCGCGGCCGATTCAGATGTCCCAACCAGATCCGTGCCGTCCACCATGTTGTTTCTCCGCTGAATTTCCATAGTTGATCGATCTTGGGCTCCGCGACGGGAGCACAGGTAAAGTCGCTACAATCTGAAGGCCGGGCGTGGCTCGGCCCCCGCCGTCAGGGCTGTCTCGGCACCGCATGGGCCTTCACAAGCGTGATCCCCGCCTCCATGCCCACGGCGACGGCGCCGAATTCCCCCGCCGGCCGCTCTGCGCGCAGGACGCCGACGGGACCGACGTCGATGTCCACCATCACCGTCGTGCCCTGGTAGACGACATCCACGAGACGGCCTTGCAGCGTGCCCTTGGACTGGTCGTCCCCGACGTGGATCTCGACGTCCTCCGGGCGGACGCGGCACCAGACGGGGCCACGCCTTTCGTCCATGAGCGGAGAAAGGGTCTGCACCGGTATGCGGATGCCGCCCGCGAGCGTCGCGGTGGGCTCGGCGCCTTCGCGATCGAGCTCCGCCTCGAGCATGTTGCCCGCGCCGACGAAGCGGGCTCCGAACTCGGTCCATGGCAGGGCGTAGATCTCGAACGGTGTGCCGATCTGGTCGATCCTGCCTCCGTTCATCAGCACGATCCGGTCGCTCATGACCATGGCCTCGACCTGGTCATGCGTGACGAAGACCGTCGTCTGGCCGGACTTCTTCTGGATTTCGCGCAGATCCAGGCGCACCTGCTCGCGCAGCTTCGCATCGAGGTTCGACAGAGGTTCGTCCAGAAGCACCAGATCGGGTTCGAAGGCCAGCGCACGCGCCACGGCGACGCGCTGCTGCTGCCCGCCGCTCAACTGTTCGGGCTTGCGCTCGCCAAGCCCCTCGAGCCGGACCAGCCGCAGCATCGCCTCCACGCGGTCGCGCTGCTTTGCCTTGCTCCACCCGCGCATCCGGAGGCCGAAGGAGATGTTCTCGGCGACCGTCATATGGGGGAAGAGGGCGTAGTTCTGGAAGACGAGCCCGATATTGCGCTTGTTCGAGGGCAGCAGATCGACGCGACGGTCGCCGAAGCGGATCTCGCCCTCGTCCTGGATGAGCAGGCCCGACAG
>CAYLHK010000025.1:29794-34839 GCA_964383295.1 uncultured Rhodovulum sp.
ACAGCATCTTCAGCGTCGTGGTCTTCCCGCAGCCGCTCGGGCCGAGGAGCGATACGAATTCGCCTTCCGCGACGGTGAGCGAGAAGTCGTCGACTGCCTTGAATGCGCCGAACTTCTTCTGGAGCCCGGTGATGGTGATCGATTTCCCTTGGCTGGGCACGGTCGTCATCCCCTAACCCTTTCTACTCATTGTCGATCCGGCCATGTACTTCGGGCCGATTGTAATCGTGACGATCACGTAGAAGGCGATTGCCACGTAGACGAGAACGCCGGCCATCGCGATCGCGTAGGGCAATGCGCCCCGCTCCACGATGTCGGTGAACAGGCGAACGGCGATCGGGGAGGCGTGGGGACCCGAGATGAAGAAGAGAAGCTCGAAGGTGATCAGGTTCTGCATGAAGATGAAGAGGGCCGAGATCGCGATTCCGGGTGCGAGCAGCGGCACGACGATCAGGCGGAAGCAGGTGGTTCCGTCTGCGCCGAGCGTCTGCGCCGCCTGCTCGTATTCCTCGGGTAACCCTTCGAGCAGCGCTTCCGTAAAGCGCAGGCCCATGGCGAGGCTGAGGGCGATGAGCGCGATGATGATCCCGCCAAAGGTGTTCGAGAGGCGGAGAGGCAGGAACACCGAAAGCAGCGCGATGCCGAGGATGAGCTGCGGGACGACGTCCGGGATCAGCACGAGGTTGCTGATGACGCGCCGCTCGCGCAGTCGCCCCCGCACCATGGCCCATGCTGCCGGAATGGCGATGACAAGCGCGATGATCGTGGCGAGGAATGCGCTCCGGACGGTGAACCAGAAGGCTTCCCAGTAGGAAGCGGGGATGCTGCGATATGCATCCAGCGACCAGTTGCCGAAGTTCAGCGTGACCTCGAGCCTGCCCTGGAACGAGGCCGAGAGGACGAGCAGGACAGGGAAGACGAGCCAGACGCAGAAGAGCAGTATGTAGAGCGCCATCACGACGCGCCCCAGCCAGCCCAGCGGAGTAATGGCCCTCAGATGCGACGTGATCACTGCTTGCCCCTCCGGTCGCCAAATCGGGACAGGAAGATCTGCGAGCTGGCGGTGACGGTGATCGCGATGATCGTGACGATGACCGCCTGAGCATAGGCCAGGTGTGTCTGCTGGAGGGTCAGCAGGTTGTTGGCGATGATGACCGAGATCATGTAGGGCACGCGGCCGCTCAGCATCACCGGGATCGCGTAGGAGGTGATCACCGAGGTGAAGATGAGCGCACTCGCCGCGATGATCCCGGGCGCGCTGAGCGGCAGGGTGACGCGAAGTATGCTGGAGAGCTTGCTCGCGCCCATGCTGACCGCCGCATCTTCGAGCTGCGGATCAACCGACATCAGAACGCCGGTGAGGATCGCGGTCGCGGTGATGATACCGCCATAGATGAAGGCGATGGCCTGACCTGGCCAGTCGAAGAGGATGAACATGGGGCTGTCGATGATACCCATGCCCATCAGCGCCTTGTTCGCGACGCCGGTGAACGGGGCGAGCAGGAGGATCATCGCGTAGCCGATGACGACGAAGGGCAGCATCTTGGGGATGGTGATTGCCGGCATCAGGATGTTGCGCAGGATCGTCTTGCGCGCCAGCACATAGGCCATGGGAAAGGCGAGCAGGATCGACACGACCGTCACGAACAGCGCCATGGCGAGCGTCGTCGACAGCACTTTCATGAAATACGTGTTGGTCAGCGTGGCGTGATAATACTGGAGCGTGAAGGCCCCGGATGCCTGGTGGGTGATGCTGCCGACGAAGAGACGCATAAGCGGCAGCACCGCGACCAGCGTCATGATCAGCACGGCCGGAAGGGTGCAGAGGCGGTAGCGCAGCGCTTTGCGAGCGTTCTGGCGCCTCAGAAGTTCGGACCCCGTTTGGGGAATGCCCGATGCGGCGGACGTTAAGTTCGAGCGCTGCATGCGCATTCCCCCGGAGTTATGCGGGTCAGAGGCCCTGGATGACGACCCGGTTGTACATGTCGAGCACCTGCTCGTTGTACGCGGGGTCGGTGATCAGGGCGCGAAACTCGTCGATGTAGACGAGCTTGCCGCTCGCCGAGAGCTCCTCCCACTCGGGTGTGCCGGTTTCACCCTCGCGCGGCAGCTGGGTGGTGTGGTTCATCTCCTTGGCGAGGTCCATCGCGACATCGGAGTGGTAGAACTTCACCCATTCGATCGCGGCGGTGCGGTTGTTGGACGCGGCCGAAACGATGGGTCCAAGCCCGATCTGCGCCACCACGCCCTCCGTCGGGGTTACGACCCGGACGTCGGCACCGCCCTCGGAGTTGATCTCCTCGATGATCGTGTCCCACCACCAGGCCGAGGCGAGAGACTCGCCGCGCTGCAGCAGCGGCCGGATCGTGCCCGAACCCTGGGTCAGGGTGAGCGCATTCTCCGCCCAGGAGGCGACGAGCTCGAAGGCAGGCCGTGCGGCCTCCTCGTTGAACTGCCCATCGGTGAACCAGTCGTTCCAGTCGTCTTCAAGGATCAGCGCTGCAACGGCGAGGGCGTTGTAGCCGCTGCCGACGGAGAGCGCCGAGTCGAAGGTGTAGCGGCGGTAGAGCTCCGGCTTGGTCAGATCCGCGAAGGAGGTGATGAGGTCCTCGTCGACGCTGTTCTGAACCGCGAGCGCCCAGGGCCGGACCGAGCGCGGCGCGACATAGCCGTCGAGGTCGAGACTGGCGAGGATCTCCTGGTTGAAGCGCTGCCACTCTTCCGGCTCGTACTGCTCCTGGAGGTTGACGAAGTACCCGCGCTCCGCGCCGACGCGGACGTACTCGGGATAAATCGCGTAGACGTCGCCCGTCGGGTTCGGCCACTCGGCCTGGAAGGCTGCCCACTGCTGTGGAACGGCGCCGACCACGATGCGAACGTTGACGGGGGCGGAGTACTTCTCGTTCATGTAGTCGGCAAAGGGACCGACAAGTCCTTCGGCCAGATCCGCGGGAATGCCCGCGGACGAATAGACGATGAGCTCCGGCCGGATTTCCTCGGCGACGGCGCTGGTGGCAAGTGCCAGGCCGACGCCGGCATGCACTGCCGCACGTAGAAGATTCACGCTTTCCTCCCTATCATCATATCGTTCGGGCCATCGCACATGCGCGATCCGCCGATAAGCGGCGGTTGCACGGCGCCAGCGCGTGTGTTGCTCGGCTCCCCGAACGCACCTATCCTTCACGAAGCACGACGGCGTGGCCAATGCCGATCTCAAATAATCTTATGCCCGGGGGCGACGCGATTGGACTTGGCCTGGCTCGAGGATTTCACGGCCCTCGCATCGAACGGAAACTTCTCCCGGGCAGCGAACCTGCGCAACGTCACGCAGCCCGCGTTCAGCCGGCGTATCCGGATGCTCGAGGAATGGGTGGGAACGACGTTGTTCGATCGGTCCGTCCAGCCCGTGACGCTCACCGAGGCGGGTGAGGAGTTCCGCTCCCATGCCGAGGAAATCACCGCGCAGCTCAAGGAGGCGCGCCGGACGTCCATGGCCGCGGGCGAGCGAAGCCTGAAGGCTCTCAGCTTTGCCGCCACGCATGTCCTGTCGCTGAACTTCTTTCCGCGCTGGCTGGCGGCGATGGGGCCGGCGGATCCCACGACGACGGTCAATCTCGCATCCGGAAATACGAGCCATTGCGAACAGAGCTTGCTGCAAGGCGAGGCGCATTTTCTCGTCTGCCACTGCGGCAAGAACATGCGCTTCGCCCGCATCTCCGACGACACGCACGAGTCGAAGGTGTTGAAGCGCGACCGGCTGGTTCCGATGGCGCGTGCGGATCTGAACGGCGAGCCTCTCCATCACCTGGATCGTCCGATCGACTCTACTCCGGTCCTTCTCTACCGCCCCACCGGCGGGCTCGGACGTGTCCTCCGCTCGGCTATAGACGTCGACAATCTCCCGTCCCGGCTCCAGGTCGTGGGAGAGTCGCATATGGCTCTGCTGCTGGCGATGGTGCTGGAAGGGCGTGGTATCGCATGGCTGCCCGAGAGCTTCATCGAGGTCAGTCCGGAGCGAGATTCCCTGGCAGTTGCTGGTCTGGAAGACTGGTTCGTGGATGCCGACATTCGCATCTACCGGAACCGCGAGCGATTGGGCCGAACTGCAGAGAGTTTCTGGGACTCCGTTGCCCCGATACCGGCTGACGAGCGGGCGTGATCTGTCGCGCGTGAGGCGTCGGTCGCTGCGGTGGCTTCTCCGGCAGCACGCATTCGGCGGACCGCTGGCACCACGGTCTCTGGCAGCCGCTGGAGGCCGGCCCATCGCGACCATTCGGCGCCGTAGTCCACTGCCGCAGCCGATCGGCGGCGGCAGGCCGTGGTCGAATGAGCCGCCAGATTGAAGGGCCGCCCGGTTCAATGCTCGTCGTGAAGCCGCCCCCGGCTCGTGGTCTCGGTCTCAATGGGGCCCTTCGGGGCGAGTCCGCCTCTGGCCTGCCGAGATCTGATCCGGTGCGCTAGTGCGCCGCTGCCCAGCTCGCGCCGCGGCCGGCATCGACGACCAGCGGCACGTCGAGCTTCACCGCCGGCAGCGAGGCCGCCTCCATCACCTCGCGCACTGTGCCGATCAGGTCGTCGGCGGCATCTGCGCGGACCTCGAACAGAAGCTCGTCATGCACCTGCAGCAGCATCCTGGCTGGCAGGCCGCTGATCGCGCCAGGCACGCGGATCATCGCCCGGCGGATGATGTCGGCGGCCGAGCCCTGGATCGGCGCGTTGATCGCGGCGCGCTGGGCAAAACCTGCATGGGGCCCGCGGGCATTGATCTCGGGCGTGTTGATGCGCCGGCCGAACAGCGTCTCGACGTGGCCGTGCTCCTTGGCGAAGGCAATGGTGCGGTTCATGTACTCGCGAATGCCGGGGAAGCGTTCGAAATAGGTGTCGATGAACCGCTGGGCATCGGCGCGCGGGATGCGCAGGTTGTTGGCGAGGCCAAAGGCAGAGATGCCGTAGATCACCCCGAAGTTGATCGCCTTGGCCTGGCGGCGGATCATCGGGTCCATGCCCTCGATCGGCACGCCGAACATCTCGGACGCGGTCATCGC
>CAYLHK010000025.1:34849-37771 GCA_964383295.1 uncultured Rhodovulum sp.
CGAGCCCCTCGGCGAAGGCCTCCTTCAGCGCCGGGATGTCGGCGACATGGGCGAGGATGCGGAGCTCGATCTGGGAATAGTCGAGGCTGACGAGCGTGTTGCCCTCCTCGGCGATGAAGGCCTCGCGGATGCGCCGGCCCTCTTCGGAACGCACGGGGATGTTCTGCAGGTTCGGGTCGGTCGAGGCGAGCCGCCCCGTGGCCGCGCCCGCGATGGAATAGGAGGTGTGGACGCGCCCCGTGTCCGGGTTGATCGCCTGCTGCAACGTGTCGGTATAGGTCGATTTCAGTTTCGACAGCTGGCGCCAGTCGAGAACGCGGGCCGGCAGGTCGTGCCCCTGCGCGGCCAGCGTCTCCAGCACGTCCGCGCCGGTGGCATAGGCGCCGGTCTTGCCCTTCTTGCCGCCCTCGAGCCCCATCTGGTCGAAGAGCACCTCACCGAGCTGCTTGGGCGATCCGACGTTGAACCGCCCGCCGGCAAGCTTGTGGATCTCCTCCTCGAGCCCCGCCATCTTCTGTGCGAACAGACCCGAAAGCCGCGAGAGCTGGTCGCGGTCGACCTTGACCCCGTGCATCTCCATCTCGGCCAGCACCGGCACCAGCGGGCGCTCCAGCGTCTCGTAGACCCGCGTCACATGCGCGAAGGGGAGCTGCGGCTTCAGCGTCGCCCACAGCCGCCAGGTGACGTCCGCATCCTCGGCGGCGTAGGGCGCGGCCTTCTCGATCGGCACCAGGTCGAAGGTGATCGCGGATTTCCCCGAGCCGATCAGCGACTTTATCGGGATCGCCTTGTGGCCGAGATAGGTCTCGGACAGGTGGTCCATCCCGTGCCCGTGCAGGCCCGCGTGCAGAACGTAGGAGATCAGCATCGTGTCGTCGAAGGGCGCGACGCGGATGCCGTTGCGGGCGAAGATCTTGGCGTCGTACTTGATGTTCTGGCCGATCTTCAGGATCGCGGGATCCTCGAGCACCGGCTTCAGCATCGCCAGCGCCTCGGCCATCTCCATCTGGCCCTCGGCAAGCTGTCCGCCCCCGAAGAGGTCATCGGCGCCCGAGCGGTGGGCCAGCGGCACATAGGCCGCCTCGTTCGGCCCGGTGGCCATGGAGATGCCGACGAGATCCGCACGCATCTCGTCGAGCCCGGTGGTCTCGGTATCGACGGCGACAAGCCCGCGTTCGTGGATGCGGGCGATCCACGCGCGAAGCGTGGCCGCGTCGCGGATGGTGACATAGGCCGAGGCGTCGATGGGTGGCAGCTCGGGCAGGGCCGGACCCTCGGCGCGGGACGGTGCCTCGGCGGCGTTGGCGGGCGCGTCGAAGAGCGCATCCATCGGCGGCTTCGAGGCGATCACCGGCGCCTCGACGCCGAGCTTGCCAGCCACGCGGGCGGACAGCGTGCGGAGCTCCATTTCGGCCAGGAAGGCCAGCAGCCGTTCGGGATCGGGCTCGCGGACCTCGAGATCGGCGAAAGGCTCGGGCAGCTCCATGTCGCGCTTCAGCGTCACCAGCTCGCGCGAGATGCGGATCTGATCGGCGTGGTTGATCAGCGTCTCGCGCCGCTTGGGCTGGCGGATCTCGCCGGCCCGCGCCAGCAGCGTGTCGAGATCGCCGTATTCGGCCAGCAGTTGCGCCGCGGTCTTGATGCCGATCCCCGGCGCCCCGGGCACGTTGTCGATGGAATCGCCCGCCAGCGCCTGCACCTCGATCACCTGGTCCGGGCGGACGCCGAATTTCTCCATCACCTCGTCCGGACCGATGCGGCGGTTCTTCAGCGTATCCAGCAACTCGACGCCGGGGCCGACCAGCTGCATCAGGTCCTTGTCCGACGAAATGATCGTGACCCTTGCGCCGGCCTTCTGCGCCGCGTCGGCATAGCTCGCGATGATGTCGTCGGCCTCGAACCCCTCCTGCTCGATGCACGGCAGGCTGAACGCCCGCGTGGCGTCGCGGATCAGCCTGAACTGCGGGCGCAGGTCCTCGGGCGGCTCGGGGCGCTGGGCCTTGTAGGTGGGATAGAGGTCGTTGCGGAAGGTGCGCGCGGAATGGTCGAAGATCACGGCCAGATGCGTGGGCGCCTCCGAACCCTTCGTCTCTTCCAGCAGCTTCCACACCATGTTGCAGAACCCCGCCACCGCGCCGATCGGCATGCCGTCGGACTTGCGCGTGAGCGGGGGCAGCGCGTGATAGGCGCGGAAGATATAGCCCGAGCCGTCGATCAGCTGCAGGTGATGCCCCGGACCGAAGGCTGGGCTGTCCGCCATCTCAGTGGTGGCCTGTCGGGGCGCCAGCCTTCAGCACGTAGCGCCGGTCGCAATAGCCGCATTCGACGAAACCCTTGTCGGGGTCGATGGTCAGCCAGACCCGGGGATGGCCGAGCGCGCCCGTGCCGCCGTCGCAGGGAATGCGGCTCTGGGTCACCTCGATGGTCTCGGGTTCGGGGATGCTCATGGCGGGCTCCAGGGCTCTTGCACAGGTTCGCGACCTGATTAGCGCGCCAGCCGCCCCCGGGGCAATGGCCGGCGCATTCACCGCATGGCGTGCATCCCCTTGCCAACCGCAAGGCCCCGGGCGCATGTGTGCCGCGACAGTTCATGCCGAGGAGCGCCTGAATGGGCCTGAAAGTCGCCGTCCAGATGGACCCGATCCAGTCGATCAACATCCGCGGGGACTCGACCTTCCGCATCATGGAGGAAGCGCAGGCGCGCGAGCATACGCTGTTCTACTACACCCCCGACAAGCTGGCACTGGACGAGGGCCGGGTGACGGCGCGCGGCTGGCCGGTCGAGGTGCGCCGGGTCGAGGGCGACCATTTCACGCTGGGCGAGGAAACGGTGGTCGATCTCGCCGACTGGGACGTGGTCTGGCTGCGCCAGGATCCGCCCGTCGACATGGGCTACATCACCACCACGCATATCCTCGAGCG
>CAYLHK010000026.1:0-1123 GCA_964383295.1 uncultured Rhodovulum sp.
CGATCATCACGTAGGGGTTCGAGGTGTTGGTGCAGGAGGTGATCGCGGCGATCACCACCGAGCCGTCACGGATCGCGTAGTCCTTGCCCTCGACCGCGACGGTCTTGCGGCAGTCGGCCGGGGGGGCGATGACGCCGCCGCCCTCGTCCACCATCTCGGCCGCGTCCACCGACATGTCGATGCCGCGGTACTGCGCCACGGTCTTGTAGAAGGCCCGCGCCGCGAGGTTGAGCGGCGTGTAGTCCTGCGGCCGCTTCGGCCCCGAGATGGCGGGGACGATCTCGGCCATGTCGAGGTGCAGCGTGTCGGTGTAGACCGGATTGTAGTCCGGTCCCCGCCACATGCCGTTCTCCTTGGCATAGGCCTCGACCAGCGCGATCCGCTCCTCGTCGCGGCCGGTGTTGCGCAGGTAGCGCAGCGTCTCGGCGTCGATCGGGAAGAAGCCGCAGGTCGCGCCGTATTCGGGCGCCATGTTGGCGATGGTCGCGCGGTCGGCGAGCGGCAGATGGTCGAGGCCCTCGCCATAGAACTCGACGAACTTGCCCACCACGCCCTTCTGGCGCAGCATGGCGACGACCTTGAGCACGAGGTCGGTGGCGGTGGTGCCCTCGACCATGCGGCCGGTCAGCTTGAAGCCGATCACCTCGGGGATGAGCATCGACACCGGCTGGCCGAGCATGGCCGCCTCGGCCTCGATACCACCCACGCCCCAGCCGAGCACGGCCATGCCGTTGACCATCGTCGTGTGGCTGTCGGTGCCGACCAGGGTGTCGGGATAGGCGACGAGCGCGCCCGACGGATCGGTGTCGGTCCAGACGGTCTGGGCGAGATACTCGAGGTTCACCTGGTGGCAGATGCCGGTGCCCGGCGGCACCACGCGGAAGTTGTTGAAGGCGTTCTGCCCCCACTTCAGGAACTGGTAGCGCTCGATGTTGCGCTCGTATTCGAGGTCGACGTTGAGCTGGAAGGCGCGCGGGTTGCCGAACTCGTCGATCATCACCGAATGGTCGATGACGAGATCGACCGGATTGAGCGGGTTGATCTTCTGAGCGTCGCCGCCGAGCGCCTTGATCCCGTCGCGCATGGCGGCGAGATCGACCACGGCGGGCACGCCGGTGAAGTC
>CAYLHK010000026.1:1133-32698 GCA_964383295.1 uncultured Rhodovulum sp.
ATCAGCACGCGGGCCGGGCGATAGGCGATCTCGCGGGGGTTCTTGCCCCCGAGTTCGGCCCAGTCGGAGAAGGCGCGGATATCGTCGAGGCTGACCGTCTTGTCGTCCTCGAAGCGCAGCATGTTCTCGAGAACGACCTTAAGAGACGCCGGCAACTTGCTGAAATTCCCGAGTCCCGCAGCCTCGGCGGCCGGGATCGAGTAATAGGCGTAGCTGGCCCCTCCGACGGTGAGGGTCCGGCGCGTCCTGGCAGAATCGGTTCCGACGAAAACAGTCATCGCTCCTCGGGCTCCCGCTGGGTGGCTGGTGAAAACACCGCACCATATGACGCATAAGCGCCCTTCCCGCAAGGGACGCGCCCACAAAAGTGTACCACGGCATACAAAAATTACGGCCGCCGCGGTCGTCGGGCGGGCCATGATACACCCTCTTGCCGTCGGGCCGGCCGGGCACGCAAGATCGGCCGGCGGGACAGAAGGCGGCGGCAATGGAAAATGGCAGCTTGGTGACGATTCTGGGCGGGCTCGGACTCTTCCTGCTCGGCATCCACCATCTCACCGAGGGGCTGAAGAGCCTCGCCGGGGATTCCCTGCGCCGCATCCTCCAGCGCTTCGTCTCCGGCAAGCTCAGTTCCATCGTCTCGGGCGTGTTCCTGACGGCCGCCACCCAGTCCTCGACCGCCACGAGCCTCACCGTGATCGGCTTCGTGAGCGCCGGTCTCGTCACCGTCTCGCAGGCGATCGGCGTGATCGCCGGCGCCTCGCTCGGCACCACCACCACGCCGTGGATGGTCGCCTTCTTCGGATTTCAGCTCCGGATCGCCGACTGGGCCCTGCCGATCCTGGGGATCGGCGCGTTCCTGTGGCTGGTCGGCAAGGGGAAGATGCGCCCCGTCGGCGCCATTCTC
Source organism: uncultured Rhodovulum sp. (assembly GCA_964383295.1). GTDB lineage: Bacteria > Pseudomonadota > Alphaproteobacteria > Rhodobacterales > Rhodobacteraceae > Amaricoccus. The sequence goes on from CAYLHK010000026.1 coordinate 2,041, forward strand.
GCGGGCTTCGGCCTCATCTTCACCGGCATCGACTATCTCCAGAACGGCATGGCGGGCGTGAACTGGAACCTCGAGGCCGTCGGCGACGGAGCCGGCGCCATGTGGCTTCTCGCGGGCCTGGGCGTGCTGATGACCGTGGTGATGCAGAGCTCCAGCGCCGCGGCCGCCGCGACCCTGGTCGCGCTCGACGCCGGCTCGATCACCTTTCTGCAGGGCTGCGCGATGATCGTCGGCCAGAGCGTCGGCTCGGCCGTCACCACCGCGATCGTGGTGATCGGGGGCAGCGTCGCGGTCAAACGCACCGCGCTCGCGCATGTGCTCTTCTCCGTCAGCGTCGCCATCGTGGCGATGCTCTTTCTCACGCCCCTCTCGATGGCTGCGAACTGGGTCGGCGACCGGCTCGGCGACGGGACCGGCGTGCTCTCGCTCGCGGCGTTCAGCACCATCTTCAAGTTCGTCGGTATCGCGGTCTTCTTCCCGTTCCTCGACCGCTTCGCGGCCTTCGTCACCCGCGTGATCGGCGACGGCACCCAGACCGCGGTCCAGCATCTCGACCCCCGGCTCGCCGAGGCCGGTGTCTCGGTCGCGCTGGAGGCGGCCTACCGCGCCACTCTCGAGCTCGCCCGCGAGGCGGTGGACGCGGTGCGCGACCGGCTTTCAGGGGGCAGCGCCGCATACCAGCCGCCGCGCGAGGCTCTCCAGCAGACCGTGCGGTTCCTGGAAACGCTGTCGCTTGAGACGACCGATCTCGGCACGGTCGCACCGCGCCTGATCCGCCTCACCCATGCGCTCGACCACCTCGCCGCGCTCCACGAGGACTTTCCCGCCCCGCCGCGAAGCCAGCACCCGCCGGCGGTGCAATCCGCCGGGGCCGCGGCATTGGCGGGCTGGCTCCAGGCCACGGCCGACCCCGCCGCGCCGCCCGAAGCGTCGGTCTATCCGCCGCTCGAAGCGGTGGCGAAGGAGGCCCGCGACGAGCGCCATACCGGGCGGCACCTGCTGCTTGAGGAGATCGCGCTCCACCGGATCACGATGGACACGGCCCGGGCCGGGATCGACGAGCTGAAATGGACACAGGACACGCTCCACCACGCCTGGAGGCTGGCCGACTCGCTGCGGATTGCCGCCGACCGGCCCTGAGGGGCGCGGGCGTGTCCGGGATCAGTTCGCCATCGGAAAGGGCATCGGCCCCGCGTTGCCGTCATCGAGCGACCGGCCGAGCGACCGGCAGGCCTCGGGCGGCACGGCGAAGGATGCCTCGAACCCGTCGCCGGTCTGCAGGGTGAGGATCACCTGATCCCCGTCGGAGGCCGCCTCGATCTGCCAGCCTTCGAGCGGATAGACATAGCGCAGCGTGTCGTCGCAGAACTTCCTGCGCAGGGCCTGTCGCAGCAGCAGCGGCAGGGTCATCGCGATCGAGCCCGCATCCGCGATCGAAAGCTGGAGGTCCACCACCCGCCCCGCCTCGTCGCGCAGCCCCAGCGAGATCCGCTCGCCCTCCCCCACGATCCGCGAGGTCGTCAATGCGCCGGTGACAATCCGCATGTCATGCCGCTCCCATTATGTCTGACTGAACATAACGGCCCTCCCGGCACCGGGCAAGACGGATCCGCCGGAGCGCGTTCGGAGGGCTCAGGCCGGCCTCGGGGCCGGTCCGGGCGTGTTTGCCCGGTCGAAGGTCACGGCCTTGACCACGGCGAAGACCGGGCGGCCCGGCGCCAGGCCGAGTGCCTCGACCGAATGGCGGGTTATCCGGGCGAGCAGCCTGTCCCCTCCGCAATCGACGGTGACGAGCGCCTCCGGCCCCTCTTCCGCCGCGATAGCGCTCACCCTCCCCGCCAGGACGTTGAGCGCGCTGATCCCGCGGGGCGCCTCGGTGGCCAGCATCACGTCGCGGGCCCTGACGCGTGCCCGCAGCCGCGCGCCGGGCTCCGCCGCCACCCGGGGCAACAGCCACGCGCCCGCAGGCGAGCGCAGGCGGGTGAGCCCCGTGGCCTCCTCATGGGCGACGAGCTCAAGCTCGACCAGCGCGCCGGCTTCGTCCTGACCCGTTCCCGGAACCAGGTCGAGGCGCTCCAGCACCCCGGCCGTCGGCCCGCTCGCCACGACGCGGCCGGCTGCGAGCGCGACGACATCCGTCGCAAGCCGCGCCACCTCGGCGACCGAGTGGCTGACATAGACGATGGGAATGCCGGCCTCGTCGCGCAGCCGCTCGACATAGGGCAGGATCTCGGCCTTGCGCGCCTCGTCGAGCGCGGCCAGCGGCTCGTCCATCAGCATCAGCCGCGGGCTCGCGATCAGCGCCCGGCCGATCGCCACCCGCTGCTTCTCGCCCCCCGACAGGAGCGCCGGCCGGCGATCGAGCAGATGTCCGATGCCGAGCAGATCGATCACCCGCCCCATGTCGGCGTAGCGGTCCGTCTTGGGCGCGAAGAACCGGCCATAGCGCAGGTTCTGGCTGACAGTCATGTGCGGGAAAAGCCGCGCATCCTGAAACACATATCCGATTCTTCTGCGGTGCGGCCTCAGGAACAGCCGGCGCTCGGTATCCACCAGCACGCGGTCATGGACCGCAATCCGGCCCCGGTCCGGCCGGGCCAGGCCGCTGATGAGGTTCACCAGCGTCGTCTTGCCCGAGCCCGAATGGCCGAAGAGCGCGGTCAGCCGACCCGCGCTCTCGAAGGCCACGTCGAGCTCGAACGACCCGAGCTTCTGGGCGACGTCGACCTGAAGCGTCATGAGACGAAGCTCATGCTCCGGCTGACCCTGCGGGCAAGGACCTCGGAAGCGATCAGCGCGGTCATGGCAATGGCGATGGAGACGAGGGTGAGCCGGAGCGCCCCGAGCTGGCCGCCGGGCACCTGGGTGAAGGTATAGATCGCCGAGGGCAGCGTCTGCGTTTCACCGGGGATGTTGGAGACGAAGGTGATCGTCGCCCCGAACTCGCCCATCGCCTTGGCGAAGGTCAGGATCATGCCGGCGATGATGCCGGGAAGGATCAGCGGCAGGGTGACGGTGGCGAAGACCCAGAGCGGGCTCGCCCCCAGCGTTCCGGCCGCCGCCTCCAGCCGCCGGTCCACCGCCTCGATCGACAGACGGATCGCGCGCACCAGCAGCGGAAAGGCCATCACCCCGCAGGCAAGCGCCGCGCCGGTCCAGCGGAAGGCGAAGACGATGCCGAAATACTGGTCGAGAAACGCGCCCACCGGCCCCCGCCGCCCGAAGGTGAGCAGCAAGAGATAGCCGGTGACCACGGGCGGCAGGATCAGCGGCAGGTGCACCAGCCCGTTCAGCACCGCCTTGCCCGGAAACTCACGCCGGGCGAGCACGTAGGCGACATAGACCCCGATCGGCAGACTGACGATCGTCGCCCAGAACGACACGCGGATGGAAAGGCGCACGGCGGTCCATTCGCTGGGGCTCAGCGCAAGCCATTCCATCACGCAGCCGTCACTCCCCGCTCACTTCCCCGGAACCGGCGCCAGCACGGTGAAGCCCTGCGCCTCGAAGAGCTCCGCCGCCGTCTGGCTGCGCAGGAACTTCATGAAGTCGCCGGTGTCCGCGCCCTTGGCCTCGGCCAGTTCGCCCGCAGGATAGATGATCGGGGCATGCGTGTCCTCGGGGAAGAGGTCCACCACCTTCACCCCCGGGTCGGCGGCCGCGTCCGTCGCATAGACGATCCCGAGCGGCGCCTCGCCGGTCGAGACCAGCGCCATGGCGGCACGCACGTTCTCGGCCTGCGCCACGCGCCCCTCGACACTGCCCCAGACGCCCAGCGCCTCCAGCGCCGCCTTGCCATAGCGCCCGGCAGGGACCGCATCGACATTGCCCATGGCCAGATGCCCGTCGGCACCCAGGAGCCCCGCGAGGTCGAACCCGGGCGCGATCTCGGCCGCGGCGCCCGAATCCGCCGGCGCGATCAGCACGATCCGGTTGCCGAGCAGCTCGACCTCGGTCTCCGGCTTGGTCAGGTCGCGCTCGCTGAGATAGGCCATCCAGTCGAGATCCGCCGAGATGAAGATATCCGCCGGCGCCCCCTCCTCGATCTGGCGCGCGAGCGCCGAGCTTGCCGCATAGGAGATCGTCGCCGACTTGCCGGTCTCCGCCGTCCAGGCCGCGTTGATCCCGTCGAGGGCGTTGGCGAGGCTCGCCGCCGCAAAGACCGTGACGTTCTGCGCCATCGCCGCCGGCGCGGCGAGCAGTGCCGCCGCAATGCCGGCCGCAGCGATCGTCCGGGTTCCGAGATCTGTCAACATGCGCATGGCGCCCTCCCCTCGCTGGTGGTCATGCAAAGCCGGCTCGTCCGTTATTTCCACGCGAACATATGTTCAACGGGACATAACACCGGATGACCCGGCCGGGTCAACACCGCCGCTCCCGGGAAGGCCCCGACGATCAGCCGCAGCAGGTGCGCGACTTCCCTGCGCAGCCTCTGCGGTGTCGAGACCGCAGCCGCGTATCTCGCGGCCGCCGGCCGGCATGTCTGCGCCCGATCCATCAACCAGGCGAGGAGAAAGCCATGGAGATCAGCGGCCGCAACACCCTCAAGGGCACCGTCACCGAGGTGAACAAGGGGGAGAGCACCGCCCATGCGAAGATCGACATCGTCGGCGCGATCGTCACCGCCTCGATCACCAACGCCGCCATGGACGAGCTCGGCCTCGCCCCCGGCAAGTCCGCCTATGCGGTCGTTAAGGCCTCGGACGTGATGGTGGCGATCGACCGGGACGAGTGCCGGTTGATCCCTTCGCGCGCCCGCCCTTCTTCCGAACCCGCTCTTGCGACGCACTGCGTCGCGCGGGGTCGTCGGCCGGAGCGCGTGAGCGCGCAGGTCGAGGGGCGGTGGGCAGTCCCGTCGCTCGGTAGTCCGCGCCTGCCGTCACGCCGAAGGCGTGCCTACGGCACGACGTGCAGGAAGGCCCGCGCGGATTTGTCGACGGACAAATCCGCGAAGTGATCCCCCGCAACCCCTGTGAGGCCATCGCAGCGCGCCCTCGTCAACCACAGCGGGCCCGCGTTAACGATTCAATCCCGACCCCCGCACTCGCCATACGCTTTCCATACGTGTTCCATATGCATTCCATACCCGAGGATTTCGCGTTAACCTCTGAAATTGCGGGCATTCCGCCGCTCCGGACGCTGCGCGGCGACCCGCGCCCATACCCCGAAGGACCCTGACCCATGGTGCGCGAAACCGAGATCCGGCCGGGCGAGGTCGCCATCACCCCGCCCCCGCCCACCGATGCCGGCCTCGTCTTCATCGGCCGCATCCACACCCCTTGGACCTCGCGCATGGAGACCCCGCGCCAGGGCCGCCGGGACGGTCCGATCTGTCGTATTGAGATCTTCGATCCCTGGGTGAACGGCCTCGATGGGATCGAGAAATATCCTTCCCTGGAGCTGCTTTACTGGCTGCACCTCTCGCGGCGCGACCTCGTCCGCCAGAGCCCGGCCAGCGACGGCACCACGCGCGGCACCTTCTCCCTGCGCTCGCCCGTGCGCCCCAATCCCATCGGCACCTCCATGGTGACGCTGGTCGGCCGCGAGGGGGCGATCGTCTCGGTGCGCGGCCTCGACTGCCTCGACGGCACGCCGCTGATCGACCTCAAGCCCGACCGCTGCCACTTCACGCCCATCGCCCCGCCCCAGCCCGGCGACTTCCAGACCGGCTAGGATCGGGACCAGAGCACATCCACCACGTGGAGATTATCGCTATTTTACAAGGCGATGCAAAGTTCGCGGCGCGTTTGCCATCGTATCGAACCGTCGGTGTCGGACGCGATTCTGCTGCGGCTCGCCGGGGCCAGATCGGGGACCGCCGCGTAAAGGGATCTGTAAAACGCCATGTCCATGAGACCTGCGGCTGCGGATCTCTCTGGATAAATCTCTGCTAGATCAAGATGGTGGAGGGGGCTGGATTCGAACCAGCGTAGGGTTACCCCGACGGATTTACAGTCCGTTGCATTTGACCGCTCTGCCACCCCTCCGGAGGTCGGCGAGGCGGTGATTAGGGCCTGCGGGCCGGCGGGTCAACACAGGAAAGTCGATTGCGCGCGCAGGCTCGCGCCGGAATCCTCGCCCTTGCGCGTTCTACCTCGCATAAGGTGTCGGCCAGCCCAGCAGGGAGACCATCAATGTCCTGGAAGAGTGGACCCCAGCGTTACGGCGCGGTCGCGATCGCGATCCACTGGCTGACGGCCGGCGTGATCCTCGCGCTTCTGACCACCGGGTTCAATGCCGAGGATATGGCCGACGACGCCGAAAAGGCGGCGGTCCTGCGCATCCACGTGGTGCTTGGCCTCAGCGTCCTGGCCGTGACGCTCCTCCGACTCGCCTGGTGGGGTCTGGCGGACCGCAGGCCGGCCGATCCGCCGAGCATGCCGCGCCCGCAGGCGATGGCCGCCCGCATCGTGCACGGGCTCTTCTACGTCGTCATCCTCGTGATGGCGGCCAGCGGCATCGCGACGATCGCGCTGTCGGGCGCTGGCACCGTCCTCTTCGGTGGCTCCGCCGCGGCACTGCCCGACTTCGGCGAGTTCGCGCCGCGCGGGCTGCACGGGATCGGCGCGAGCCTGCTCCTGCTGCTTCTGGCCGCGCATGTGGGCGCGGCGCTCTACCACCAGTTCGTGCGCCGAGACCGGCTGCTGGCCCGCATGGGCCTCGGGCGATAGGCCCGAGGCCTGCCCGCGCTCAGCCGTGGCCGCCGCGCGAAATGGCGGCGACGCCGGTGCGGGCGATCTCGACGAGACCCAGGGGGCGCATCAGCTCGACGAAGGCATCGACCTTGGACGGCGCGCCGGTGATCTCGAAGACGAAGCTCTCCAGCGTCGTGTCCACCACCCGCGCGCGGAAGACATCCGCCAGCCGCATCGCCTCGACGCGCTTCTCGCCGGTTCCCTCGACCTTGATCAGCCCGAGCTCGCGCTCGACCGCGGCCCCCTCGACCGTCAGGTCATGCACCTCGTGCACCGGCACCAGCCGCCCGAGCTGCGCCTTGATCTGCTCGATCACCGCCGGGGTGCCGGTGGTGACGACGGTGATGCGCGACCGATGGCCGGTGTGGTCCGTCTCGGCCACGGTCAGGCTGTCGATGTTGTAGCCGCGCCCCGAGAACAGGCCAATGACGCGGGCGAGCACGCCCGCCTCGTTGTCGACCAGCACGGCGAGCGTGTGGCTCTCTTCGCGGTCTCCCAGCGTGCTGCGCAGGTCATAGGCGCTGTGGCTCGAGGCGCCGCGCTTTATGTGAAGGGCGTTCATTCCGGGCTCCTCAGACCATGACCGCGCCGTCGGCGGTGATGACGCCCTGGGTCGCATCCTCGCCCAGCAGCATGTCGTTATGCGCCTTGCCCGACGGGATCATCGGGAAGCAGTTCTCGTGCTTCTCCACCAGACAGTCGAGAATGACCGGTCCGGGATGCTCGATCATCTCCATGATCGCAGCGTCCAGATCGGCAGGATCGTCGCATTTGATGCCCTTGGCCCCGAAGGCCTCGGCGAGCTTGACGAAATCAGGCAGCGCCTCGGACCAGCTCGACGAATAGCGCTCGCCGTGCAAGAGCTCCTGCCACTGGCGCACCATGCCGAGCCGTTCGTTGTTGAGGATGAACTGCTTGACCGGCAGGCGATACTGGATGGCCGTGCCCATCTCCTGCATGTTCATCAGCCAGGATGCCTCGCCGGCCACGTTGATGACCAGCGACGAGGGATGGGCGATCTGCACGCCGATCGAGGCCGGGAAGCCGTAGCCCATGGTGCCGAGCCCGCCCGAGGTCATCCAGCGGTTCGGCTCCTCGAAGCCCATATACTGCGCCGCCCACATCTGGTGCTGGCCGACTTCGGTGGTGATGTAACGGTCCCGCCCCTTGGTCAGCGCCTCGAGCCGCTGCAGCGCGTACTGCGGCTTGATGAGCTGGTCCGAGTTCCGGTAGGCGAGGCAGTTCTTCGCCCGCCAGAGGCCAATCTGCTTCCACCACTTGCCCAAGGCATCGGCCTGCGTGCGGCTGCCGCGCTCCTCCCAGACCGCGACCAGATCCGCCATCACCGAGGCGGCGTCGCCGATGATCGGCACGCTGACATGGATGTTCTTGTTGATCGACGAGGCGTCGATGTCGATGTGGATCTTGAACGAGCCCGGGCTGAAGGCGTCGAGACGCCCGGTGATGCGATCGTCGAACCGCGCGCCGATGCACAGCATCACGTCGCAGTCATGCATCGCCCAGTTGGCCTCGTAGGTGCCGTGCATGCCGAGCATGCCCAGCCAGTTCGCCCCGCTCGCCGGATAGGCGCCGAGGCCCATCAGGGTGGATGTGATCGGGAAGTTCGTGCCCTTCACCAGCGCGCGCAACAGCCGGCTCGCCTCGGGACCGGCGTTGATGATGCCGCCGCCGGTGTAGATGATCGGCCGCTCGGCGCGCTCCAGCGCCTCGACCGCGGCGAGGATGGCCTCGGGCGCGCCCGTGGTGCGCGGCTGGTAGTGGCTGACGCGCGCCTTGGCCGGGGCCGTGTACGCCGCCGTCGCAAACTGGACATCCTTGGGGATGTCGACCAGCACCGGCCCGGGTCGGCCGTGGGTCGCGACATGGAAGGCCTGGTGGATGGTCTCCGCCAGCTTCGCCGTGTCCTTCACCAGCCAGTTGTGCTTGGTGCAAGGCCGGGTGATGCCGACCGTGTCCGCCTCCTGAAAGGCGTCATTGCCGATCATGAATGTCGGGACCTGGCCGGTCAGCACAACCATCGGGATCGAATCCATCAGCGCGTCGGTCAGCCCGGTGACCGCATTGGTCGCGCCGGGCCCCGAGGTGACGAGCACGACGCCCGGCTTGCCAGTCGAGCGAGCATAGCCCTCGGCCGCATGAGTCGCGGCCTGCTCGTGGCGCACCAGGATGTGGCGGATCTCGTTCTGCTGGAAGATTTCGTCATAGATCGGAAGTACCGCCCCGCCGGGATAGCCGAACACGGTGTCCACCCCCTGGTCCTTCAGCGCCTGAACCACCATCTGCGCGCCGGTCATGCCGCGGGTCATGCTGTCTCTCCGATCCCAGTGCCGGCACGGCCGGCACGCGTTCCAATCCAAACAAAAAAGGCCCCGCTTGGGGGCCACAGGCGCGGTCGCGTCGGGGGCTCTATCGCCCTCGCCGTGCCGCGCCTCCGTCTACGAGAATGAGTGCAAGTGCCATCAGATCCTCCGGTTTCGTCTCATAGTCAGGCCGCGGAGGCAGGTCAACCGGGTAATCCGGAGAAAATTGCCCTAGATGCCCCCAGGCCGCACTTTTCTTTCGCCGTGGCAGCGCCGCAGCGGACGTTGTTGCCGACGGTTGCCCGCCCTGCCCGCCGCCGCGGGGGGAATCATCGGCCAGCGACGAATGGACAAGCCGTGGGCAACAGTATAGCAGACCGCAGATTCGGCTACGGGGGCCAGATGCAGCTGATTGCACTCACTGTGCGGGCGATTGCCGCCCTCAATACGGCGCTCGGGCGTCTGTTCTCCGTCTGCTCGCTAGCGATCGTGCTGATCTGCTTCGCGGTCGTGGTGATGCGCTACGCATTCCGCATGGGCTCGGTGCCGATGCAGGACCTCTATGTCTGGCTGAACGGCGTCATGTTCATGGGCATCGCCGGATATGCCCTGCTCAGGGACGCACATGTGCGGGTCGATGTGTTCTATCGCGACGCCCGGACACGGACCAAGGCAGTGATCGACATCCTCGGCTGCGTGTTCTTCTTGCTCCCCTTCATTTCGGTCATCTGGATCTGGGGCTTTCCCTACGTCCAGCGCTCATGGCGCCTGGCGGAGAGCAGCCCCAACTTCGGCGGCATGCCGGGCTTCTACCTGCTCAAGACCTTCCTTCTGGTCTTCGTCGTGGTCGTGGGGCTGCAGGGGATCGCCATCATCCTGCGCAGCATCCTCGTGCTCAGCGGCCGCGAGGAACTGCTGCCTGCGAAGCTGCGTTATGCCGAGGGTGAGAACTGATCATGGACAGCGTTCTCCTCGGTGAAATCTTCAGCGTCCTGATGTTCTTCACGATCATCGGCGCGCTGATGATCGGCTTCCCCGTCGCCTTCACGCTGCCGGGCGTCGCGCTCTTCTTCGCGCTGGCGGGTTGGCTGGTCGGGGCCTTCGACCTGTCGAACCTGTCGAGCCTGGCGCCGCGCTACCTCGGGATCATGCTCAACGACGTGCTGGTGGCGGTGCCGCTGTTCATCTTCATGGGCATGATGCTGGAGCGATCCGGGATCGCCGAGCAGCTGCTCGTGACCATGGGCCGGCTCTTCGGCGACCTGCGTGGAGGTCTGGGGATCTCGGTGATCCTCGTGGGCACCGTACTGGCCGCCTCGACCGGCATCGTGGGCGCCACGGTCGTGACCATGGGCCTCCTGTCGCTACCGGCGATGCTGCGAGCCGGTTACGACCCCAAGCTCGCAACCGGCATCATCTGTGCGAGCGGGACTCTCGGCCAGATCATCCCGCCCTCGACGGTGCTGATCTTCATGGGCGACATGCTGGGCGGCATGAATGCCCAGGCACAGATGGCCAAGGGCAACTTCTCGCCCCAGATCGTCTCGGTCGGCAATCTCTTCGCCGGCGCCTTCATCCCCGGGCTGATGCTCTCGGGCATGTACATCCTCTTCGTGATCTGGAAGGCGATCCGCGACCCCGAAAGCTGCCCTGCCCTGCCGGTGACCCAGGCCGAGCGCGCGACGCTCGGACGCGACGTGATCGTCAGCATGATCCCGACGCTGGCACTGATCGTCGCCGTGCTCGGCTCCATCCTCGCGGGCTTTGCCACGCCGACCGAAAGCGCCTCGGTGGGCGCCGTCGGCGCGATGCTGCTGGCGGCCATGCGGCGGCGGTTCACCTGGGCGAACCTGCGATCGGTGATGGAATCGACCGCCGTTACGACCTCGATGGTCTTCGTCATCCTGCTCGGCGCCTCGGTCTTCGGACTCGTCTTCCGCATCCTCGGCGGCGACAAGCTGATGGAGGACCTGATGACGGCGCTGCCGGGCGGTGAGGTGGGCGCGATCGTCTTCGTCATGCTGCTGATGTTCCTGCTCGGCTTCATCCTGGACACGTTCGAGATCATCTTCGTGATCGTCCCCATCACCGCGCCGGTGCTGTTCATGATGGATGTCGATCCGATCTGGCTCGGCGTCATCATCGCCGTGAACCTGCAGACCTCGTTCCTGACGCCGCCCTTCGGCTTCTCGCTGATCTACCTGCGCTCCGTGGCGCCGAGTTCGGTCCGCACCACGCAGATGTATCGCGGCGCCGTGCCCTTCGTTGCCCTGCAGCTGGTGATGATCGGCCTGCTGATCATCTTCCCCGGCCTCGCGACCTGGCTGCCGAAGATGATCTACGGCTGAACCTCGGATACGGCCGCCCGCAACGGGCGGCCGCGCGGCCGGCGCACCGCACACACCTGAATCAAAGCCCGTAGAACACGTAGATCGCCGCGCAGGTGGCGAGGCCGACGACGATGTTCATCGGGATGCCCACCTTCATGAAGTCGGCAAAGCGATAGTTGCCCGCGCCATAGACCAGCGTGTTGGTCTGATATCCGATCGGCGTGGCAAAGCTCGCCGAGGCGGCAAACATCACCGCCACGACCAGGGGGCGCGCATCGACGCCGATCTGCCCCGCGAGGCCGATCACGATCGGCGTCATCACCACCGCGACGGCATTGTTGGTGATCAGCTCCGTCAGCAGCGACGTCAGCAGGTAGACCGTGACCAGGGTGACGAAGGGCGAATATCCGCCAAGCAGCGGCGCAACCGCCGAGACCACGAGATCGGCCGCCCCGCTCTGCTGAAGCCCGACACCAACGATCAGCATGGCAAAGATCAGCACGAGGATTGCGCCGTCGATCGACGCCCATGCCTCCTCGCTGTCGATGCAGCGCAGAACCAGGATACCCACCACCGCAAGCAGGGCGAGCATGCCGATACCCATGACGTTGAACGCGGCCAGCGCCACGACCCCGACCAGTGCGAGGACCGCGATCGGCGCCTTTGCGCTGCGAAAGGCCCGCCCGCTGGTGCGCGAAACCGAGACCAGGAACCCCTGCTGCGACATGGCGTCGAGGCCCGCGCCGGGGCCTTCGAGCAGCAAGCGGTCGGCCGCTCGCAGCAGGGTGCTGTCGAGATTGCGGCCGGGGATGTGCTGGTGGCGATGCACGCCGAGCACCCGGACGCCGAAACGGCTGCCGAGCGCCAGATCGGCGATCCGCCGGCCGATCGCATCCTTCTGAGGCGCGACCACGGCCTCGACCACCGAGACATCGGCAAGACCCTGCCCCGGCGGCCGGCGACCGACGCGCAGGGTCTTGCGCTCGGCCAGGGTCAGCAGCACCGATGAGGTGGCCATGGCCACCAGCCGGTCGCCCTTGCGCAGGGTGATCTTCTCTATCTCATCACGGGTGACCTCGCCGCTGCGCCGATGCGCGAGGATGCGCAGGCCCGGCAGCTTCAGCGGGCCGGTGTCACCGATCGGCTGCTTCGTGAACGTGCCGTCATCGAGCACCGTGATGTCGGTGAGAAACTCGATCTCCCCGGCTCCGGCCTCCGTCTTCGCCTCACGCCGGTCCGGCAGCAGATGGCGGCCGAAGAGCCCGAGCAGGGCCATGCCCGACAGGGCGGTGACGATCCCGACCGGCGTGATCTCGAAGATCGAGAACGGCTCCAACCCCATGTCGCGGGCCACCCCGTCGACGAGCAGGTTGGTCGATGTGCCGATCAGCGTGCAGGTGCCACCGAGGATCGCCAGATACGAGATGGGGATCAGCAACCGCGTGGAGGCGATGTCGTATTTCTGCGCGAGGCGTACCGTCAGCGGGATCAGGATCAGCACCAGCGGCGTGTTGTTGACGAAGGCCGAGATCACCACGACGCCCGCCATCATCGCCGCGATGGCCAGGCGCGGGCGCTCGCCCGCGAGATCCAGGATCGCCCCGGCCACCCACTCCAGAACTCCGGTTCGCACCAGTGCGCCGGTCAGCACGAACATCGCCCCGATGGTCAACGGCGCGGGATTGGAGAAAACCGCCATCGCCTCGTCCGGCGTCACGATCCCGAGCAGCACGAAGACGGCCGCTCCGCCCGCGGCGGTGACCTCGGGTGGGAAGCGTTCGGTGAGAAACATCAGGAAGGTGACCAACACGATCCCAAGCGCGAGATAGGCAGCGTAGTCGGAGACGAACTCGTTAATCATGGTGCTCCGATGCGTGCCGCTCCGGGGTCGGATGCATTGCCTCCCGTTAGATTGAAGCCGCCCCACCCGCGTCAAGGTCCGCCGAGAAGGATTTTCTCCCGTGGTCCTACCCGGCGACTGTTTCATTGCGGCGATGCCCGTCCACACCGACCCGCACGCTTCGGGAATATGCGCCCCGCATCATCCGCCGGATCGCGCCTGAAGGGGCGCGCGGCATCGGAACGGCTTGAACGCGCCACCGGGCCGCAATAGTCAGCAGGCAGGCAGCGCGAGGCAAGCTCATGGATCATTTCGACTATCGCGGCGGCGTGCTCCATGCCGAGAACGTGGCGCTCGACGCGATCGCCGAGGCGGTGGGCACGCCGGTCTATGTCTATTCCGCCGCCACGCTGACCCGGCACTATCAGGTCTTCGAGGAGGCGCTGGCCGGCCTGCCGCATCTCATCTGCTATGCGATGAAGGCGAACTCCAACCTGGCAGTGCTGCGGCTGATGGCCTCGCTGGGCGCCGGGATGGACGTGGTCTCGGGCGGCGAATACCGCCGGGCGGTCGCCGCCGGCGTGCCGGGCGATCGGATCGTCTTCTCGGGCGTCGGCAAGACCGCCGAGGAGATGCGCCTCGCGCTGGAGGGCGGCATCCGCCAGTTCAACGTGGAATCCGAGCCCGAGCTCGAGGCGCTGAGCGCGGTGGCCACCGGCATGGGGCTGCGTGCGCCGATAGCGATCCGGATCAATCCCGACGTCGACGCGCGCACCCATGCCAAGATCGCCACCGGCAAGGCCGAGAACAAGTTCGGCATCCCGATCGGGCGCGCGCGCGCGGTCTACGCCGAGGCGGCGGCGCTGCCCGGGATCGAGGTCGTGGGCATCGACGTCCATATCGGCAGCCAGCTGACCGAGCTCGCACCCTTCGAGGCGGCCTTCGGCAAGGTGGCCGAGCTGACCGGCCTGCTGCGCGCCGACGGCCATGACATCCGCCGGCTCGATCTCGGCGGCGGCCTCGGCATCCCCTATGCACGCGGCAACGAGGTGCCTCCCCTGCCCTTCGACTATGGCGAGGTGATCCGCCGCACCGTCGGACATCTCGGCTGCGAGATCGAGATCGAGCCGGGCCGGCTGATCGCGGGCAATGCCGGCGTGCTGCTGGCCCGCGTCATCTACCGCAAGCACGGCGCGGGGCGGGACTTCCTCATCCTCGACGCCGCGATGAACGACCTGATCCGCCCGGCCATGTACGACGCCTGGCACGACGTGGTGCCGGTGGTGCAGCCCCCGGCGGGCGTCGACCTCGCGCCCGTGGACATCGTGGGGCCGGTCTGCGAGACCGGCGACACCTTCGCCACCGCCCGGCCGATGCCGCCGCTCTCCGCCGGCGATCTCGTCGCCTTCCGCTCGGCCGGCGCCTATGGGGCGGTGATGGCCTCCGAATACAACTCGCGCCCCCTGGTGCCCGAGGTGATGGTCTCGGGCGATCACTATGCTGTGGTGCGGCAAAGGCCGAGCTTTGACGAAATGCTCAACCGCGATACCATACCCGAATGGATCGGCTAGGCGCGGAGCCCGGTTCGCCAGGACGGACGCTGCGCCACAGCCCTTGAGAGCGGAGTGGATGACCCCGACCGGCACGGACGGCCGCAAGCGCGGCACAGAGACATCCGACCCCTTCGGCAGTGTGATCCGCCGTACCCGCCTCGGAATGGGCATCGAGACGGTTCTCCGTGCGTTCTGGCCGGTCGCGGCCTTCCTCGCGGCGCTCTGGGCGGCGCTCGCCTTCGGCCTTGCCGAAATCATGTCGCGCACCGAGCTGCGCATCGCCCTGGCCGTCGCCCTCGTGGTGACCCTGGCGCTGCTGCTGCGCGGGGCCCGGCGCCTGCGCCTGCCCACGGGGGCCGAGGCGCAGGCGCGGGTCGATGCGACGCTGCCGGGCCGCCCGCTCCAGGCACTTGCCGACACCCAGGCGCTCGGACGCGGCGACCCGGAGGCCCAGGCCGTCTGGACGCTGCACCAGCACCGCATGGCGCGGCTGGCGGCAGACGCGCGGGCGGTACCCCCGGACCTGCGGCTGGCGCGGTTCGATCCCTTCGCCCTGCGCCTCGCGGCGATTGTCGCCGTACTCGCCGCGCTTGTCTTCGCCCGCGATCCGGCCGTCGAATCGCTGACTGCGGCGCTGACCCCGTCCGAGGCGACGGCGCTGACCACCGGGCCGAGCTTCGAAGCCTGGGCTGCACCGCCGCCCTATACCGGCCGCCCGACCCTCTACCTCGCCGAGGTGACCGGCGAGACGCCGCTGTCGCTGCCGCAGGGCACCCGGGTGACGCTGCGCGCCTACGGCGATGCGGCACGCTTCTCGCTCACCGAGACCGTCTCGGGAGACACGCCGGCTAGCCTCGCGCCTGCCGCGCCGGGCATCGCCACGGCCGAGTTCGACCTGCTGCAGGACGGCCGGGTAAGCGTGGCGGAGGACGACACGCCGCTCGCGAGCTGGTCCTTCGTCGCCGAGCCCGACATGGCCCCCGCGATCGAGCCGACGGGGCCGGTCACCTCGACCGCCGCAGGCGAGACGAGCCTCGGCTTCACCGCCACCGATGACCACGGCGTCACCGGCGCGCGGGCGGAGATCACGCTCGACCACGCACGGATAGACCGGCGCTACGGCCTCGCGGCCGATCCCGAGCCGCGCCCGGCGATAGCGGTCGAGCTTCCACTGCCGATGTCGCGCGCCGCGACCGAGGTGACCGAGACGCTGATCGAGGACTTCTCGGAGCACCCCTGGGTCGGACTGCCGGTCACGATCCGCCTGCTGGCCGAGGATGCGGCCGGCCAGATCGGCACAAGCGAGGGGATCGCGGCGGAGCTGCCGGGGCGGCGCTTCTACAACCCCACCGCCGCGGCGCTGGTCGAACAGCGCCGCGACCTTTTGTGGAGCGCCGCGAACGCACGCCGCGTCGTCCAGGTGCTGCGCGCGATCACCTGGCGCCCCGAGGGGGCGTTCGACAACACCCGCGCCTATCTGATCACCCGAACCGCGATCCGCCGCCTCGATGCCGCCGAGAAGGCCGACACCGTCGCGGCAGGGCGTGACGAGATCGCCGGCGCGCTCTGGCAGGCCGCGCTCCTGCTCGAGGAAGGCAGCCTCGGCGACGCCGCCGAGCGGCTGGCGCGGGCGCAGGAGCGCCTGCGCGAGGCGCTGCGGGGCGATGCCAGCGACGCCGAGATCGCCCAGCTGATGGACGAGTTGCGCCAGGCGACGCGCGACTACATGGAACAGATGGCGCGCGAGGCGATCGAGCGCGGCGAGAGCCAGCGCGCCGAAATCCCGCCCGACGCCCCCACCATGAGCCAGGACCAGATCCAGCAGCTGATGGACCGCATCCAGGAGCTCTCCGACCAGGGCCGCAAGGCCGAGGCCGAGGCGCTGCTCGAGATGCTCCAGCAGATGCTGGAGAACATGCAGATGATGATGGCCGAGGGCGGCCAGGGTCAGGGCGAAGGCAACCAGTCGATGCAGGGTCTCGCCGATGCCCTGCGCGAACAGCAGGACCTGGCCGACGAGAGCTTCCAGCAGCTCCAGCGCGAGTTCCAGCGTGGCATGGAGGGGCAGCAGGGCCAGGGCGGCGACAGCCAGGACCAGGACATGGCGGGCCAGCTCGGCCAGCGTCAGGAGGCGCTGCGCCAGCTGCTCGAGGAGCTCCGGCAGAACATGCCGGGCGATGCCGGCGAGGCCTCGCGTGAGGCGCTGCGCGAGGCGGAACGCAACATGGGCGAGGCGCGCGACGGGCTCGAGGAGGGCAATACCTCCGGCGCCCTTGACCGACAGGCCGAGGCGATCGACAACCTGCGTGAGGGCATGCGCGCCTTGGGTGAGGAACTGCGCCAGGCCCAGTCCGGTCAGGGTCAGGAGGGCGAGGAGGACGGCCAGTCCCAGACCAGCCAGGGCGAGGACCCGCTCGGCCGCCCGCTCGGGTCCCAGGGCAGCATCGGCAGCGACGAGCGCATGCTGCAGGATCTGGATGCCACCGCGCGGGCGCGGGCCATCCTCGACGAGATCCGCCGCCGCGCGGGCGATCTGGCCCGCCCCGAGGCGGAACTCGACTACCTGCGCCGACTGCTCGACCGGTTCTGATACGCTCTCCGGGTGATTGCCGCGGGCGCACAGGCCCTCTTCTCGAACCTGCCCTTGCGAGGCACTGCCTCGCGCAGGCCGAGGGCCCGAACGCAGTCCCGTCGCTCTGTAATCCGCGCGCGCCTGCCGTCACGCCGAAGGCGTGCCTACGGCACGACGTGCAGGCAGGCGCGCGCGGATTTGTCGACGGACAAATCCGCAAAGTAGTCAAACGGAGCGTAGGAGTGCTTTCGACGACAGCCGGCCAGCCGGCCCCGGTTCAGCGTACCGGCGCCAGCGCCTCACGCACCTGGTCGATGGCACCCACATAGGCATCGACCGCCGGCGCCAGGGCCGGAACCTGCGCCACCACAATGCTCTCGAAGCCGTAGAGCGCGAGCGCGCCGGCGAAGATCAGCAGCGCCACCATCACGCCGCGGCCGAAGCGGCTCGGTGGCGGCAGGCGCCCCTCGCGGTCCCAGCCCTCGTCGGTGGACGCTCCCGGGACCTCGAGGCGCAGCGGGTGATGGCCGACCCGGCGGCCGTCGAGCCGGGACACCTCCGGCGCAGGTCGCTCGCGATCGCTGAGCCCGAAGCGCGGCGGCAGCTCGGACGGACGCGGCGGCGGCGGCGGCGCCAGCTCGCCCCGCCGGATCTCCGCCGCAGGCTTGGGCGCAGGCGCATGCGGGGGCGCGGGCCGTTCCTCATGGGCGGCGACCTCTGCGGCAGGCTCGGCGGCGGGGTGCGGGGGCTCGGAGGGACGGATGCGGACCGGTGCCGCGGGGGTGGGAACGGACCGAGGCAGCGGTGTCGCGCGGATCGGCCCCGGGCTCGCGCCCTCCCAGACGAAATCCTCGGCAACCGGCTGGGCGGACGGCGCCGGCGAGGGATCGCGCAAGGCGGCGGGTTCGGGTTCGCTCGGCAGCGGAGCGGCTTCCGGCGGCGCATCGGGTTCGGGCGCGGTCTCCGCCACGGGCTCGGCGGCGGGCTGCGGCGGCGCCTGCCGCGTGCCAGCGACCACCGGCGCCGTCCGCGAGACCCGCGTCTCGAGGCGGTAGATGATCTGGTCCTCGCTCGGCGCCGGCTCAACCGGCGGGCGCGCGAACCAGCGCGTGTGGCAGGTGCTGCACTGGACGTGCCTGCCGCCTTCCGGCAGCTGGCCGGACGGGACCTCATAGATGGTCTCGCAGGTCGGACAGGTCAGGCGCATTGCGGTCTCAGCCTTGCCACAGGTCCGCCACCCGGGCCAGAAGGCCGGGCGACTCGATCCACCCGTTCTAGCGGCGCACTTGGATCAATCCAAGCCGCACGCCGGATGCGGCGCCCATCTCCCCGACCGGGCCGCCGTCCGCCCCGTTCGTTACCCAAGATCTGGACGCAACGCCGCGACAGGCGCATGGAGCCCCAAAATCTGGTGCCGGCGGGCCGCCCCGAGGGCCCAAAGGTTGACAGAGGTTTCCGCCGGATTAACGCCCGAATACATTGTCCATATATATCAATATATTGCCGAAATTCCCGCGCGCGAGCAGCTGGAGGTTGCGGGCATTGACCGGCCCTGTATAACTCGCCGGAGGCAGGCAGGAGAAACCTGTGATCGAATTCGAGAGCGCGGGGTTCGGGCAGGGCCGCGACGCGATCCTGACGCCGACGACCCTTACGATCCCGCCGGGCTCGTTCAACGTGCTGGTCGGGCCGTCGGGCTCGGGCAAGACGACCTTTCTGCGCCTCTGCCACATGGACCTCGTCCCCACCGCCGGGCGCGTCCGCCTGTTCGGCCGCACGATCCGGCCCCGCGACCGCAACAGCATCGCCGACCTGCGCCGTTCCATCGGCGTGCTGACCCAGGAGAGCCGCTTCCTCGATCACCTGAGCGTGGTCGAGAACATCGCCCTTCCCCTCCAGGTGGCGGGGATCGATCTCATGGAACGCGCGAGTGACCTGCAGGCATTGCTGGAATGGGTCGATCTGGTCGATCACGTGGGCGTCCACCCTCCCGCCCTCTCCGCCAGCGAGCGTCAGCGGGCGGCGCTGGCGCGTGCGGTCATCCTGAGCCCCGAGGTGATCCTCGCCGACGAGCCTGGCGGCAATCTCGATCGCGACATGGGTCTGCGGCTGCTGATGCTGCTGGTCGAGCTGAACCGGATGGGAAAGACGGTGGTGATCGCCACCCACGACCCCGACCTGCCCCGCGCTGTGGCCCCGATGCTGACGCCCCGGGTGCTGCATATCGCCGGCGGCCAGATCGCAG
The DNA here is from genome assembly GCA_964383295.1 of uncultured Rhodovulum sp. Lineage (GTDB taxonomy): Bacteria > Pseudomonadota > Alphaproteobacteria > Rhodobacterales > Rhodobacteraceae > Amaricoccus. The sequence goes on from CAYLHK010000026.1 coordinate 21,597, forward strand.
CCGCGGCGGGGGCAGCATGAGCGCGCCGCTCTCGGCACGGCTACGGCGCCTCGCCCTCGGCGATCCGAGCGCCGCGCGGCTGCTGGCGCCGGCCGCGCATCCCTCGCGGTCACTGGCGGGGCTGGCGGCGCTGCTCGCCTTCTTCGCCGTGCTGCTCCTGGCCCTCGGCCTCGCCGCCACCCGGCTGGCCGAGCGCTGGGATGGGGAACTCGGTGGAAGCGCCACGCTGCAGATCATCGGCGACGAGCCAGAGATGGAGGCGCAGGCCCGCGCCGCGCTGGAGGTGCTGCGCGTGCAGCCGGGCGTGATCTCGGTGCGGATCATCGAGGTAGCCGAGCAACGGGCGCTGATCGAGCCCTGGGTGGGCGCCGATGTCGCGATCGACGCCCTGCCCCTGCCGCTGATGATCGCGATCGAACTCGACCATGCGGTTCTCGACGCCCCCGCGCTGGCGCAGCAGCTGGCGACCGCGGCACCGGGCGCAGTCTTCGATGACCATGCCGCCTGGCGCCTGCCGCTGGTGGTGTCGGCCGAGCGGCTCGCGCTCTTCGCGTGGGTCTGCCTCGGGCTGGTGGCGCTGGCCTTCCTCGCCGTCTGCGGACTGGCCGCGCGGGGCGCGGTGGCGGCCAGCGGGCGCGATCTGCGCACCCTGCAGATGGTGGGCGCGCGGGACCGGTTCATCGCCGGTCTCTTCACCCGCCGCTTCGCCCTGCGGGTGCTGATCGGCGCGGGCTTCGGCACTGCACTGGGGATGGGGCTGGTGGCGATGCTGCCGACCGCCAGCGAGGCCGGGTTCTTCCTGATCGGGATCGGAATGGAGGGCTGGTGGCGCGCTCTGCCGCTGGCGATACCGGTCCTGGCGGCGCTGCTGTCGCGGATCGCGACCGGGCGGGCGGTGCGCCGCGCCCTGCGCCGGGTTGGGTGAGGCCGATGCTCCTGCTGCGCTCGCTGGTCTTCGATGTGGTGCTCTACGCAATGATGCTGGTGATTGGCATCATCGGCGCGCCGATGGCGATCTGGTCGGTGAACGGCGCCTATGCCACGATCAGGGCCTATTGCCGCGCCGCGCTGTGGTGCCTGCGGGTGATCTGCGGGCTGAAGGTCGAGGTGCGAGGCACGGTGCCGACGGGCGATGTCATTGTCTGCGCCAAGCACCAGTCCTTTCTCGACATCCTGATCCTCGCCGGAACCCTGCCGCGGGTGAGCTTCATCATGAAGCGTGAGCTGCGCTGGGCGCCGATCCTGGGGCTCTATGCGCTGCGTATCGGCTCGACGCCGGTGGCGCGCGGTCAGCGGTCGCGGGCGATGAAGGACATGCTCGCCCATGCCGAGAAGGGATCAGCGGAGCCGCGCCAGCTGGTCATCTATCCGCAGGGCACCCGCGTCGCGCCGGGGGCGATCCTGCCCTACAAGGTGGGTGCGGGCGTGCTCTACGACCGGCTGGGAAAGACCTGCGTGCCGGCGGCGACCAATGTGGGCGTCTTCTGGGGCCGGCACAGCCCCTACCGGCGACCGGGCACGGCGGTCTTGGAATTCCTGGAGCCGATCCCGCCGGGGCTGCCGGTGCCCGAGTTCATGGCGCGGATGGAAGCTGCCGTGGAGGGCCGCTCGATCGAGCTGATGCGCGAGGCGGGGTTCGAGGCCGGCAGGCCGGCGGGATGACCGGATTCCCAACGTTGGGAATCCGAATATCTGATTGATTCAGATCGGGAGTTTCTCCGGCGTTAACCGGATCGAAACCCTTCGCGCTCGCGCGCGGATCAATAGATGTAGCGGATCTGGTCGCTCCAGTAGCGCTCCATCCGACGCAGGCTGGCGTTAATATCGTGCAGGCGCACGTTGCCCGTCACGTCGTGGCTGAGGATCCCGTCGGCATGGCGCTGGAACAGCTCGCCGACGATGCGGCGCACATGCTTGCCCTTGTCGGTCAGCCGCACCCGCACCGCACGGCGATCGACCGCGCATTTCTGGTGGTGCATGTAGTCGTTCTCGACCAGCTTCTTGAGATTGTAGGAGACGTTCGAGCCCTGATAGTAGCCGCGCGTCTTCAACTCGCCCGCCGTCACCTCGTTGTCGGCGATGTTGAACAGCAGAAGCGCCTGCACGGGGTTGATGTCGATGATCCCCAAGCGCTCGAACTCGTCCTTGATCACGTCGAGAAGCAGGCGATGGAGCCGCTCAACCATGGCCAGGGTCTCAAGATAGGCCGCGAGGAACTCGTCGACGTCCTCCTCCCCCAGCGCGACTCGCTCAACCTTTGCATGCATACTCATACCGACACTCCGCGCCCTCGCTCGTGTGCGGAACATTCCCGGAAAAGACTATACAAGTCGTTAAGACACGCCGGGACCTGCACAACAGGTCAGCACAATCCACGCTGGGCGCGAATCCGCCGAAGCAGATCCGCATGTGCGGGCGGCGCGGTCTCGGGCCGGCTGATCCAGAGATAGAGATCCTGGTCGTTCTCCGACAGGATTGCCTCGAGCGCATCCAGCCCGGCCGGGTCGAGGCCGGCGAGTTCCGCGTCGGCGAAGGGACCAAGGATCAGGTCCATCTCGCGCGTGCCGCGACGCCAGCAGCGCATCCGCAGGCGCGCGAGCCGGGCTGCCTGCGTCTCGGCGCTCATCCGGCCGCAGCCCCTGCCCCGGTGGCGAAGATCGCCGCGCGCGAGGCGAAGCCCTTGAACTCGAGCGCATTGCCCGACGGGTCGCGCATGAAGAAGGTGCCCTGCTCGCCCGGCTCGCCGGCGAAGCGGAGGTTCGGCGCGATCATGAATGCCACGCCCGCCGCCTCGATCCGCGCCGCCAGCTCGCGCCAGGTCGCCATGTCGAGCACGATGCCGAAATGCGGGATCGGCACCTCGACCCCGCCGACCGAGCCCGCGCCGCCTGACGCTGCCTCGGTCACATGCGCGCTGAGCTGATGGCCGAAGAAGTCGAAATCCTGCCAGGTCGGGGCACTGCGCCCCATCGCGCAGCCGAGCACATCGCCATAAAAGGCCCGGGTGCTGTCCAGATCGCGCACCGGAAACGCCAGGTGGAAGGGCCCCGCCGGCTCCGCGCCCGCGCTCGCATCAATCTCCGCCATCGTCCCGTCTCCTGCCTTCACCGCGGCGATCGAAGCCGCCTTGCCCCGCCCGCGGGGCGGGCCTATGACACCGCCCGTCAAGCCACCAAGACGGAGTGCAGTGCCATGGCCTTCCTGTCGGATGCGATCGGGCGGATCAAGCCCTCGCCGACCATCGCGATCACCTCCGAGGCGCTGGCGCTGAAGGCCGCGGGTCGCGACATCATCGGATTGAGCGCGGGCGAGCCCGATTTCGACACCCCGGCCCATATCCGCGAGGCAGCCAAGGCGGCGATCGACGCGGGGCGCACGCGCTACACGGCGCCGGAGGGCACGCCCGAGCTGCGCCGCGCCATCGTGGAGAAGTTCGCGCGCGAGAACGCGCTGAGCTACGCCCCCGACGAGGTCATCGTCTGCACCGGCGGCAAGCAGGTGCTGTTCAATGCGCTGATGGCCACCGTGAATCCCGGTGATGAGGTCGTCATCCCCGCCCCCTACTGGGTCAGCTATCCCGACATGGTGCAGCTTGCGGGCGGCACGGCCGTCATCGTGCCGACCACGATCGAGGATGGCTTCCGCATGCGCCCCGAGGCGCTGGCGGCAGCGATCACCCCGCGGACCAAGTGGCTGATCCTGAACACGCCGTCGAACCCGACGGGGGCCGGCTATGACGCGGCGGCACTGAAGGGCCTGACCGACGTGCTGATGGCCCATCCCCATGTCTGGGTGATGAGCGACGACATCTACGAGCATGTGGTCTACGAGCCGTTCCGCTTCGCCACGCCCGTGGCGATCGAGCCCGGGCTGCGCGACCGGACGCTGACCGTGAACGGCGTCTCCAAGGCCTATGCGATGACCGGATGGCGGATCGGCTATGCGGCCGGCCCGCGGCCGCTGATCAAGGCGATGACGGCGATCCAGTCGCAGTCGACCTCGAATGCCTGCTCGATCAGCCAGTGGGCGGCGGTGGCGGCGCTGACCGGCCCGCAGGACTACATCCCCGAGGCGGCGGCGGCCTTCCGGCGGCGGCGGGACATGGTGGTGAAGCGGCTGAACGCGATCGAGGGGATCGACTGCCCGGTGCCCGAGGGCGCGTTCTACGTCTATCCCTCGATCGCCGGGCTGATCGGCCGGCGTACGCCGTCGGGCGAGGTCATCGCGGACGACGAGACCTTCGCGCGGGCGCTGCTCGCGGCAGAAGGGGTGGCGGTGGTGTTCGGGGCCGCCTTCGGCGGCAGCCCCAATTTCCGCATCAGCTATGCCGCCTCGGACGCGGTTCTGGACGAGGCCTGCACGCGGATCGCGCGGTTCGTGGAAGCCCTCGGCTGAGCCGAGGGCTACGCGGCAGGGATCAGTTGTTCGCCGGCGCGGCGGGCGCGTCAGGCGCGGGCGTGCCCTCGATGGCCTCCTCGGCTTCGTCGATGGCGTCCTGCACGGCGTTTTCGGCATCCTGGGCCGCGTCCTCGGCGGCTTCCGCCGCGTCCTCGGCTGCGTTCTCGGCGCCGGCCGCGGCGTCCTCGGCGGCATTGCCGATTGCTTCCGCGGCACCCTCGCCCGCCTCGACCGCCTCGTCGGCAGCCTCATTCACGGCATCGGCGGCACCGGCCGCGTCCTGCTCCACCGTTTCCGGGATGGTCGCGGGCGCTTCGGTCACGGCGGGGGGTGCTGCGGGGACCGGCGGGGGCGGTGCCGGCCGGGTGTACATGTAGAGCCCGACTGCAATTAGAACTGCTGCCAGGATTATCACGACGCGTTGCATGTCGTCCTCCTCCATTGCACCCGGTTGCGGGTGATGCCTGCCTGTGGCACTCACATGCGCGTTAACCGAGCATAGTGCAACCCATTACGCGTGACAGTTGCCATGCGGGCAGTCTCTTGCGCAGCCGGGTTTGCGTGCAAGCCTTCCCTTTGGGCGCGTTCTGCACTATTCTACTGGAATGGCCGGAGCGATGCTCAGGTCATTTAGGATCAACGATCATAAGGAAGCTACGGCCATCGCCCGCAGACCACACAGCGCGCCGCCGACGCGCGAAACCGGACCCCGCGTCAATGAACGCATTCGCGCTCCCGAGATCCGCCTGATTGGTGCGGAGGGAGAGAACATAGGCTTGATAACGCCCGAGCGAGCCATGGTGCTCGCCGAAGAGGCCGGTCTCGATCTGGTCGAGATCTCGCCGAACGCGACGCCGCCGGTCGCGAAGATCATGGATTTCGGAAAGTTCAAGTACGAGACCCAGAAGAAGGAATCCGAGGCCCGCAAAAAGCAGAAGGTCATCGAGGTCAAGGAGATCAAGTTCCGCCCCAACACCGACACGCATGACTACGACGTCAAGATGCGCTCGGTGGTCAAGTTCCTTGAGGGCGGCGACAAGGTCAAGATCACGCTGCGCTTCCGCGGCCGCGAGATGGCCCATGCCGATCTCGGCCGCAAGCTTCTCGAGCGGGTCGCCGAGGACGTCACCGAGTACGGCAAGGTCGAGACCATTCCGCGCCTCGAGGGCCGGCAGATGACGATGATGATCAACCCGGTCAAGCACTGACCCGGCGCGCCTGCACGGTATCCGGGCGCGGCTGCGCGCCCGGATACCGGCGGGCCGATCTGCATGACAAGAAAGCCCCGTCCCACCAAGTTCCGCCGTCGCGCCGTCGCGGCACTTCTGCGCGCGCTGCTGTCGGTGGCGCTGCGCCTGCCCTATCGCGCGCGGATGGGCTTTGCGTCCGCAGTGATGCGCCTGGCGGTCACCCTCACCCCGAACCTGCGCAGACGGGTCAACGGCAACCTGGCGCTGGTGCTGCCGGAGCTGCCCGCTCCGGCGCGCCGGCGGGTCGGACGCGAGTTAGCTGACAACTTCGGCCGGACCTCGATGGAGATCCTCTCCAACCCGGAGTTCCACGACAGCGGATACTGGATCGCGCCCGAGCCGGGGCCCGGGGTCGACGCGATCCTGGCAGCCAGCCGGAGCGGCCGGGGCGCAGTGCTGGTGACCGGGCATTTCGGGCAATGGGAGGCCGGGCGCGCCTGGATGCGCGCCGAGGGCGTCAACTGCGCCGGCGTCTACCGGCCGATGAAGGACCCGGAGCTGAACGCGCTCTATCTCGGCAACCTCGAGTTCGGCGGCCGGCCGATCTTCGCCACCGACCGGCGCGCGGTGCGGGGCATGGTGACGCATGTGGCGCGCGGCGGGATCGTGGCGATCCTGACCGACCAGTATCGCCGCAAGGCGCCGGAGCTGGACTTCATCGGGCATCCGGCCCCGACGGCGCTGCTGCCGGCCGAGCTGGCGGTGAAGTTCGGGGTGCCGCTGATCCCGATCTACGGCATCCGCCAGCCGGACGGGCTGCATGTGCAGGTGGTGGTGGAGCCGCCGATCCCGCCCGCAACGGCCGAGGCGATGATGCAGGCGGTCAACGACAGCCTGGCGGCGCAGGTCCGCGCCGAGCCGGGGCAATACTACTGGCTGCACCGGCGCTGGGTGAAGACCATCTGACCCAAGCCCGGGGCCGACATCCCGCAGCGGGTCGCCAGCCTGTCATGCGAGCTGCGCTTGATGGCTTCGCCCGCACCTGCCCTCCTGCCGAACCCGCTCTTGCGACGCATTGCGTCGCGCGGGTTCGTCGGCCGGAGCGCGTGAGCGCGGAGGTCGAGGGGAGTTGGGCATTCCCGTCGCTTGGTAATCCGCTAGGTGATCAAGCGGATCCGATATCCTATTGGCAAATCAAATAAACAAGCCACCCTGCCAACGTGATGGCAACCGTCTGGTTGCGCTAGCGCAGCGGGTGCTCCGGGGCTAGCGCGGCGGCGATCGCGCCGAGAATGTCGGTCGAATAGTTGTGGTCGGGATCGGCCTCCTCGGTGACGGTCACCGAGACCGCGATCGAGAGGTCGCGCGCGGGCAGGTGGGCCATGGTCGCCGCGTAGCCGGCAAAGGACGGGTTCTGCAGTACCCAGCCGTTGATGACGAAAAGCCCCATGCCATACCAGTGCTGCGCATCCCAGGGCGGAAAGCGGGCCGTGTCATCCGCCATCTGCTCCGCGTGCGACGCCGCCGAGACCAGGGTCCCCTGCCCGAGCGCCCGCCCCGAGCACAGCAGATCGGCAATGGTCGAGGTCATCACCGCGCCCTCGGCCAGGGTCCAGGACGGATTCCAGAAGGTCGCCTCCTCGTAGATCCCGCGCTCGCGGTCGAAGGCGTGCAGGACTGGTGGAGGGATCGTGGCAGTCTGGTCGCTCCGGGTACCGGTTAGGCCGAGCGGCCCGATGATCCCCTCGCGGATCAGCACTGCCACCGGCCGGCCGGTGGCGGCGGCCAACACCTGGCCCAAGATGACGAAGTTCGTATGGGCATAGGACCAGCACGACCCGGGATCGCAGTGCATCTCCTGGCCGAGGCCGATCGCGATCAGCTCCTCGGGCGTCCAGGCACGGAACGGATCGTCGTGGAGCGCCTTGAGAAAGCCCGGATCCGGCACATAGTCCGCATAGCCGGATGTGCCGCGGATAAGCATCGCGAGCGTCACCTCATCCGCGCGCGGATAGTCGGGAAACCAGGTCGACAGCGGGTCCTCGAGGGTGAGCGTGCCGTCATCGATCTGCTGGAGCAGCACCGTGGCGAGATAGGCGATCGCCACCGCGCCGTTGCGAAACCGCATGTCCGGGGTGGCCGCGACCCCGGTGATCGACTCCCCCCGCGCCGCAAGCCAGGGGGCGTCAGCGCCCGTCGACACACCGGCAAGCACCGCCCGCACGGGTAACCCCGCCACCGCCTCGTCAAGCAGAGAATCAAGGGTGGCCGCGTCGATCGGCTGCGCGCGCGCGGGGCCGGCGGCGAGCGCGGCGGCCAGTGCCGCCGCCGCCGCCAGCCGGCTAACGCCCGCGCGGACCATGTCAGGTGCGGGCGCTGCCGATAAGCTTCCAGAGCGCCGGCACGAGCAGCGCCGCCAGGGCGAGCTTGACCGCATCGCCGATCACGAAGGGCGCAAGGCCCCAGGCGATCGTCTGGCTCCAGACCGAGCCGTAGGTCGCCGGATCGTGCAGGCCCGTGGCGACCAGATGGTGCAGCCAGAGCAGGCCGGGAATGTAGATCAGGACATTGCCGGCGAGCAGCGCCAGCGCCATCCCGCCCACACTGCGGTCCCATCCCTGCCGCGCCGCAAAGCCGAGGGCCAGCGCCGCCAGCACATAGCCGACAAGATAGCCGCCGGTGGCGCCCACCATGTACCCGATGCCGGAATTCGTCGCGCTCGAGCTCTGGAACACGTCGAAGCCGAGCGCGCCGATCAGCATCCATCCCGCCATGGTCACGAGGCCGAGGCGCGGCCCGTAGGTCGCGGCGACGGTGAGCACCGCGAAGGTGCCGAGGCTCATCAGCACCGGCGACGGCCAGACCGGGACCTTGATCTTGGCCGCGATGCTCAGTGCGGCGATCCCGAGCACGACGAGCACAACGCGCTTGACCCAGAGCCCAGCGCCCTCAGCCGGCCAGAGCGCCTCGTGCAGTACCGGGTTCATCGGGGTGTCGCGCATCGGCCGGGCTCCTTGTTCGATATCATCGGAGTCTTGCCCCAATCCCAAGGGGCTGTCCAGCGCGCCGACGCTGCGACCCCTCGTCCTACGAGGGGACAGCGGCCCATTCTTCTTCCCGCTGCACGCCCAGGGGCATCCCCCCGCCTTGCGCAAGGTAGATGTGATGGAAGGCATCCACGCGGCCGCCAATCAGCTGAACGTCCTCGCGATGCCAGCGCCAGCCATCGAGCGTGAGGTTGGCCTCGAACGCATCGGAGACGGTGGCGGACCAGAAGGCGGCGAGTCCTCCGGGCCGAAGCGCGCGCCGCACGGCGGCGAGTCCCTCCGGCGCATAAAGCCGATCGTTGACCTGGCGCACGGTGAAGTCGGGGCCGTTGTCCGTGTCCATCAGGATCACGTCGAAGGTGCCCGGGTTCTGGCGGAGGACGTCCATCACGTCGGCGATGCGCAGATCGACGCGGGGATCGCGCAGCGGATGATCGGCCAGAGCCCCGAGGAGGCCATGGTTCCAGTCGACGATACTGGGGATCAGTTCGCAAACCACGACGCGGGAGGCGTCATCGAGAAGCTCGAGCGCAGCGCGCAGGGTGAAGCCCATGCCGAGCCCGCCGACGAGCACCTGTGCCTCTTCGCTTCCGTGGAGCGAGAGTGCGCGCGCGGCGAGTCGGCGCTCGGATTGGTGGTTGAGATTCGACATCAGCTCCAACCCATTGAATCGGATCTCGAATATGTCGCCGCGCCGTCGCAGCAGAATTTCGTCGCCCGCCGCATGGGGTGCGCGGGCCAGTTCGGTCCAGAGTGTCATGACAGTTTCCGCTCGGCATGCCTCGGCGGCAGCCGCGTGCTTCGGGATGAGGTGAAGGCGGGTGCGGGTTGCCCGGCGATCAGCGCCGGGACAACCCCGGAGCATTGTTCGCCCGGCATCCGATCAGCAGCGGAAACAACGCCTCTGCGCGGGAAATGTCATTGTGGGAGATCATCGACGCATATGGCACGAACCGCGTGCTGTCGGCAATCATGCCGGCCGACGACGGCCGGTCCGCGCCGGGTTGGGCCGGTGGCGGCAGTCAATCGCGGCGGCCGTCAGGGACCCTCCCCCGCGGCCCTGGCCCGGACGTAGAGCGTCTCCATCACATAGTCCTTCCGCGGACCGCTCACCGACCATGCGGCCCGCCATTCCGGCCAGCCGGTGAAGTCGTAGCGCACGCGATAGGCATCCGGAACGCAGTCGTGGGAGGCCTCGGGCGCCGGGTCGGCGGCATCGAAGCTGTGAAAGTGCCGCCCGTCCTCGAAGCGCACCGTGATCGTGCCGGCGCCGTCCTCGCTCCAGTGATAGCCGCGCGAGGCGGCCATGGCCGGAGCGCCGGAAAGTTCAAGCACGCCCTCCTCGCGATAGGCCAGCCCGCCCGCCTCGGGGCGGAAGCGCGCGGTTCCGCTGAAGCGGCCCGACCTGCCGGCGTGGCGGTCCTCGATCCGCCGCTCGACCTTCCAGACCCCGGCGAACGCCGCCAGATGCATGGCCCCCTCGCTTGTGCTGTGCTGCGGGCGAGTCTATCAGACGCCTCGGCCCCCTCAACCGCGAAAGGCGCTTCCGTGATCCCCCGCTATTCCCGCCCCGACATGGTCGCGATCTGGTCGCCTGAGACCAAGTTCCGCATCTGGTTCGAGATCGAAGCCCATGCCGCGGATGCGATGGCCGAACTGGGGGTTATCCCGAAGAAGGCGGCCGAGGCGGTCTGGACCGCGCGCAACGCCACCTTCGATGTGGCCCGCATCGACGAGATCGAGGCGGTGACCAAGCATGACGTGATCGCCTTCCTGACGCATCTGAGCGAGATCGTCGGCCCGGCGGCGCGGTTCGTCCACCAGGGCATGACCTCGTCGGACGTGCTCGACACCTGCCTCAACGTGCAGTTGACCCGCGCGGCCGATATCCTGCTGGAGGATCTCTGCCTGCTGCTGAACGCGCTGAAGCACCGGGCGCAGGAGCATCGCTACACGCCGACGATCGGGCGCAGCCACGGCATCCATGCCGAACCCACGACATTCGGGCTGAAGCTCGCCCAGGCCTATGCTGAGATGGCGCGCAACCGCGTCCGCCTGATCCAGGCGCGTGAGGAGATCGCCACCTGTGCCATCTCCGGCGCGGTGGGTACGTTCGCCAACATCGACCCCCGCGTCGAGGCGCATGTGGCCGAGATGATGGGGCTCAGGCCCGAGCCGATCTCGACCCAGGTGATCCCGCGCGACCGGCACGCGATGTTCTTCGCGACGCTGGGTGTCATCGCCTCGTCGGTGGAGCGGATCGCGACCGAGATCCGGCATCTGCAGCGTACCGAGGTGCTGGAGGTCGAGGAATACTTCTCGCCCGGCCAGAAGGGCTCGTCGGCCATGCCGCACAAGCGCAACCCGGTGCTCAGCGAGAACCTGACGGGTCTGGCGCGGATCGTGCGCATGGCGGTCACGCCGGCGATGGAGAATGTCGCGCTCGTGCCAGAGCGCCACATTCTCC
>CAYLHK010000026.1:32708-36431 GCA_964383295.1 uncultured Rhodovulum sp.
GCGACATCTCGCACTCGTCGGTGGAGCGCATGATCGGCCCCGACGCGACGGTGACGCTCGACTTCGCGCTGACGCGGCTGACCGGCCTGATCGAGCGGCTGGTGGTCTACCCGGACAACATGCTGAAGAACATGAACCAGTTCCGCGGGCTTATTCATTCACAGCGCGTGCTGCTCGCCCTGACGCAGAAGGGCCTGAGCCGCGAGGCGGCTTATGCGGCCGTGCAGCGCAATGCGATGAAGGTCTGGGAAAAGGGCGCCGACTTCATGGCCGAGCTGAAGGCAGACGGGGAAGTGCGCAGCGCGATGAGCGATGCCGAGATCGAGGCGGTGTTCGATCTTGACTACCACACCAAGCACGTCGACACGATCTTCGAGCGCGTCTTCGCCGAGGCGTGAGGGGCGGCGGGGCCGGCCCTCGGGCGGCCTCGGCAGCCGGCGTCAGCCCTGGCTTTCGGCCAGCAGCTGTTCCTTGGCCAGCACCTGGGACTCGGTGAGTTTGGCGCGGATCGTGGCTTCGTCGGCAAGGCTGCCGAGATCGGCGGCGAGCTTGCGCACCACGTCCTCGTGACCGGCCTCGGCCAGATCGGCGCGCACCAGCTCGGTCGCATAGGCGGCTGCGTCGTCGCCGGTCTTGCCCAGCAATCCAGCCGCCCAGAAGCCCAGCAACCGCGTCCCGCGCACACCCGCCTTGAACTGCATCTCCTGGTCGTGCGCGAACTTGCCCTCAAAGCCTTTCTCACGTTCCTTGAAGTTCGTCATCGCACCTCTCCTGCCTGTGTTCTCTGTGGGGCAGATAGCCACTGCGACCCCGCGCGACAAGGTCCACGGGATCCGCTTGCCCCGGGCCGGGGCAGCGTATAGAGAGCAGCCCAAGAGAAAAGGCGCCGCTGGCGGCGGCGGCCTTTTCTATCCCGTTTCGGAGGCTGGCATGGCCCGGCGCAGACTGGTTTACGAGGGCAAGGCGAAGATTCTCTACGAGGGACCCGAGCCGGACACGCTGATCCAGTACTTCAAGGACGAGGCCACCGCGTTCAACGCCGAGAAGAAGGCGGTGATCGAGGGCAAGGGCGTGCTCAACAACCGCCTTTCGGAGCACTTCATGTCCGGTCTGAACGCGATCGGCGTGCCGACGCATTTCATCCGCCGGCTGAACATGCGCGAGCAGCTGATCCGCATGGTCGAGATGATCCCGCTCGAGGTCGTCGTGCGCAACTTCGCCGCCGGCTCGCTGAGCAAGCGCCTCGGCATCCCCGAGGGCCAACAGCTGCCGCGCCCGATCATCGAGTTCTACTACAAGGACGATGCGCTCGGCGACCCGCTGGTCACCGAAGAGCATATCGTCGCCTTCAACTGGGCCGCCCAGCAGGACATCGACGACATGATCGCGCTGGCGCTGCGCGTGAACGACTTCCTGTCGGGGATGTTCCTCGGGGTCGGCATCCGGCTCGTCGATTTCAAGATCGAGATCGGCCGGGTCTACGACGGCGATTTCCAGCGGCTGATCGTGGCCGATGAGATCTCGCCCGACAGCTGCCGGCTCTGGGACATCGAGACGGGCAGGAAGCTCGACAAGGACGTGTTCCGCCAGGATCTCGGCTCGCTGTCGGACGCCTATACCGAGGTCGCCCGCCGCCTCGGCGTGATGCCCAAGACCAACGGGCGCACCCATTCCGGCCCCAAGCTGGTGAACTGATGAAAGCCCGCGTGCATGTGACGCTGAAATCCGGCGTGCTCGACCCTCAGGGCGAGGCGGTGCGCCACGCGCTCGGCGCGCTCGGCTTCGACGGTGTGGGCGAGGTGCGCATGGGCAAGGTGATCGAGCTCGACCTGACCGAGACCGACACCGCCGCCGCCACGGCGCGGGTGCGCGAGATGTGCGAGAAGCTCCTCGCGAACACCGTTATCGAGAACTACGAGGTCGAGATCGCATGACGCTCAAGGCCGGCGTCATCGTCTTTCCCGGCTCGAACTGTGACCGGGACATGGCGGTGGGGCTCGCCCGCGCCGGCGCCGACGTATCGATGGTCTGGCACAAGGAGACTGCCCTGCCCCGCGGCCTCGACCTGGTGGCGGTGCCCGGCGGCTTTTCCTTCGGTGACTACCTGCGCTGCGGCGCGATTGCCGCGCGTGCGCCGGTGATGCGCGCCGTGGCCGACTTCGCGAAGGCCGGCGGGCATGTGCTCGGGGTGTGCAACGGGTTCCAGGTGCTGATCGAGGCCGGGCTGCTGCCAGGCGCGCTGATGCGCAATGCCGGGCTCAAGTTCGTCTGCCGCCCGGTCGCCCTCGCGATCGCCAGCACCGACAGCCCCTTCACCCGCGGCTACGCCGCCGGCCAGACGATCACCCTGCCGGTGGCGCATCACGACGGCAATTACGTCGCCGATGCCCGTACGCTGGACGAGCTGGCCGACGCCGACCGCATCGTGCTGCGCTACGTCGACAACCCCAACGGCTCCATGCGCGACATCGCCGGGATCGTGTCGCCCAACCGCCGGGTGCTGGGCCTGATGCCGCATCCCGAGCGCGCGGTGGATGCGGCGCTGGGCGGCACCGATGGGGCCGCGATGCTTGGCGGCTTGGCGCTCGCCGAAGCGCCCTTCGCATAGGGTGCTTGAGGCGATTCCGCGTAGGGCGTATTCCTTTACGCACATGAGCGGCACAGAATCAGCACACCGGCCTGGCCGCCCCTTGGGCAGGGTGAAAAAACGCCTCCTGATGCTCGGAACACTGGTGCTTATGGTGCTGGTGATCTGGGCGAGCCACATCTATCTCACGCGCTTCTTCAGCGAGGACTACAAGGCCGACGCCATTCGGCGCGCGACGCTCTATGCCGGCGCGATCCAGAGCTCGATGCAGCGCCACGCGGTGGTGCCGCTCCTGCTGTCGCGCGACCCGATCCTGCGCATCGCGCTTCGCTCGGACCAGTACGCGGCCGCCGAAGAGCGGCTGGCGAGCTTTCGCGAGGAGATCGGCGCCGGCTCGATCTTCCTCCTCGATCCGATCGGGCGGATCGTCGCTGCCAGCGACGCCCGCCCGCGCGAGCAGTACGACGGCGACAAGGCCTATTTCACCCGGGCGATGAGCTCGACCGGGACCGAATTCTCGATGATCTCCGACGACGACGGGGATCACAGCTTCCACTACGCGCGCCGCATCATCGTCGATGATCAGACGCTCGGCGTGGTCGTGGTGACGGTCGACCTCTCGGCGCATGAGGAAGGCTGGCGGCGGTCGGGGGTGCGGGTCGCCGTGACCGATTCCGAGGGCGAGGTGCTGCTGGCCTCCGATCCGGCCTGGCACAACAATACGCTCGCGGACCTGCTGCAGCCCAATTCCGAGGCCTCGCTGGTGCGGGGCCTGCTGCGCAGCGCGCGCGACCGGATGGGCGAGATGCCCTACACCTACTTGGGCGAGACGCCATATCTGCTCGCCGAGGTGCCGGTGGGCTTCCGCAACTGGCGCCTCACCTTCTTCTCCACCCTCGAGGACGTCCGCGCGCGGGTGAACAGCGTGCTGGCCACGATCGTCATGGTCATCGCGCTGCTGCTCGCCTTCGGCGTCTTCCTGCTGCAGCGGCGCACCCGGGCCGAGAGCCGGCGGTTCCAGCGCGAGTCGGCCGAGCAGCGGGCGCTGAACCGACGGCTGTCGGACGAGATCGCCGCGCGTCGGCGGCTGGAGAAGAACCTCAAGGAGGCCGAGCAGAGCCTCGAGCAGGCCTCCA
>CAYLHK010000027.1:0-35614 GCA_964383295.1 uncultured Rhodovulum sp.
GCCGACAGCGACAGCGCCAGCACGGCGCGGGTCTTGCGCGGGTCGATCACCCCGTCATCCCAGAGCCGCGCCGAGGCGTAGAGCGGATGGCTCTGGCGCGCGAACTTCTCCAGCGTGGGGGCCTTGAACGCGGCCTCCTCCTCGGCTGACCAGGCCCCGCCCTTGCGCTCGATCCCGTCGCGCCGCACCGTCGCCAGCACGCCGGCCGCCTGCTCGCCGCCCATGACCGCGATGCGGGAATTGGGCCAGGTCCACAGGAACCGTGGCTGATAGGCCCGCCCCGACATGCCGTAGTTGCCGGCCCCGAACGAGCCGCCGACGATCAGGGTGATCTTGGGGACCGAGGTGGTGGCGACGGCGGTGACGAGTTTCGCCCCGTGCCGCGCGATGCCTTCGTTCTCGTATTTTCGCCCCACCATGAAGCCGGTGATGTTCTGCAGGAAGATCAGCGGGATGCGCCGCTGGCTGCACAGCTCGACGAAATGCGCGCCCTTGATCGCGCTCTCGGAGAACAGCACCCCGTTGTTGGCGATGATGCCGACCGGCACGCCCATCACATGCGCAAAGCCGCAGACCAGCGTTGCCCCGAACCGCGCCTTGAACTCGTCGAGCCTGGACCCGTCCACCAGCCGCGCGATCACCTCGCGGATGTCGTAAGGCGTGCGCAGGTCGGCCGGCACGACGCCGAGCAGCTCCTCCGGATCGTAGGCCGGCTCCTCCACCGCTGCCATCACCGGCCCGGCCGGCCGCCCGCGGTTCAGCCCGGAGACCGCCTGCCGCGCCAGCGCCAGCGCATGCGCATCGTCCTCGGCCAGATAGTCGGCGACGCCGGACAGCCGCGTATGCACGTCGCCCCCGCCCAGCTCCTCGGCGCTTACCTCCTCGCCGGTCGCGGCCTTCACCAGCGGCGGGCCGGCGAGAAAGATCGTCCCCTGATCCCGGACGATGATCGAGACATCCGACATGGCCGGCACATAGGCCCCGCCCGCGGTGCAGGACCCCATCACCACCGCGATCTGAGACACTCCCGCCGCACTCATCCGCGCCTGATTGTAGAAGATCCGCCCGAAATGGTCGCGGTCCGGGAACACCTCGTCCTGGTTCGGCAGGTTCGCACCGCCGCTGTCCACCAGATAGATGCAGGGCAGCCGGTTCTCCGCCGCGATCTCCTGCGCGCGAAGGTGCTTCTTCACCGTCATCGGGTAGTAGGTGCCGCCCTTCACGGTGGCATCGTTCGCCACCACCATGACCTCCTGGCCCTCGACCCGCCCGATCCCCGCAATCATCCCAGCCGCCGGCGCGTCCCCGCCATAGAGCCCGTGTGCCGCCGTCGCCCCGATCTCGAGGAAGGGCGCACCGGGATCGAGCAGCCCCGCGACCCGCTCGCGCGGCAGCATCTTGCCGCGCGCCAAATGCCGCTTCGCCGCCTCGGCCCCACCGCCGGCCGCTGCCTTTGCCGCCGCCTCGGCGATCTCGGCGAGCGCGTCGAGATGCGCCTCCCGGTTGGCGCGGAACGCCGCCGATCCGGTCTCGATGGCGGAGGAGAGTTTCACTGGTCTTCGCGCTCCTGCAGCCGCGCCTCGAGCGCCAGCGCCTGCCTGCCGGCCAGGTTCAGCATGCAGCCGACCGAGGCCGGCCCGCCTCCGGTCCCGCCGCCCCACTGGCTGTATTCGTATTCGCACGCGGCGTCGCGATAGGCGACCCAGGCCCGCTCCATCTTGCGCAGCGCCTCGGCCGGCGAGGGCGCCGCCGAGCCGAGATCCTTCAGCTCCGCCGCCGCCTCTTCCTCTGATGCCATCAGCTTTTGATAGGCCGCGTTGAGCCGCCCGTCCCAGAACTCGTATTCGGCGTTCAGGCAGAAACCCATGCCGTAGGTCGTGTCCCCGCCCGGTGCCTCCATGCAGGCATCCGCCGCCTTGCCGATGCACCCTTCGCGCGCGAGCGCATCCTCGGCCCCGGCGAGGCAGCTCTCGGTCGCCTCGGGCGAGAAGGGGATGTCCTGTGCCAGGGCGGGACCTGCGAGCAGGGCGAGGGTGGCAAGGAGGATCATGGCGTTAACCTTTCGGGAGCGGCCGAGAATCGGCCATACGGATTCCATACGCTTTCCATACGCATTCCATATCGCCCGGAAGGCGCGTTAACCGGCGAAAATCTCACGGCTCCGTCGCCCGCATCAGCTCGCGCCCGATCAGCATCCGGCGGATCTCGCTGGTGCCGGCCCCGATCTCCATCAGCTTCGCATCGCGCATGATCCGGCTGAGCGGGCTGTCGTTCATGAACCCCGCGCCGCCCATGGCCTGCACGCCCTGCACCGCCTGCTCCATCGCCTTCTCCGACGCATAAAGCACGCAGGCCGCCGCATCCTGCCGCGTCACCTCGCCCCGGTCGCAGGCCGCGGCAACCGCATAGACATAGGCGCGCGCGGTGTTCATCGCCGTGTAGAGATCGGCGATCTTGCCCTGCATCAGCTGGAAATTCCCAACCTTTTCATTGAACTGCTTGCGCTGGTGCATGTAGGGCATCACATGGTCGAGGATCGCCTGCATCAGCCCGACCCCGATCCCTGACAGCACCACCCGCTCGTAGTCGAGCCCCGACATCAGCACCCGCGCGCCCTGACCCTCCTGCCCGAGCACGTTCTCGAAGGGCACCTCGCAATCCTCGAAGATCAGCTCCGCCGTGTTCGATCCCCGCATGCCGAGCTTGTCGAAATGCGGGCCGGTGGAGAAACCCTTGAAGTCCTTCTCGATCAGGAACGCCGTGATCCCGCGCGATCCCGCCTGCGGATCGGTCTTGGCATAGACCACCAGCGTGTCGGCATCCGGCCCGTTGGTAATCCAGTACTTGGTGCCATTGAGCACATAGCGGTCGTTCATCCGCTCGGCCCGCAGCTTCATCGAGACAACGTCCGACCCCGCCCCGGCCTCGGACATCGCCAGCGCCCCGACGTGCTCGCCCGAGACGAGCCGCGGCAGGTACCTGGCCTTCTGTTCTGCGTTTCCGTTCAGCCGGATCTGGTTCACGCAGAGGTTCGAATGCGCCCCGTAGCTCAGCGACACGCTCGCACTCGCCCGCGCAATCTCCTCGACCGCCACGACATGGGCGAGATAGCCCATTCCCGAACCGCCGTACTCTTCCGGCACGGTGATCCCCAGGAGCCCGAGATTGCCCATCTCGCGCCAGAGCTCGGGCGGGAAAAGATTATTTCTGTCAATGTCCTGCGCGATTGGCGCAATACGCTCCTGTGCCCATTCCCGCACAAGATCGCGCAGCGCGTCGACCTCTTCGCCGAGTGCGAAGTTCAGCCCCGCCATGAACATGAACGCTTCCCCCCGTGTTTTCTCGTAAATGAACACGTGTTCACTTAAAAGGCAAGTGTCGCCGCGATCACCCGAAGGTGTCGGTCAGATCGTACATCACCGGCTCGAAGGTGCGGCAGAGCCCGTTGATCCGCCGCATCCGCGTGCGCATCTCCTCCGCGCGCAGCATCGCCTGGAAGTCCTGGCGCTGGCGCCATTGCGAATAGATGGCGATGCGCGTCTGGGCATCGTTGGCATGGATGGCCGCCCCGACGAAGCCGGGCTGGTGGCGGATGAACGCCTCGTAGCTCTCCCGCAGTTCGTCGAGCAGGTCCTGGCAGGTGGCAGGGCTCACCTCGAATGTGGTGATGACCGTCTGCAGGTTCGCGTCACGGGACAACGTCGGCATGGGCCCCCTCCCGGCTCGGGTTCGCAGTGCCGGAGTCTAGGGCAGGGGGCGGGGGTGCGGCAACCTTGTCGCGCGATCAGTGCTCGGTCGCGCCGATGGGAGTGAAGCCGGGCAGGGCGCGCCCCAACGGGGAAAAGGCAGGGGTCACGTCGCGCACCGCGATGTCGGCGATGCGGATGATCGCGCCCTCGGGGCCGACGAGATCGAGCCCGACATGCGCGTAGAGCGCCCGGGCGTCCCAGACCAGATCGACGCCCGGTCGGGGCGCAGGGCCGATGACAGCAGAGAGATCGACGACCGTCTCATGCTTGCGAATGCGGACCAGCGGGCCGGTGGTCGGCAGTTCGGGCAGCCCGTTGCCCCCCGCCCCGCCTGCCCAGGCGGCCACCTGCACGAGCGGCAGCGGCCCGCGCAGAACCTTCAGCCGGGCGGAGATCTCGAGATATGCGCCCGCTCGCACCGGCAGCTCGCCCATGTAACGCAGCCGTTGCACGGCATCGGTTTTGCGCAGCTCGAGGCAGATGCCGAAATCGGCGTCCCCTCGGGCGATCCGGGCCGCCGGGTCTCGGTCGTAGGTGTAGCTGTCCGGGGTCCCGTCTCCCTTTGACCAGTCGTCGAGTCCCTCCACGAACGGCGGGGGCATCAGGTCGGTGTCAATGAAGGGATCGATGGGCATGTAAGCTCCCGCACAGGTAGAGGTCACGCGTAGCAAAGAGTAGTTAACGACATGTTACAGCGACGTTTAAATGCTTAATGCGATTAACCGGACCGATTCGTTTTGCTTGAGCCGGGGTCGCTCCCGCGGCAGGTTGGGACGACGGTACGGAGGTGTCGGCATGATCGGTGTGCTCAGGCGCGCGCTCGAGCGCAGGCGCGCGGTCCGGATGATGGTGGAACAGCTTGTGGCGCAGATGGGCGCGGGTGCCTGGAAACATGCGCGTGAGCGGGCCAGCTCTGCACAGACCGCCGAAGAGCGGATCCGCTGGCGCATGGTCCAGGACCGCATCGAGGCGATGGACGATCGCTCGGCCCGGTTGACTGCCCGCAAGCGCGCGCGAACCTGAAACCAGGCAATCGGCCCCGGTGGCTGGCGCAGGCAGCGTCGGTGCCTCGCGCCGCCTGATCGCCCCCCGCCTTGCGAGGGCTGGCCGCGATTGCTAGGGTCCGGCCGCATTTCGCGGGAATGCCGGTCCCCCGTAGGACCCGTCCCCGCGGCATCGCGGAAGGGCGGGCCTGTGACCAATCCTGGACTGCGGCGTCTGCTGCTGCACGTGCTTCTCGCCGGGCTGTTTGCTCTGGCGAGTGTCGCCGTGCCGCGCCTGCACGCCCATGCGGCGTCACATGCGCCATCCGCGGTCGTCGACCTCTCGGCCT
Organism: uncultured Rhodovulum sp.; assembly: GCA_964383295.1. Taxonomy (GTDB): domain Bacteria; phylum Pseudomonadota; class Alphaproteobacteria; order Rhodobacterales; family Rhodobacteraceae; genus Amaricoccus. Next base: position 5,083 of record CAYLHK010000027.1, read on the forward strand.
ATGCGATGCCCGACGGCACGCTGCCGGAGCTCTGCCTGAGCTCCGACGGCGCTGGTGACGATCCGCCGCACTGTTTCGCCTGCCGCCTGGTCGCAGCACCGGGCGTTCTGCCGGCGGCGGCGGGATCCGACCGCCCGGTCGCGGAGTGGGTGGTGGCTCCGGCCCCCCGCGCCGATGCTCCGGTGCGCGCGGATGCCGTCTGGCGACCAACTGCCGCTCGAGCACCGCCCGGCCTCGGTCCTCTCACCTGAAACGCCCCGCGCGCGGGGCAGCCATGCTTCTGCCTGCGCCCCGCGGTGCGCGGCAACGTGTTCGAGGAACCGATCCCATGACAAGATTGACTGCTGGCGCGGCGCTGCTCGCCGCTTCCGCCGCATTTGCCGCCGCGGCTTTCGCCCATGACCACGGCGCCCACCAGGACGATGCGCTGGCGGAAAGCTACGTCCTTGGCGACCTGACGATCACCGAGCCCTTCTCGCGGGCGACGCTGCCGCGCGCGCCGGTGGCCGGTGGCTTCCTGACCGTCACCAACACTGGCACTGCCGATGATCGGCTGGTCGCGGCCACCTCGGAGGTGGCGGGGCGGACGGAGATCCACGAGATGGCAATGGTCGGAGACGTGATGCAAATGCGCGAACGGCCCGACGGCATCCCGATCCCCGCGGGAGAGACGGTGGAGTTGAAGCCTGGGGGGTACCACCTGATGTTCATGGAGCTGGCGGCGCCGTTCGTGGAGGGCGAGCTGGTCGAGGTGGTGCTGAGCTTCGAGATGGCGGGCGAGATCGCCATCGCGCTCGAGATCGGCGCGCCGAACGCGCGCGGGACCGACCACGGGGCGCATGGCGGTCATGGCCAGCCTGCGCAGGGCCAGTGAGGGGATTGTAAGATGACACCGAGTGGAATCCGGAACCTGCGCTCCATCCTGTGGGGGATGGTCGCGCTCGCGCTCGCCCTCGTCCTGTGGTTCGGCGTGGTCGCGCCGCGGCTGACGGAGGAGGTCGCCGACGGGTTCGGCCGGGGCGACTACCGGCTGGTCGCGACCGACGGCACCGAGTTCTCCGAAGCGACGCTGCGCGAGGGGCCCTCGGCGGTGTTCTTCGGCTTCGTCCACTGTCCCGACGTCTGCCCGACCACGCTCGGGGACATCGCGTCCTGGCAGGAGGAGCTGGGGGACGACGCGGAGGACCTGCGGGTCTTCTTCGTGACCGTCGATCCCGAGCGGGACACTCCGGAGGTGCTGGCGGACTATGTGTCCTGGGTGCCCGGTGTTACCGGGGTTTCGGGCACGCGGGAGGAAACCGACAAGGCGCTGGCGGCCTTTCGGGTCTATGCGCGCCAGGTGCCGCTGAGCTCGGGGGACTACACGATGGACCATTCGAGCTACGTCCTGCTCTTCGACGGCCGGGGGCGGTTCGTCGAGCCGATCGGCTATCAGGAAGGCCACGACCGGGCAGTGGCCAAGCTGCGCCGGATGCTTGGGGCCTGAGCGGGTCCAGCCGGCGTCTGCCGGGATTCCCACGCTTGGGAATCCTGGCAAGCTCTTGAGGATAAACACCTTTCGGATTCGCGTTAACCGGATGGAAACCCCTGTTGTCAAATGGGGCCGCATCTCGAGCGGCTGCCACAAGATCCGGTATCCCGGCGGGTAGTTTTCCCGCCGGGATACGAGATGAAGGGTAACACCTCGGCTTAGGTGGTGCCGCGGCGCCCGCGTCTTGCGGTGCAGCATGTTGACAGACGGGCGCCAAACACGCATATGCAGCGGGCGCAGCCGGGCCAAAGGGTCCGACCGGCGCGGGACGGCGTGAAGCGGGAGGCAGAAGAGCCTCCGGGGTCCCGGGCCATCAGCGCAATCCTTATCTTACGTCCTGATTCACGCGGGCCGTCTTCTTAGAGCCCGCGACGCCGCCCTCCGGTGCGATGCGTTGCGCATGTCCGCATCGAAAGGCAGACGATACACATGACTGATTTTGCAGGCCTCGGCCTCGCCGCGCCCATCGTCGAGGCGCTGGCCGCCCGCGGCTATACCACGCCCACCCCGATCCAGACCCAGGCGATCCCGCCGTTGCTGGCCGACCGCGACCTGCTGGGCATCGCCCAGACCGGCACCGGCAAGACCGCGGCCTTTGCCACCCCGATCCTCGATCGGCTGCGCCGCAACCCGGGACCCACGCCGCGCAAGTCCACACGCGTGCTGGTGCTCGCACCCACGCGCGAGCTTGCCGACCAGATCGCGGCCTCGTTCCGCAACTACGGCCAGTTCCTGCGGCTGACGGTGGCCACCGCCTTTGGCGGCGTGCCGATCAATCGCCACATCCGGCAGATGGAGCGCGGCACCGACATCCTGGTGGCCACGCCCGGCCGGCTCGAGGACCTGATCGCGCGCAAGGCGATGACGCTGAACCATGTCGAGGTTCTGGTGCTCGACGAGGCCGACCAGATGCTCGACCAGGGCTTCATCCATGCGCTGCGCCGGATCGTGCCGCTGCTGCCGCTGCGTCGGCAGACGCTGTTCTTCTCGGCCACCATGCCGGCGCAGATCGCCGAACTGGCCGGGCGCTACCTGAAGAACCCCGTCGAGGTGAAGGTGACGCCGGCCGCCACCACGGCCGAGCGGGTGGACCAGGTCGCGAGCTTCGTCTCGCAGTCCGACAAGCAGGCGTTGCTCGCCCATGCGCTGACGGAAGAAGAGGTCGACCGCGCGCTCGTCTTCACCCGCACCAAGCACGGCGCCGACCGGGTGGTGAAGAAGCTTGCCGAGGCCGGGATCGAATCCGCCGCCATCCATGGCAACAAGAGCCAGCCCCAGCGCGAGCGGGCGCTGGCCGCGTTCCGCGCCGGGCGCTGCAAGGTGCTGGTCGCCACCGACATCGCCGCACGCGGCGTGGACGTGCCGGGCGTCAGCCATGTCTTCAACTTCGAGATGCCGAACGTGCCGGAGCAGTATGTCCACCGCATCGGGCGCACGGCGCGCGCGGGCGCGGCGGGCATCGCGATCTCGTTCGTGGCCGACGACGAGCGGCCCTATCTGCGCGACATCGAGAAGCTGACGCGCCAGAAGCTGACCATCGTGCCGCTGCCCGAGGGCTTCACCTCCCGCCCGGCGGTGGTTGACGAGGCCAAGCCCGCGGCGTCGCGGACGCCTCGGCAGGGGGCTGGGCGCAATGATGGCGCGCGCAACGAGGCGGCCCGCAGCGGGCCGAAGCCCGCGCGCCGGCGCCGCCGGCCGGGTCGCGCGCGCGCAGGCGCCGCGGCCTGAGCTGCCCTTGACCGCGAGAGCGCGCCGGGGCTTATGCTCGGCGCGTATTCAAGCCGGAGGGAACGAGCGTGGCGGACCGCAGCGGCATTTTCGCCGGCGATGACCCCTTCGCCATCGCGCGGGCCTGGCTCGCCGAGGCCGAGGGGCGCGAGCCGAACGATCCAAACGCCATGGCGCTGGCAACCGTCGATGCCAGCGGCCTGCCCAATGTCCGCACGGTGCTCCTGAAGGAGATCGAGGCAGACGGCTTCGTCTTCTACACCAATTACGAGAGCGCCAAGGGCAACGAGCTCGCTGCCACCGGCAAGGCGGCGTTCGTGATGCACTGGAAGAGCCTGCGCCGGCAGGTCCGTGCGCGGGGCGTGGTCGAGAAGGTCGAGCCCGCCATGGCCGACGCCTATTACCGCTCGCGCTCGCTGCCGAGCCGGCTGGGCGCCTGGGCCTCGCAGCAGTCGCGGCCGCTGTCGGGGCGCATGGCGCTGATGGCCGAGCTGGCAAAGGTGACGGCCCGCGAGGGGATCGACCCCGCGCGGCCGCCCTATTGGGGGGGCTTTCGCATCACCCCGGTCGAGATCGAGTTCTGGGCCGATGGCCAGCACCGGCTGCACGACCGCTTTCGCTGGACGCGGGCCGCGCCGGGTGCCCCCTGGGAGGTGGCGCGGCTCAACCCGTGAGGGTGGCGGGGCCTTGCGCATGCGCCGCCCTGGGATAGGTAAGAGCTGACACGCGGGGCCGACCCGCAGGAGAGCTCCATGCCCGACCGCCGCACACTTCTCCTGACCGGTGCCAGCCGGGGCATCGGCCATGCCACGGTCAAGCGGTTCGCCTCGGCCGGCTGGCGGGTGATCACCTGCTCGCGCTATCCGTTTCCCGAGGACTGTCCCTGGGAGGCGGGCGAGGAGGATCACGTCCAGGTTGATCTGGCTGATCCGAACAACACGATCGAGGCGGTGGCAGAGATCCGCAGTCGGCTGAAATCCGGCCGGCTGGAGGCGCTGGTCAACAATGCCGGCATCTCGCCCAAGGGCGAGGGCGGGGCGCGGCTCGACACGCTGACGACCGACCTGCGCACCTGGGGGCATGTCTTTCATGTCAACTTCTTCGCCAGCGTGATCCTGGCGCGCGGGCTCGCGGCCGAACTCGCCGCGGCGCAGGGGGCGATCGTCAACGTCTCCTCGATCGCGGGGGCGCGGGTGCATCCCTTCGCGGGGGCGGCCTATGCGACGTCCAAGGCGGCGCTCGTCGCGCTGACCCGCGAGATGGCGCATGACTTCGGGCCGATGGGCGTGCGGGTGAATGCGATCTCGCCGGGCGAGATCGAGACCGACATCCTCTCGCCGGGCACCGAGGCGCTGGTGGACGCGATCCCGCTGCGCCGGCTGGGCAAGCCCGAGGAGGTGGCGCGCACGATCTATTATCTCTGCACGCCTGAGAGCTCCTACGTGACGGGCGTCGAGATCGAGATCAATGGCGGGCAGCACGTCTGAGCCCTGCGCCCGACCACACGCGCCGCTACCTCCCGAGCCGGTAATCTGCTACCATCGCGATTATTGCTGACCGACGCGCATTATCGCTTTGAGGGAAGATTCATGTTTGGACATGCGGGAAGGGCCGCCGGGCTGCTGGCGACGCTGATGGTATTGGCCGCCGGGGCGGGCGCGGTCGAGCCCGGGGGCGGGCCGGTGCTGCTGGACCAGGGCTGGGACGTGGAGATGCGCGAGCGCTTCTACTTCACGCCGCAGGGCTCGCGCATGATCCCCTATTCCTGGTTCAAGGCGCTGGAGCGCGCCGACGGCGGCGGGCCCTTCGCCGATCCCGAGCATCTGGCGGGCTTCGGGCTGCTGCCGGCGCCGGTCTCGGCGCACAATCCCGACGGCTTCCCGATCGGCGTAACGGTCGGGCCGGGGGATGCGGCGGTGCTGACCTTCGCGCCCGACCCGGACGGACTGGCGAGCGATGCGCGCCAGGTGGGCATCAACTGCGCCGCCTGCCACACCGGGACGGTCACGGTCGAGGGGCGGCCGATCCGTATCGACGGGGGCCCGGCCAATTTCGACTTCGACAGTTTCTACGCGGCGCTGGCGGAGGCGGTCACGGCCACCCAGCACGACGATGCGCGGTTCGCGCGGTTCGCGCGTGCGGTGCTGGGGCAGGGGAGCGCGACCGGCGCGGCGGAACTGCGGTTGCGCTTCGCGGCCTTTCAGGTGCGGCTGGCGGGTGACGCGGTGCTGCGCCGGCCGGCGCTGGCCTCGGGCTACGGGCGGGCGGATGCGCTGACGCAGATCGTCAATTCGCTCGCCGTGCGCGATCTCGGCGAGCCTGCGAACCTGCATCCCGTGGCGGCGCCGACCAGCTATCCGCCGCTGTGGCTGGCGCCCGAGCTGGAGTTCGTGCAGTGGAACCCGATCGCGGCGAGCCCGATTGCGCGCAACGCGGGGCAGGTGCTCGGTGTCTTCGGGACGACGCAGCTTCGGCCCGGCAGCGAGACGCCCTTCGCCTCGACGATGATGCTGGACGAGCTCCACGCGCTGGAGGGCTGGGTCGCGACCCTGACCCCGCCGGCCTGGGACGAGGCGCTGATGGGGCCGATCGACGCGGGTCTCGCCGAAGAGGGCGCGGCGATCTTTGCGGCAAGCTGCGCGGGCTGCCACAACATGCCGCCCTACCGGCGCACGGCGGCCGAGGAAAACCAGTTCGGTCGGACCTTCATCAAGATCGGGCGGGTCGATTATCGCGACGTCGGCACCGATCCGGCCTATGTCGAGGCGCTGTCGCGGCGGATGGTGCTGACCGGCCCCCTGGCGGCGCCGCTGTTTGGTGGCCAGCAGGCGGTCTCGGCGCCGGCCTTCTTCCTGCGCACCGTCGGTGCCGCCGTCGAGGCGGCGATGGCGCGCGAGGGGCTGAGCCAGGAGGAGCGCATCGCGCTGAACGGCTTCCGGCTGCGGGCGAGCCCTAGCGGGCCGCGTCCCTACGAGCCGCCGTCGCTGACCGACATGAAGGCGAGCCCGCTGGCCGGCGTCTGGGCGACGGGGCCCTATCTGCACAACGGTTCGGTCGCGACGGTCTATGAGCTGCTCTCGCCGCCCGAGGAGCGGCGCGCGGTGTTCTGGACCGGGGGGCGCGAGCTCGACCGCGAACGGCTGGGCTTTGTCAGCGAGGATGCGCCGGGGCGTTTCCGCTACGACACGTCGCTGCGCGGCAACGGCAACCAGGGCCATGCCTTTCCGCGCGCTGCCATGCTCGGTCACGACCAGCGCATGGCGGTGATCGAATATCTCAAGACGCAGTGACGGGAGCCGGCGGATGAAGGGTTATCTGCAGCGTCTCGAGGAGACGCCCGCCGCCGGGCGCTGGCCGCTGGTGCAAGGCTGGATGGCCGACGAGCCGTTGCCGCTCCATGCCGAACTGCGCCGGCACCGGCCGGTGCTGGTGCTGCCCGAGGTGACGCTGGTGACGCGGCACGCGGACTGCACCGAGGTTCTGCAGCGCCATGACCTCTTCAGCGTCGGGCATTACGCGCCCAAGCAGGGCGACTACTGGATGGCCCAGGACGACACACCCACCCACTGGCGCGACAAGTCGGTGATGCGTGCCGTGCTGGACCGCGAGGACATCCCTGCCATCCGCGCATGGGTCGAAGCCGAGGCCACGCGCCGGCTGCAGGCGGACGGCGACGCGCCGTTCGAGGCGGTGGCGGGTCTGACGCGGGGCGTGCCGCTGGCGCTGGTGCAGCACTGGTTCGGCTACGAGGGCAGCGACCCGGAGGAGTTGAAGGCCTGGTCCTACTGGAACCAGATGGACGCCTTCTGGAACCAGCCGTTCCACCAGGGGGCCTGGGGTGATCACGACGCGATCGTGGCCGAGCGCGAGGCGGCGAACGCACGGATGCGCGAGTACCTCGTGGCGCTGATCACGCGGCGGGCGGGCGAGCTGCGCGCCGGGGCAGGGGGCAATGACGTGGTCTCGCGGCTGTTGCGGCTGGCTGCGTCCGAGGCGCTGCGCTTCGACACGGCGGCGGTGGTGCTGAACACAGGCGGGCTGCTGATCGGCGCGGTGGAGACCACCTCGCATTGCGTGGTCAACGCGATCGAGGTGCTTCTGGCCGATCCCGTGCGGCGGGCGGCTGCCGTGGCGGCAGCCTGGGACGAGGACCCGGCGGCGATCGACGGGCATGTTTTCGAGGCGCTGCGCTTCCGGCCGGCCTTTGGCTACGCCTTCCGCATCGCGACCGGAGAAACCGTGCTGGCGCGGGGCAGCGATCATGCGGTGAAGATCCCGGCGGGGACGACCGTGCTGGCCGTCACCCATTCGGCGATGTTCGACGCGGCGGCGGTGGCGGCGCCGGAGGTCTTCGATCCGACCAGGCCGCTGGAGCAGACCTTTACCTTCGGGGTGGGATTGCACGAGTGCCTTGGCCGGGCGATCGGGGCTGTGATGGTGCCGGCGATCGTGCGGGCGGCGCTGCGGCTCGATGGGCTGTCGGTCGGTCCCGTCGACCGCAAGGGCGGGCCGGTGCCCGAGCGCTGGCACTGGGACTGGCACCGGACGGGGTGCAGCAGCGCGGGTGATTTCGTATCCGTCTGATGAAGTGCGCATTTCCGGCTCAGTCGCGACCGGCGCCGCTCGTCTCGCCGCGTTTCGCCGGCAAGCCGCCCAAGCAGACGTCGCGCCTGTCGGCGTAGGCAGCCGAGAAACGGCGATATGCAGGAAAGACACGGCGCATGTTGTAGGCGCACGAAACGGCTACCCAACGTGTTGAAGCCTGCCTATAGTGCCCGCGGTACACCGCCCTGCGACTTGGAGGCCCCTGCATGCGCTGCCCTTTCTGCGGCAATATCGACACCCAGGTGAAGGACAGCCGGCCGGCGGAAGACCATGTCTCCATCCGGCGGCGGCGGTTCTGCCCGGCCTGCGGCGGGCGGTTCACCACCTACGAGCGGGTGCAGCTGCGCGACCTGATCGTGGTCAAGAAGAACGGCCGGCGCGAGCCCTTCGACCGCGACAAGCTCGAGCGCTCGATCCGCATCGCCATGCAGAAGCGCCCGATCGAGAGCGAACGGCTGGACCAGATGGTCTCGGGCATCGTCCGCCGGCTCGAGTCGATGGGCGAGACCGACATCCAGTCCGACACGATCGGCCAGATCGTGATGGAGACGCTGGCGCGGATCGACACCGTGGCCTACGTGCGCTTTGCCAGCGTCTACAAGAATTTCCAGGCCGCGGATGATTTCGAGGACTTCGTCTCCGAGCTGCGCCCCGCCGTGGTGGCATCTGACGACGACTGACAGGCCGTGACCACTCGGGAGCAGGACGCGGGCTTCATGCAGGTGGCCCTCGGGCTGGCGCGCCGTGGGCTTGGCCGCGTCTGGCCCAACCCGGCCGTCGGCTGCGTGCTGGTCGCCGAGGGCCGCGTGGTCGGTCGCGGCGCCACCGGTGACGGCGGGCGCCCCCATGCCGAAGCGATAGCGCTGGCGCGTGCGGGCCTCGCGGCCCGGGGCGCGACGGCCTACGTGACCCTGGAGCCCTGCGCGCATACCGGGCGCACGCCGCCCTGCGCCGATGCGCTGGTCGCGGCCGGTGTGGCGCGGGTGGTCGTGGCGCATCAGGATCCCGACCCCCGGGTGAACGGCCGCGGTCTGGCGGTGCTGCGCGCGGCGGGAATCACGGTGGAGACCGGCTGCCTCGCGGCGGAGGCGGAGGCGCTGAACCGGGGCTTCCTGAGCCGGGTCACCCGCGGCCGCCCGATGCTGACGCTGAAGCTCGCCACCTCGCTCGACGGGCGCATCGCGACGGCGGGTGGCGAGAGCCGCTGGATCACCGGGGCGCAGGCGCGGGCCGAGGTCCATCTCATGCGCGCCCAGGCCGATGCGGTGCTGGTGGGGGCGGGGACCGCGCGGGCCGACGATCCGGGGCTGGACGTGCGGGGGCTCGGCCTTGCCGGCGCGAGCCCGGTGCGGGTGGTGCTGGCGGGCACGCTGGATCTGCCCGAGACGGGGCGGCTGGCCTCGGAGGCGGCCGAGGCGCCGCTTTGGCTCTTCCATCACGCCGGCGCGGACGAGGCCCGCCGCGCGGGCTGGGCGGACCGGGGCGCGACGCTGATCGAATTGCCGCAGCAGGCCGGCGGGCGCCTGGATCTGGCGCAGGCGCTGCAGGAGCTGGGACGGCGGGGCCTGACCCGCGTTCTCTGCGAGGGGGGTGGACAGCTCGCGGCCGCCCTGTTGGCGGGGGGTCTGGTCGACCAGGTGGTCGCCTATTCCGCCGGCCTGGTGCTGGGCGCGGAAGCTGTCCCCGCAGTGGGGCCGATGGCGCTTGGCCAGCTGTCGCTGGCCCCGCGCTTCAGGCTGGTCGAGGCCGTGCAGACCGGCCCCGACATCCGCTCTCGCTGGGTCCCCGCCTAGGGGCTCAGGCCGCCGCGCGGGCGGCGTCGGCGTCGCGCGCCGTCTTGAGGGCGGTGGTCCACCAGACGAGCTCGTTCAGCGTCGCCTCGGCGCCCTGGTTCAGGAAGTCGAAATCGGCCAGCGTCTTCTGGCCCTGCGCCACCGCGAGATAGGGATCCATGGTGATGTGGACGCCGGTGCGGGTCGGTGCCAGCTGCAGCTCGATCGCCATGTTGCGCAGGTGCTCGATCGCGCGGGCGGCGCCGAGCGGGCCGTAGCCGACGAAGGCCGCCGCCTTGCGGTTCCATTCACCATAGGCGAAGTCGAGCGCGTTCTTCAGCACGCCGGGGATCGAGCGGTTGTATTCGGGGGTGACGAAGATGAAGCCGTCGAAGCCGCCAATCTTCTCCTGCCAGCGCTTGGCCTCGGCGCCTTTCAGCGCGCCATAGGCCGGCGAGCTCGGCTCATCGAAATGCGGCAGCGGGAAGTCGCGCAGGTCGATGACCTCGAAGGTGGCATCGCTGCGGCGCGAGGCGATCTCGTTGATCCAGGCGGCAGGCTTGTCGCCGAACCGGCCCTCGCGGGTGGCGGCGATGATGATTCCGATCCGGGGCTTGGACATGATAGTCTCCGTGGGATTGCGATCTGTGGACGCTCCCATGGGTGGTAACCACAGGATACTGGCACTACATTGGATACCAAGTTGCACTTGGCAACCAGGCACTTTTTGGAAACCACGACCATGCCCGCAAAACCACTTTCGGATCATGATATTAGCGACTGTCGCGCAGTCAGCGACACGCTGTCGCGCATCGGCGACAAGTGGAGCGTGCTGGTCATCGTGCATCTGGGCGAAGGGCCACGGCGCTTCAGCGAGTTGCAGCGCAGCATCGGGAACATCTCGCAGAAGATGCTGTCGAGCACGGTGCGGGGGCTGGAGCGCGACGGCTATCTGACGCGCAGCGTCACCCCGTCGATCCCGCCGCGCGTGGATTATGCGCTGACCGACCTGGGCCGCGACCTGCTCGAACCGATCCGCGGCATCGAGGCCTTCGCGCGCCGCAACCAGGCCCGCATCGCCGAGGCCCGCGCGCGGTTTGATGCGCGGGACGCGGCGCCCGTCGTCACCGCGAAGGCTGCAAGCGCCGGCTGAGGCCCGGCGGCGCCGGGTTACCGGTGTCCCTGCCTCGCGAAGCTAGTAGCGGCTCTGGATCGCCGAGACCGAGCCGGCGAGGCCGACCGTGGAGGTGGCCACGCCGAGCACCCGGCTCCAGGCGGCGAAGGGGGCCTCGGTGATGTAGACCGTGTCCTCGTCGCGGATGATGAACTGGCCGGCGGCGAAGAGCCCCTCGGCGCGGGTCATGTTGAGGACATAGGCCATGCGCTGCGGTCCGACGAGATCGTTGCGGCCGAGCACCCGGTTGGCGATCTCGGAGCGTTCCTCGCGGAAGACGAAGACGCCGGTCGGGTCGGCGGAACGCCCGTCGAGTCCGCCGGCCGCGGCGATTGCCTCGACTGCGGAGAGCTCGCGCTTGTTGAAGGGCACGCGGGCCTGGGAGCCGGTGGCGCCAAGCGCGGTGAAGGCTCGGCGGTCCTCCTCGACGATGATCCGATCACCCGAGCGCAGCGCGATGTCGTAGCGCGGGTTGTCGTAAAGGTCCTGCAGCCAGGCCCGCCCCGTCGTGCCGCCGCGCTCGACCTTGATCTGCGCCACGTCCGGCACGAGCGCCACGCCGCCCGCGCGCGCCAGCATGGCCGAGAGGCGCAGGGTGGGAGATTCGATCGGGTAGATGCCCGGCGACGCCACGCCGCCCAGAATGGTGACCGTGGCGCCGTCGCCGGCCACGCGGCGCACCTCGACCTGGGGATCAGGGGTCTGGTCGGCGAGCGCCGCCGTGATGTCCCCGCGCAGCGCTTCGGCTGTGCGCCCGCCGGCCTGGACGCGGCCGACATAGGGCATGAAGACCGTGCCGCCCTGGTCGACCTGGATCTGCTCGACCGACGTCACTCGCTGGCCGACGCCGGCGAGCAGGCCGGTATCGACGTTCTCCCAGACCGTGACCGCCAGCCGGTCGCCGGGGCTGATCATGTCGGGCGAGACGGTTCCGGCGTTCAGCAGCGACGCGCCGAAGCCCAGCGTCTCGATGTAGCGGGTGGCGGCGGCGATCGAGGGATCGACGGAGACGACATGCACGCCGAACTCCTTGTTCGACGAGGCCGTGTGGATCTCGCTGGCCGTCGGGCCGGAGCGGGGAAGCGTGCAGCCCGCCAGCGCGGCGCACAGGGACAATGCCAGAGCCAGGGGCCTCGCCCTGCCGTGCATGGACTGCATCGATCGCCTCACTGCCTCGAGACCGCCGGCAGGTTTCGCCGGCTTTTGGCGGCACTCTAGCGGTTTTGCTGCGCCGGGGCCAGCGCCGCGGGCGCGGCTTGTCGGCAGCTGTGGCATCGGTGCATGGGCGGCTCAGCGCATGTTTGCGGTGGCGAGCTCGATGTTGAAGAGGTTGCGCTCGATGCTGACGCCGGTGGTGTAGTCCAGAAGCTCCACCCGGGTGCGCGCGCCGGCGCGGGTGGTGATCTCCCACTGGCGCAGCTGGATCGGGTTGTCGGCGAAGGTCATCACCATCCGTCCCTCCTGCGGCGCGGCCGGGTCGACGACGGTGATATGGGTGCCCTGGGCGTCGCGGGTGGCGCCGAGGACGAGGCCGGGTTCGGTCAGGCTGATGTTGTCGCGCAACAGGATCGACAGCGGCGTGCGCGACAGCGGATAGCGTGTCGGGTTTCGGTTCGAGCGCGGGTCGAACACGCCCACCCAGTTGCCGTCCGCGATCACCATTGCGCCCCGCGGCGTGTCGTATTCGAACCGGATGCGGCCCGGGCGCGACAGGTAGAAGGTGCCGCCCTGGCGCGAGCCGTTGGGGTTGGTCTGGCGGAACTGGCCCTGCGCGCTGCGCAGCCCGGTCAGATAGGTATTGATCGCCGAGACATTGACGCCCTGCGCGCGCGCAGGCAGCGCGGCGGCGAGGGGGGCGGCCGCAAGGGCCAGCAGAAGCGCACGTCGGTCCATTGAGCGTAGATACGCGCACGGCGCGCGAAGTCCATCCCCGGGGGCCTTCACGCTTGCGCCAGCGACCGGCGCCGGGCGGCTGCGGGGAGGGGCGTGCGTGGCCACGAATGTCTTGCATCCTGTGGGCAGGAGCCCGCATTCTTGCGCCAGCCACTTTCGCGCCAGTGGTCCGCCGGTGGCGCCGAACAGCCAAAGGGGGACGTTCCATGGTCTTGCCGACAACGAGAGGGCGGCTGTGCCGGCGGCTCGGGGCTGCAGCGCTGCTGGCGCTGCTGCCTGCCTGGGGGGTCGCAACCGTCGCCAGCGCCGCCGAGGAGGTCATGGGTCTCGCCGCCACCTGCGCCAACTGCCACGGGCCCGAGGGGCGTTCGCCGGGGGCGATCCCCTCGATCGCCGGCAAGCCCGAGGCGGTGATCCGCGCGCAGCTCGAAGGCTTCCGTGCCGGCGAGCCGGCGGATGCCACGGTGATGCCGCGGCTGATGCGCGCCTTCAGCGACGAGGAGATCGCTGCCCTTGCCCGCTGGTTCTCGGAGGTGACGCCATGACGCCGCGCAAGCACAGCCGCCGCGGCGCGATGGGCGTCATCGGCGCAGGAACCGCCGGTCTCGCCACCGCTCTCGCGGCGCCAGGCCTTCTGCGCGCCCAGGGCGGCGCGCGCGTCGTCGTGGTGGGGGGCGGCTTCGGCGGGGCGACGGCCGCGCGCAACCTGAAGGCCCGCGCACCGGGGCTCTCGGTCACGCTGGTCGAGCCGGCCGAGCGTTTCTACACCTGCCCGTTCTCGAACCTCTATCTCGGCGGCCTGCGCGATTTCGAATCGATCGGACACGGGTTCGACGACCTGCGCGCGCTCGGCGTCGAGGTGGTCCACGCGATGGCCGAGGACGTGGACACCGATGCCCGCACCCTTCGCCTCGGCGACGGCAGCGATCTCGCCTATGACCGGCTGCTGCTGTCACCGGGCATCGACATGCGCTGGAATGCGATCGAGGGTTATGACGAGGCGGCGGCCGAGCTGGCGCCCCATGCCTGGAAGGCCGGCCCGCAGACGCAGCTGCTGCGCGCCCAGCTCGAGGCAATGGCCGACGGCGGGACGTTCATCCTGACCGCCCCCGACAACCCCTTCCGCTGCCCGCCCGGACCCTATGAGCGCGTCAGCATGATCGCGCATTACTTCAGCCAGTCGAAGCCGAATTCCAAGATCCTGATCCTCGACGCCAAGGATGCCTTCTCCAAGAAGGGCCTGTTCGAGGAAGGCTGGGCCGCGCTCTATCCCGGGATGATCGAATGGGTCGGCCGCAGCGGCGACGGGGCGATCGTGAGCGTCGACGCCGCGGCGCTCGAGGTCACCACCGAGTTCGGCGAGGTCCACAAGGCGGACGTGCTCAATGTCGTGCCGCCGCAGAAGGCGGGCTTCATCGCCGAGCGCGCCGGCGTGACCAACGAGAGCGGCTGGGTGCCGGTGAAGCCGATGACCTTCGAATCCCAGCAGATCGAGGGCGTCTACGTGGTGGGCGATGCGACCATCGCGGCGCCGATGCCGAAATCCGGCTTCTGCGCCAATGCCCAGGCCAAGGTCGCCGCCGCTGCCATCCTCGCCGATCTCGACGGAGGCGATCCGGCAGACCCGGTCTGGGTGAACACCTGCTACAGCCTGATCGGGCCGGAGTACGGGATCTCGGTCGCGGACGTCTACCGTGTGGCGGAAGGCGCGATCATCGTTGCGCCCGATGCGGGCGGCGTCAGCCCGACCGGGGCCTCGCCCGAGTTCCGGGCGGCCGAGGCGCGCTATGCCTCGGGCTGGTACGCCTCGATCGCGCAGGACACCTGGGGCACGGTGTGACGAGGGCGCGCGAGGCGGGCCGCGTGCAGGCGTGATCCCGGCGGTCATCTGGGGCGGGCTCGCGATCGGCGCGGGCTTTGGCATCGCCGGGCGGCTGAGCGGCTTCTGCCTGCTCAGCGGCTTGCGCGGGGCGGCCTATGAGGGCGACGGGCGGATGATCCGCTGCTTCGCGCTCGCGCTCGCGGTGGCGCTGGTCGGAACCCAGGCGCTGGTCGCGGCTGGGGTGATCGACGTCGGGCGCAGCGTCTATGCGAGGCCGGTCTTCTCGCCGCTGCTGATCTTTGCCGGCGGCGCGATCTTCGGGGCCGGGATGGCGCTGGCCAACGGCTGCGGCGCGCGGGCGCTGGTGCTGCTCGGCGGAGGCAACCTGCGGTCGTTCGTGGTGATCCTCTGCCTTGCGGTGGCGGGATACGCGACGATGAGCGGCGTCCTGGTGCCGCTGAGGATGGGCGTGGCGGACGTGATGGTGCTCGACGCCACACCGGCCCGGACGCTGCCTGACCTGCTCGCCGGCGCCGGCCTGGGACGGGGGGCGGCAGTCTGGCTGCCGGTGGTGGCGATCGCGGGGCTGCTTGGGGCCTTCGCCTTCGGCCATGCGCCCTTCCGTGCCAGTCCCCGGCATCTCTTCGGCGGGCTGGCGGTGGGGGCGCTCGTGGTCGGCGGCTGGCTGGTGACCGGGGTTCTCGGGGCGGATGATTTCGACCCCGCGCCGCTGGCCTCGCTGAGCTTCATCGTGCCGGTCGGCGATGCGGTCCTGTGGCTGATGCTTTCCACCGGCAAGGCGATCGACTTCGGGGCAGCGGTGGTCTTCGGCGTGCTGGCGGGGTCCTTCGCCGCGGCGCTCGTCACCCAGGAGGGCGAGCTGCAGGGCTTCGCCTCGCCCGGGCACATGCTGCGCTCGATGGCCGGCGGCACGCTGATGGGGATCGGCGGCGTGCTGGCCATCGGCTGCTCGATCGGACAGGGCTTGACCGGCCTGTCGACGCTTGCGCTGACGTCGCTGCCCGCTGCCGCCGGGATCGTGGCGGGCGCTCTCGCCGTGCTCGGCCTGCTCCGGGCACCGGCGCGATGAGCGGCCGGGTCGACGGTCAGCGCATGGATACCCATATCCGGGGGGCGGAGGTGAAAGGGATGGACCTGCTGAGCCGGCGCCAGACGCTGAGGATCGGGTGCGGCGCGGGTGCGGCGCTCGGCTTCGGGCTGCTCGCCACCCCCTTGGCCGCGCGCCCCGAGCTCGACGAGATCGTCGCCGCCTTCACCGGCGGGCGGGCTCCCGAGGCGTCCGGCGTCACCCTCGAGCTGCCGGTGCTGGCCGACAACGCCAATGCGGTGCCCGTGGGCGTGCGCCTCGACGCGCCGATGACCGAGGAGGCCTTCTGCGAGGAACTGGTGATCCTCGCCGAGGCCAATCCCCGGCCCCTGGCCGCAACGTTCCGTTTCACCCCGCGCATCGGTCTGGCCGATGTCGGCACGCGGCTGCGTCTTACCGAGACCCAGCACGTCCGCGTGCTCGCGCGGATGAGCGACGGACGTATCCTCGGCGACCGCCGCGAGGTGACGATCACCGGCGGCGGCTGCGGCCTTTAGGAGGGACGGGCATGGCGGATGAGCCGCGGATCTGGGTGAGCAACCGCACGCCGGCGAGGGGCGAGGTGGTCACGGTGCGCACCATGGTCACCCACGTGATGGAGACCGGCCTGCGCAGCATGTCCGGCGGTGAGCCGATCCCGCGCAGCATCGTCAACGCCTTCGAGTGCACGCTGGGGGGCGAGCTCCTGCTGGCCTGGGCGCCAGAGACGGCGGTGGCGCAGAACCCCTACCTGGAATTCCGCTTCATCGCCGAGGCTTCGGGCGCGCTGCGCATGGTCTGGACCGACGACGACGGCCAGGTCATCGAGGCGGTGGAGGAGATCACCGTCACCGGCTAGGGTGGTTTTCAACCCGGCAAAATGGTCCGGCGGTCGGGAAGTCGCGGCAATTCAACAATCCGGAGAGGGCGGCCCGGCTGTGCCGGGGCTCAGTACTCCCCGGTCTCCACCAGATCGGTGCCGTCGAGCAAACGGTCGAGCCCCTCGTCCCAGTGCTCGGCGAGCAATGGGTGCGACAGGAGGTAGTCCGAGGTCGAGCCCTGCCGGCGCTCCGTGGCCAGAGCCAGCGCCTGTTCCCATTCTCCGGGCTCCATGTCGCCGCGGCCGATCCACATCAGCGCCACCAGCTGCGCCTGCTGGTCCGGTTCCAGGTCCTCGATCTCGCTGGCGATCTCGGCCAGCGTGTAGTCGGCCACGTCGTAGCGCGGGACCGTAGGGTCCTTGTCGTCGACATAGTTGCCCTCGTCGTCGCTGGCGGCGCCGTCCTCGGCCATCAGCGCACGGGTGCGCAGGAT
Organism: uncultured Rhodovulum sp.; assembly: GCA_964383295.1. GTDB lineage: Bacteria > Pseudomonadota > Alphaproteobacteria > Rhodobacterales > Rhodobacteraceae > Amaricoccus. Next base: position 22,009 of record CAYLHK010000027.1, read on the forward strand.
CAGGTTCTGCAGGAATTTCGGGTTGAGGGTCAGCTCGTCCATGGATCACGCCTCTGGCGGGACTCGGGGCTTCGCGGCCCAGTACGTGCCATCCGTCCCGGAGTGTCAACGCATTCCGCTGCAACGCCTTGGGGCACGCAAGCTCGGGCGCCCCACCTCGGCACGGACGGGCCGCCGAACCCGTGGCGCGGCGGCCGTCTCATATCGTGAGGCAAAGCCCGCGGTGCGGACCGATGCGGCTCCGCCTAATTCGCGCGCCTGCGGCGCCGGATCAGCCCGAGACCGATCATTGCCGAGGCAAGCAGCGGCAGGGTCGCGGGAACCGGGATCGGTGCAACCTGCTGAAGCTCGCCGATCGTGAGGTCGTCAAAGCCGAAGTAATCCGAGCCCACGGCGGTGTTGCCGAAGGTCAGCTTGTTGAACGTCTCGCCGGCCTCCGCGATGATGCCCCAGAACAGCAGGCTCCCGTCCGGGCCATTGACGGTGTTGGCGACCGTGTAGGACGACTGGCCGAACCCGTTGGACAGCGTGACCGTGACCTGGCCGTTGAAATCGCCGATGTCGGTTCCGTAGAAGCCGAACGCAGCGATCTCGGTACTGAAGGTGAGACTGAACCCGTTGGCCACTTCCTGGAGGTAGCGCGTCCCCGAGGTCGCGAACCGCCCGGCACCTGGAGTATCCTGGACACGCGAGCTGCCGCTGGGATCGGACAGGGTCGCGGTGATGCCGCCCGAGGCGCCCGGGAAGTTCAGCGCCAGTCCGTCGGCGGCCTGGTTGGGAATGCTCTCGAACGTTTCCGTCCCGACCCCCGACAGATTGGCAAGGAAGGCGTTGCGGGCCGTCTCTGCGTGGCCGCCTGCCGGAACCGTCCTCCCCGGGCTTAGATCCTCGCCGAAATAGATTACTGCGGCGAAAACCGGCGCAGCTGTCATCACCGCAGCTGCGACGGCGCTTGCGGCAACGCAGTGCATTGCTGGTCTGAATATCGACATTTACGTTTCCCCCCAAAAGTTTTTCGGCCGCGGCACTCCGCAGGCCATCAGCTTCCACCCGTCGATGGCCAACTGTTCCTGCTCGACCCGTTTGAGTCAAATATTACTCGCCACGGCCCGAAGGCGCGGTGTGGCGTATTCGGATTGGCCCCGTCCTCCCCCGGCGCTATAGCGTCGCGGAGACGGACGAGGAGAATGCACGTGACTGCCACCCGCACCGAGACTGACAGCTTCGGACCGCTCGAGGTTCCCGCCGACCGCTACTGGGGCGCGCAGACCCAGCGCTCGATCCTGAACTTTCCCATCGGCTGGGAGCATCAGCCGGCGGCGGTGCGCCACGCTCTCGGGCTCATCAAGCAGGCGGCGGCCGAGGTGAACATGGAGTTCGGCGACCTCGATCCAACCGTCGGCAAGGCCGTCGTCGAGGCGGCCGCCGAGGTTGCCGCCGGCAAATGGGACGACCATTTCCCGCTCGTCGTCTGGCAGACAGGCTCCGGCACCCAGTCGAACATGAACGCCAACGAGGTGATCTCGAACCGCGCGATCGAGATGCTGGGCGGCACCATGGGCTCGAAGAAGCCGGTGCACCCCAACGACCACGTCAACATGTCGCAGTCCTCGAACGACACCTATCCGACCGCGATGCATATCGCGACCGCGATCATGGCGCACGAGATCACGCTGCCGGGTCTGCGCAAGCTGCACGGGGCGCTCGCCGACAAGGCCGAGGCCTTCAAGGATATCATCAAGATCGGCCGCACCCATACCCAGGACGCGACGCCGCTCACCCTCGGCCAGGAATTCGGCGGCTATGCCTTCCAGGTGGAGCAGGGGATCAAGCGCGTCACGGCGGCGCTCCACAACATCTACCCGCTCGCCCAGGGCGGGACGGCGGTCGGTACCGGTCTCAACACCCGCACGGGGTTCGCCGAGAAGTTCGCGGCCAAGGTGGCCGAGCTGACCGGGCTGCCCTTTGTCACCGCGCCGAACAAGTTCGAGGCGCTCGCCGCCCATGACGCCATGGTCGAGATGTCGGGCGCGCTCAAGACGGTGGCGGTCAGTCTCTTCAAGATCGCGAACGACATCCGCCTGCTCGGCTCGGGGCCGCGCTGCGGCCTCGGCGAGCTGATCCTGCCGGAGAATGAGCCGGGATCGTCGATCATGCCGGGCAAGGTCAACCCGACCCAGGCCGAGGCGCTGACCATGGTCTGCGCCCAGGTGATGGGCAACGACGCGGCCGTGGGCTTTGCCGGCAGCCAGGGGCATTTCGAGCTCAATGTGTTCAAGCCGGTCATCGCCTACAACGTGCTGCAGTCGCTGCAGCTGATCGGCGATGCTTCGGTCGCCTTCACCGACAACTGCGTCGTGGGCATCGAGGCGGACGAGGAGCGGATCTCGAAGCTGATGTGGGAAAGCCTGATGCTGGTGACGGCACTCGCCCCGACCATCGGCTATGACAATGCGACCAAGGTGGCCAAGACCGCCCACAAGAACCGCACGACCCTGAAGGAAGAGGCGATCCGGCTGGGCTTTGTGGACGCCGAGACGTTTGATAGGGTGGTCCAGCCGGGCGAAATGCTCGGCCCCAAGGACTGAGGACAGCAGAAATGCAGTGGCGCGGGCGGCGGACCAGCAGCAACATCGAGGACCGCCGCCGCGGCGGCGGCATGCGCGGCGGGGCAGGGATCGGCGGCCTCGGGTTGGTGGTCGTGCTGCTGGTCGGCCTGTTCTTCGGTGTGGACATCACGCCCTTCCTCGGCGGTGGCGGCCAGGTCATCCAGACCGGCGCGCCCGCCGGCCCGAACGTGATCGACGACCAGTCCGAGGAATTCGTCGGCGTGGTGCTCGCCGATACCGAGGAGGTCTGGGACGACATTTTCACCGCCTCGGGCCTGCAGTACGAGCCGCCGGTGCTGGTGCTCTATTCAGGGATGACCTCGTCGGCCTGCGGCGGCGCGGATGCGGCGATGGGGCCCTTCTACTGCCCCAACGACCGGCGGGTGTTCCTCGACACCGACTTCTTCCGGGTGCTCTCCGAGCAGATGGGCGCGCGCGGCGACTTTGCCGCGGCCTATGTGATCGCTCATGAGGTCGCCCATCACGTCCAGAACGAGCTCGGCGTACTGGGGCAGGTGCATCGGCTGCGCAGCCAGTCAAGCGAGCGCGATTCGAACCTGCTGTCGGTGCGCACCGAATTGCAGGCCGACTGCTATTCCGGCATGTGGGCGCGCCATGCGGCCGAGCGTTTCGGCACGATCGGCGACGCGGACATCAACGACGCGCTGAACGCCGCCGCCCGGATCGGCGACGATGCGCTCCAGCGTGCGAGCCGCGGCGTGGTGGTGCCCGACAGCTTCACCCATGGGTCGAGCGAGCAGCGCCAGCGCTGGTTCCGGGCGGGCTTCGACACCGGCGATCCAGCCGCCTGCGACACCTTCAACACGAACCGCCTGTGAGCGAGGTCGTCAACCTGCGCACCGCGCGCAAGCAGGCGGCGCGCGAGGCGGACCGTGCCAAGGCGGCAGGCAAGGCGGCACGTCACGGCGAGGGCAAGGCCGCGCGGGCGCGCCGCGAGGCCGAGGCGGAGAAGGCGGCGGCCCATCTCGACGGCCATCGGCTCGACCCGAGCGAGTGATCCCGTGGCTCGCCCTGTCAAGCACTCGCTGACACTCCACGGCCATCGCACCTCGGTCAGCCTCGAGGCGGAGTTCTGGGACGCCTTCCGCGCCATTGCCCGGGCCGAGGGCCGGGCAGTGAATGCGATCGCCGCCGATATCGACGCCGCGCGCGACCCCGATACCGGCCTCGCCTCGGCGATCCGGGTCTTCGTGCTGAAGCGTATCCAGAGCCGCGCATGAGCCTGCTCGCGGCGCGCCCTGAGCGCTGAACGGACGGATTCCCAAGGCATGCGGTTTGTGGCCCGGCTTACTGGAGGCCGGTCAGTTGCACCGGTGGGGCCCCGCCCTCGCGATCAATCGCTTTCGCCATGGCCGCCCGGGCCAATCGCGCGACGTGGCTCCGGTTGCCCGCCCTCAGGCGGCGACGGCGGGCAGGAGGCGTTCGAGAAGCGGCGGCAGATCGCGGTAATGCGCGAGCACGGCCGCAGGCTTCAGGGCGGCGACGGCATCGCCCTCGGGGCCGAAGCCCACCAGCACGCAGAGAATGCCGGCCGCCTCGGCAGCCTTGCGGTCGGTGATCGTGTCGCCGACCAGCACCGCGCGGCCCGCAACGCCGCCGGCGCGCTCGACGGTGACGGTGAGATGCCGCGGGTCCGGCTTGCGGAAGGCAAGGCTGTCGGCGCCGAGGATGGCCGCGAAGCGATGATGGATGCCAAGCCGCTGCAGAAGCAGATCCGCCAGCGCGATGGGCTTGTTGGTGCAGATGGCGAGCCGCCAGCCGTCCTCTTCGAGCCGGTCCAGAGCCGCCTCGGTCCCGTCATAGAGGCGGGTGTGGACATGGATGCCGTCGCGGTAGAAATCGAGCAGGCGGGCGTAGAGGCGCGCGATCGCCTCGGCATCGGGTTCGGCGCGCCCCAGACGCAGAAAGCCGGCTTTCAGCATGGCGCGGCCGCCGGCAAAGGCGGTGAACTGGTCGGTCTTGAGCGTCAGCGGCGCGCCCAGCCCCTCGGCGGCGAGGGTGGCATTGGCCGCGGCGATCAGGTCGGCGGCGGTATCGGCGAGCGTTCCGTCGAGATCGAAGACGGCGACGCGCGGCGGCTCGGTTGTCATGGTCGAAGGTTGCTCCGGCGATTGCAGGACTCTGAAACAGAACCTGATGGGTCATGGCCTTTTCCCATGGAACGCGCGCTGATAGAAGCGCCGCAACGTGTCACGGAGACCCGGTCCATGCCGATTGCCGTCATCGTCCTCGCCGCCGGCCAGGGCACCAGGATGAATTCCGACCTGCCGAAGGTCCTGCATCCGCTGGCGGGTGCGCCGATGCTCGCCCATGCCCTGCGCTGCGGGCGGAGCCTCGACCCCGACCGGCTGGTCGTCGTCACCGGCCATGGCGCCGACGCGGTGGCCGAGGCGGCGCGCGCGATCGACGAGGAGGTCGGGATCGCCCATCAGTCCGAGCAGCGCGGTACCGGCCATGCAGTGCTTGCCGCCCGCGAGGCGCTGGCGGGGTTTGCGGGCGATGTGATCGTGCTCTACGGCGACACGCCCTTCGTGCAGACGGAGACGGTCGACCGGATGCGACTGGCGCGCGAAGAGGGAGCCGACGTGGTGGTGCTCGGCTTCGAGACCGATGCGCCCGGCGGTTACGGCCGTCTGATCCGCGACGAGGGCGGCGCGCTGGCCGCGATCGTCGAGGCGCGCGACGCCGGCCCGGCGCCGGCGGGGCCGGTCCTGTGCAATTCGGGCGTGATGCTCGCCGATGCCGCGGTGCTGATGGAGCTTCTCGACGCCGTCGAGCCGCGCAACGCCCAGGGCGAATACTACCTGACCGACGTTGTCGCGCTGGCGCGCGAGCGCGGGCTGGCCGCTGCCGTCGTCACTTGCCCGGAAGCGGAGACGCTCGGGGTCAATTCCCGCGCCGACCTGGCCGCGGCCGAGGCGACGTTTCAGGCCCGCGCCAGGGCCGAGGCGATGGAAAACGGCGCGACCCTGACCGATCCGGCCAGCGTCTGGTTCGCGCTCGACACCGTGGTGGGGCGTGACGTGGTGATCGGGCCGAGCGTGGTCTTCGGACCCGGCGTCACGGTGGAATCGGGCGCGACGATCCATGCCTTCTGCCATCTGGAGGGCTGCCATGTCAGCCGCGGCGCGCGGGTCGGCCCCTTCGCGCGGCTGCGGCCCGGAGCGGAACTGGCCGAGGAGGTGCATGTGGGCAATTTCGTCGAGGTGAAGAACGCGATCATCGACGAGGGGGCGAAGGCCAATCACCTGAGCTACATCGGCGACGCCCATGTCGGCGCCGGGGCGAACATCGGGGCCGGCACCATCACCTGCAACTACGACGGCGTGTTCAAGCATCGCACCGAGATCGGCCGCGGCGCCTTTATCGGCTCGAACAGCGCGCTGGTCGCGCCGGTGACGATCGGGGCGCGCGCGGTCGTCGGCGCGGGCTCGGTTGTCACCCGGGACGTTCCGGCGGAGGCGCTGGCTGTCGGCCGCGCCCGGCAGGAGGTGCGCGAGGGGTTCGGGGCGCGGATGATGGAACGGCTGCGCGCCCTCAAGACAGCGAAGGCGGACGCCTGATGTGCGGGATCGTCGGCATCCTCGGCCGCCACGAGGTCGCACCCCTGATCCTCGAGTCGCTGAAGCGGCTCGAATACCGCGGCTATGACAGCGCCGGCATCGCCACGCTGAACGAGGGCCGGCTCGTTCGCCGCCGCTCGGTGGGCAAGCTGATCGCGCTCTCGGACCTACTGGTGCGCGACCCGATCCGCGGTCATTCCGGGATCGGGCATACCCGCTGGGCCACCCACGGCGCGCCGACCGAGCGCAATGCCCATCCGCATCAGGCGGGGCCGGTGGCGGTGGTTCACAATGGGATCATCGAGAACTTCCGCACGCTGCGCGCCGAGCTCGAGGCCGACGGCCACGTCTTCGAGACCGAGACCGATACCGAGACCATCGTGCAGCTCTGCGCACGCGAGCTGGCGGCCGGGCGCGGCCCGGTCGAGGCCGCGCGGGCGACGCTGGCGCGGCTGGAGGGGGCGTTTGCACTCTGCTTCCTGTTCGAGGGCGAGGACGACCTGATGATCGCGGCGCGCCGCGGCTCGCCACTGGCCGTCGGCCATGGCGAGGGCGAGATGTTCGTGGGCTCCGACGCGCTGGCGCTGGCGCCGCTGACGCATCGGATCACCTATCTCGAAGAGGGCGACCACGCGGTGCTGACCCGCGCCGGCGTGCTGATCTTCGACGTCGCGGGCGCCGAGGTGGAACGGCCCGTGCACGACGTCCCGCTGGAGAACATCTACGCCGAGAAAGGCCCCTACAAGCACTTCATGGCCAAGGAGATGCACGAGCAGCCGACCGTGGTGGCCGAAGCGCTCGCGCACTACACCGCCGCCGACCGCGGGGTTGTGACGCTGCCGGAGGGCGTCGATTTCAGCGCCTGCACCCGGCTGGTGCTGGTGGCCTGCGGCACCGCACATTACGCCTGCCACGTGGCGAAATACTGGTTCGAGGCCTTCGCGCGGATGCCGGTGGAGATCGAGGTCGCCTCGGAGTTCCGCTATCGCGAGCCGCCGCTGGAGCCGGGCACGATCGGCATCTTCGTCAGCCAGTCGGGCGAGACCGCCGATACGCTGGCGGCGCTGCGTTATGTGCGGGCGGAGGGCGGCGGGGTGCTGTCGGTGGTCAATGTCGAGACCTCGACCATCGCCCGCGAGAGCGACGTGGCGCTGCCGATCCTCGCCGGGCCGGAGATCGGCGTCGCCTCGACAAAGGCCTTCGCCTGCCAGCTGACGGTGCTGGCGGCGCTCGCCATCGCCGCCGGGCGGCAGCGCGGCAGGCTCGATGCGGCCGGCGAGCGCGACCTGGTGGCGGCGCTCGGGACCGCGCCGGGGCTGCTGGCGCGCGCGCTGGGGCTGGAGCCCGAGATCGCCGATCTGGCGCGCGACATCGCGCGGGCGCGCGACGTGCTCTTCCTGGGGCGCGGGACGATGTATCCCCTGGCGCTGGAAGGGGCGCTGAAGCTGAAGGAGCTCAGCTACATCCACGCCGAGGGCTATGCGGCCGGTGAGATGAAGCACGGGCCGATCGCGCTGATCGACGGCGAGGTCCCGGTGATCGTGCTGGCCCCAAGCGACGCGCTCTTCGACAAGACCGTCTCCAACATGCAGGAGGTGATGGCGCGCGACGGGCGGGTGGTGCTGATCGGCGACGGCGAGGGCTTCGCCTCTGCCGGTGAGGGCGTCTGGCGCCGGCTGCGTATGCCGGCGAGCCATCCCTTCGTGGCCCCGATCCTCTATGCGGTGCCGGTGCAGCTGCTGGCCTATCATGCGGCGCTGAGCAAGGGCACCGACGTCGACCAGCCGCGCAACCTGGCGAAATCCGTAACGGTGGAGTGACCCGGGCCGTGGGGACCTTCGCGTTCAACACTACGCCGGCGATCCTTTCGGGAGCGGGTTCCATCGACCGGCTCGCCGAGCGCACCGCGCTCCTGGGCGCACGGGTGCTGGTGGTGACCGATGCGGGCCTGATGGCGGCTGGCATCGCCGGACGGGCGATCGCGGTGCTGGAGCGCGCGGGCGCCGCGGTGGCGGTCTTCGATGCCGTCGAAGCCGATCCGCCCGAGGCGACGGCGCGGGCCGCCGCCGACGCGGCGCGGGTGCATGGTGCCACCGGCGTGCTGGGGATCGGGGGCGGCTCGCCAATGGATGTCGCGAAGGTGGCCGCGCTGCTGGCGTGTTCCGGCGAGGAGCTGGCCGATGCCTATGGCGTCGGCAATGCCAAGGGTCCGCGCCTGCCGCTGGTGCTGGTGCCCACGACCGCCGGGACGGGCTCGGAGGTCACGCCGATCGCGATCCTGACGACGGGTGCCGCGGAGAAGAAGGGCGTGGTCTCGGCCCTGCTCCTGCCCGATCTCGCAGTGCTCGATGCAGAGCTCACCCTCGGCCTGCCGCCGCAGGTGACGGCGGCTACGGGGATCGACGCGATGGTGCATGCGATCGAGGCCTATGCCTCGGCGAGCCCCAACAACAACCCGCTGTCGCGCAGCCTCGCCCGCGAGGCGCTGCAGCTCCTTGGCGCCAACATTCGCACAGCGGTCTTCGCGGGTACCGACCGCGAGGCCCGCGGTGCAATGCTGCTCGGCTCGATGCTGGCCGGGCAGGCCTTCGCCAATTCGCCGGTCGCGGCGGTTCACGCGCTCGCCTATCCGATCGGCAGCCACTACCATGTCCCCCACGGTCTCTCGAACGCGCTGGTGCTGCCGCATGTCCTGCGCTTCAATCTCGCGAGCGCCGCACCCGCCTATGCCGAGATCGCGCCCTGCGCCTTTCCCGAGCTGGCCGGCCTGCCTGTTCCGGCGCGAGCGGAGGCATTCATCGAATGCTTGGCGGATCTGGCGACCGAGCTGGGGCTCGCGACCCGGCTGCGGGAGGTCGGGATCGACGAGGCGGCGCTGGCGATGCTGGCCGGCGAGGCGATGAAGCAGACCCGGCTGCTGGTCAACAACCCGCGCCCGCTCACGGAGGCGGATGCGCTGGCGATATACCGGGCTGCCTGGTAGGCGAGGAGCCGCTCCCGCATCAGCCGCTAATATCTTTTCGAGTCAGCGCGTTGAGAAAGAACCCGCTATCAGTGCAGGTCGCGGGCATAGACGAACCTCGGCATGTTCCAGTTGTAGCGCAGCGCCAGCAGCCGCATGGCGAGCCCGATCGCCATGGCGGCGAACATGACCACCGCATGCGGCAGGCCGAGCCCGAGCCCCCCCAGATAGAGCCCGCCGGTGACCACGGAGACGCTGGCGTAGAGCTCGGCGCGGAAGAGTAGCGGGATCTCGTTGCAGAGGACGTCGCGCAGCACGCCGCCGACGCAGCCGGTGATCATGCCCGCGACGATCACCACCACCACCGGCAGCCCCATCCCGATCGCCACGTTGCAGCCGATTATGGTGAAGGCCACCAGCCCGATCGCGTCGAGCAGCAGAAACAGCGAGCGCAGCCGGTCCACCAGCCGTGCCACGGCGATCGTGCCGAGCGCCGCCGCCGCCGTCAGCAGCAGGTATTCGGGATGCGCGACCCAGACGAGCGGATAGTGCCCGAGCAGGACGTCCCGCACCGATCCGCCGCCGAGCGCGGTCACCGCACCGAGCAGGCAGACACCGACCCAGTCCATGCTGCGTCGCCCCGCTGCCAGCGCCGCGGTCATCGCCTCGGCGGTGATGGCGACGATGTAGAGGATGCTCAGGATCATGGCGCTCATGTTGGGGGCCTCCGCGTTCTCGTGGTCTCGCCCCATGGGATGACGGCTGCAGGCCGACCGCGCAAGCCTCGCGCGGCCCGGGCTTCACCTCGCTCCGGCGCCGTGCAAGATGGGCCGGCGGTCGCGACCGGGGCCGCGTCCCGCCTCGGCAGCGCAACCGGAACCTGCTCCATGAACCACCTCACCGAGCCCGAGCCCTTGCGCGGCACGCCGATCCCGACGGGTCCCGGCATCCTGCGCATCGTCGCACCCAACCCCGGGCCGATGACCTATCACGGGACCAACACCTACCTCGTCGAGGACGCGGGGGGGCTGGCAGTGATCGACCCCGGACCGGCCGATGCCGCGCATCTCGAAGCAGTGCTCGCCGCCGGGGAGGGGCGCATCCGCCGCATCCTGCTCAGCCACTCCCACGGCGATCACCTGGGCAATCTCGCCGATCTCCGCCGCGCCACCGGCGCCGAGGTCTGGGCGCTTGGCCCCGAGGCCTCCCCCGACGCGATCCCGGAGGACGGCGCCGCCATCGGTGGGCTGACCGCGGTCTACACCCCCGGCCATTCTCCCGACCACCTCTGCTTTGCACGGCCCGACGGTGTGCTCTTCACCGGCGATCATGTCATGGGCTGGTCGAGCACCATGGTGCCGCCGCCGCCGCGGGGTGACATGGGCGCCTATCTGGCCAGCCTCCAGTTGCTGCTCGATCGCCCCGACCGGTGCTACCTGCCCGGCCACGGCCCGGCGATCGAGATCCCGCATGCCTATGTCGCGGACCTGCTCGCACGCCGGATCGACCGCGAGCGCGCTATCCTCGCCGCCCTTGCGCGCGGGCCGCAGCCATCGGGCGACATCGCGAACCGGCTCTACGCCAGCCTCGCGCCCGGCCTGCGCCGCGCGGCGGAGCTGAACGTGCGCGCCCATCTCTGGAAGCTCGAAGGTGATGGCCTGGTCGTCGAAGACGGCGGAACCTGGACTATCGCAACCTGACGATCGTATGAGCGACGGCGCGGGGGTTTCCTCTGCTCTTGCGTCATGTTAACCCGCCGCAACCTGGTTTTCCCGGCCTCGACTTGCACCGCCGGCTCCTCTGGAAAAGGACCGCCATCCCGATGCTGAACGCACTGGGCCGCACCGCGATGGCGCTCCTCATCGGCGCCACCGGCGGCGCCCTGTTCGCGGTGATCGGCGCGCCGCTGCCCTGGACGCTCGGCGCGATCACCACCTCGGCACTGGCTGCGATCCTTCTCCGGCGCTGGGCGATGCCGGCCGGCGTTCGCACCTTCACCAAACCGGTGGTTGGCGTGCTGGCCGGGTCGGCATTCACCCCGGCGATTGCAGGCTCGATGCTCGGCTGGTGGCCCTCGCTCTTGACGGTGGCGGCCTATTCCCTGGCGATCAGCGTGGCGGGCTATCTCGTTTTCACCCGGCTGATGCGCTACGATCCCGTCACGGCCTATTTCGCATCGACCCCCGGCGGGCTCGGGGAGTTCTCGCTCCTCGGGGGCGCGCTCGGCGGCCGCGTGCATACGCTGGTGCTGATCCATGCAACCCGGGTCATCACCATCGTCTTCGGCATCCCGATCCTGCTGCAGGCCATGCAACCCTCGACCGTCCTCGGCGCTGGCCATGCGGTGGCGGACGGGCATGCGCTCTTCGACTGGCTGGTGCTGATCGGCTGCGGGCTGGCGGGGCACCTGATCGGCCGCATCCCGGGATTTCCGGGCGGCAGCATCGCCGCGGCGATGCTGCTCAGCGCCCTCGTCCATGCCACCGGAGTGACCACCGCCGCGCCGCCGGTCTGGCTGGTCGCCATCGCGCAGATCCTCATCGGCTCGGTGGCTGGCTCGCGCTTCGGGGGCGTGACCTGGAACGATGCCCGCCGTGACTTCGGCGTGGCGCTGGTCTGGGCGCTGGTGCTTCTCGTCGCCACGGTACTGGTGACCGGCATCGCCGCCCCGGTGCTGGGTGTCTCCTACACCACCATGCTGCTTGCGCTTGCCCCGGGCGGGGTCGCCGAGATGATCATCATCAGCTATGCGCTCGGGGCGGACGTGGCCCTCGTTGCCTTCTGCCAGGCGCTGCGGATCCTCCTGGTGCTCGCGCTCGCGCCGCTGTTCTTCAACCTCATGGCGCGGCGGCGCCCGCCGGGCGCTCCGCCGCCGGAGTGAATCCGGCTGTTGCGCCGGCGAGGGACCCGCGGCTAGGACAGAAGTGGACCCGTCACGGAGCACGGCATGACGCAGATCCTCGGCATATCCGGTAGCCTCCGGCAGAAGTCGTTCAATGCCGGCCTGCTGCGCGCGGCGGGCGAGCTGATGCCCGAGGGTGCCAGCCTCGTTGCGGGGACGATCCGCGGGATCCCGCTGTATGACGGCGACGACGAGGCTGCTAACGGCGTGCCGGCGGCGGTGAACAAGCTCAAGGAGCAGTTGGCCGAGGCCGACGGGCTGCTGATAGTCACGCCCGAGTACAACAACTCGATGCCCGGGGTGCTGAAGAATGCCGTCGACTGGCTCACCCGGCCGTCGAGCGATATCGCGCCGCTGTTCCACGGCCGGCCGGTGGCGGTGATCGGCGCCTCGCCCGGCGGGTTCGGGACGATCCTGGCGCAGAACGCCTGGCTGCCGGTGCTGCGCACGCTGCGCACGCGGCCGTGGTTCGGCGACCGGCTGATGGTGTCGCGCGCCACGGGTCTCTTCGACGCGGACGCGAACCTGACCGATCCCAGGACGCGCGAGCTGCTCTCGGGCTTCCTGGCGGGCTTCGTCGCCTTTGCTGCCGAGGCGCGCAGGAGCTGATCCGCTCCGCGCCGCTGCGCCATTCACCATGACGCCCGGGCCCGACCGGCCCGCCTTGCCATGAAATGGCAAAGCGATAATGGTTCTAATGGTGATTCTGGCGTCTTTCGGCGCTGGGCAGCCCAACGACACGAACATACCTCGACAGGGAGACCACCATGAGGAAACTGCTTCTCGCGACCGCCGCTGGCGCACTGATCGCGGGTGCCGCAGGCGCTCAGGACCAGGTGAACGTCGGCATCATCCTCGGCTTTACCGGCCCGCTCGAATCCATCACTCCCGGTATGGCCGGCGGCGCCGAACTGGCGTTCAAGGAGGCCTCCGACAGCGGCCTGCTGCCGGGCGGCCTGACGCTGAACGTCATCCGCGGCGACTCGACCTGCATCGACGCCGCCGCCGCGACCGCAACCGCCACCCAGCTCGTCAGCTCCGACAACGTCGCGGCGATCATGGGCGCGGACTGCTCGGGCGTGACCACGGCGATTGCCAACAACGTCGCCATTCCGGCCGGCGTCGTGATGATCTCGCCCTCGGCCACCTCGCCGGCGCTGACCGACATCGACGACAACGGCTTCTTCTTCCGCACCGCGCCGTCCGACGCGCGGCAGGGCGAGGTTCTGGCCGAGCTGGTGCTCGAGCGCGGCATGGACACGGTGGCGATCACCTTCACCAACAACGACTACGGCAAGGGTCTCGCCGATGCCTTCGCTGCCGCCTTCACCGCGGCGGGCGGGACCGTCGCGATCAACGCGCCTCATGACGACGGCAAGGGCGACTATTCCGCCGAGGTCGCGGCGCTGCAGGCCTCGGGCGCGCAGCACCTGATGGTCTTCGGCTATGTCGACCAGGGCGGCGTGGGCATCGTGCAGGCCTCGCTCGACACCGGCGCCTTCGAGAGCTTCGTCTTCGCCGACGGCATGTACGGCCAGAGCCTGATCGA
>CAYLHK010000028.1:0-35233 GCA_964383295.1 uncultured Rhodovulum sp.
ACATCACGCCGATCTTCATGCGGATCTGGTTGATGAAGATCACCATGCAGTTCGAGCGCGAGATCGCCGAGGTCAGCTTGCGCATCGCCTGGGACATCAGCCGTGCCTGGGCGCCGACCTGGGCATCGCCCATCTCGCCCTCGAGCTCGGACTTCGGCGTCAGGGCGGCGACCGAATCGACCACCACCACCGAGACCGCGCCCGAGCGCACCAGCGTCTCGGTGATCTCGAGCGCCTGCTCGCCAGCGTCGGGCTGGGAAATCAGCAGATCGTCGACATTGACGCCCAGCTTGCGGGCATAGACCGGATCGAGCGCATGCTCGGCATCGACGAAGGCGCAGACGCCGCCTGATTTCTGCTCCTCGGCGATGACATGCAGCGCCAGGGTCGTCTTCCCCGAGCTCTCGGGGCCATAGATCTCGATGATCCGCCCCTTGGGCAGCCCGCCGATGCCGAGCGCGATGTCGAGGCTGATCGAGCCCGTGGAGATCGCCTCGATGTCGAGCGCGGGGGTCTGGCCCAGCCGCATGATCGAGCCCTTGCCGAAGCTGCGCTCGATCTGTGCCAGGGCCGATTCCAGCGCCTTCTGCTTGTCCATGCCGCGCCTTTCGCTCAGGTCGACCAGCGTGTTTGCCATCGATTTGATCCCTTATTCCACAGGTGCCGACAGGCGGCAATCAGGAGTGTGTTCGCGACTTGTTCTTATCGCAACATGGGACCAGAACGAGAACAAATCAATGCAAATCTTCGCCATTATGTATCAAAAGCACCAAGGGTGCATCCGACCACCAGCGGCCAAGCTGCCCCTCCCTTCCGCAAAAGGAAGGGAGTGACAAATGACCGCGCTTAGGTACTCTCAAGTCATGGGGGGGCCGTCGGCACATCTGACGCTAAAACTGGACACGGCCGAGCCCATAGAGCTCGGCGATTTCGTTGGTGCGTTCACTTCCCTCGCGAACGAGTTCGAGCGCTTCGTTGCGGAGAGTTACCCCGACAAGAAAGCGGACCCCACAATGTATGTCCGCGAGGTCCGGGCCGGATGCATAGAGGCGGACATGATCACGGGCCTGGCGGTGATTGGGCAACACGCCATTCACCACATGGACCAAATCCTTATCCTTGAAGAGTTCGTCAAGCGCTGGGGCAGTCGCCTAACATCCCTAATCACAGGGAATGTTCCGCCCGGAGAGCTTGATACGAACGCTCAGTTGACTGATTTCTACCGTGCGACAGAGGCAATCGCATCGGATCCGGTGGCGAGCCACCGCCTTGAAGCCGCCACTTTCGAGGATGGCAAGAGGCAGGTGCGCGCAGGCTTTCAGTTCTCGGCAGTCGAGGCCCGATCCGCGCAGGTGGCGATTGAGGACCGCAGGAGGCTTCTTTCCAAGCCGGAGGTCGCGCCGTTCCCCAGGGTTTTAATGCAGTACACCCGGACAGACCTTCACGACGCCGCGTTGAACAAGCGTTCAGGCGAACGGGTGTTGATCCGCGAAATCACTGAGGCGGAAAAGCCGGTGATGTACGCATCAGAAATGGCAGAGCAAGAAATCCGCCAGATAATCCGCGAGGACGATGACAACGTTTATAAGAAGGGATTTGTGGTTGATGTCGTTTCTCAAACAAACCCAGCAGGTACAATAACCGCCTTCTCAATAGTCCATCTGCATAATGTAATCGACTTAGACGGCTAGGAATCTAAGCGAACGTTGACTGCTCCGATCGCTGTCAGGCATTGCAGCAAGAACCCCGCGGTGAATTTCCCCCTACTCACCTTGTTGCGCAGGTTCCGCTCATTGTCATCAACGCCGATGGCGGCCAGCCGCTCGGCGAGCTGGGCGTAGGTCACCCCTCGCCGCGCCATCTCACCCCGTAGCAGGCCCTTGGCCTGTTCCTCCCAATCCGTCCGTTCCGGCATGTCATCCTCCTAGGTGTGTCCATCATCATATGTGATGCTAAAGCACTTGACAAGGTGACTGCCTATCATCATATCTGATGCACACGCACCGGATATGATGACAATGGCCCAGCACTTCCTCCTCTCCGCCGCCGCCCGGACCCTCAAGCTCAAGGACATCTATCGCATGTCCGACGAGCAGGCTTTCGAGGCGTTCGCAGCGATCCGGTTTGCGGAGAACGGTGGCGAGGCCTTCTGCCCCGATTGCGGCTGCACCGATCCCTACTTCATCAGCACCCGCCGCAAGTGGAAGTGCCGCGCCTGCGGCAAGGGCTTTTCCGCCACGTCCGGGACCATCTTCGCCTCGCGCAAGATGGCCTTCGTTGATCTGCTCGCCGCGATCTGCATCTTCGTCAACGCGGCCAAGGGTATCTCCGCCCTCCAGCTCTCGCGCGATCTGTCCTGCCAGTACAAGACCGCCTTCGTCCTGGCGCACAAGCTGCGCGAGGCCATGGCGTCGGGCAATGATGGCGTGACCCTCTCGGGCACGGTCGAGGTTGATGGCGCCTACTTCGGCGGTCACGTCCGCCCGGAGAACCGGAAGGAGGACCGCAAGGACCGCCGCCTCGCCGCGAACCGCGACGCCGATCGCCGCGTGGTCGTGGTCCTGCGCCAGCGCAAGGGCCGCACGCTGCCCTTCGTGGTGGCGCGCGAGGCCGAGGGCGTCGCCATCACCCGCGCCCGCGTCGTGGCCGGTGCCGAGCTGCACGCCGACGAGGCGCCCCATTGGGACGCGCTGGAGGCCTTCTACAGCGCCCAGCGGATCAACCATTCCGAGGCCTATAGCTGGAATGGCGCCTGCACCAATCAGGCCGAGAGCTACTTCTCCCGCCTGCGCCGCGCCGTCCTCGGCCAGCACCACCATGTCAGCAAGCAGTACCTCCACCAGTACGCCAATGAAGCCGCATGGCGCGAGGACAACTGCCGGGTGGACAACAAGGGCCAGCATGTTGCGGTGCTCGGCGCGGCGCTGGCCTCGCCGGTCAGCCGGTCGTGGAAGGGGTATTGGCAGCGGGCGGCGTAAGAGGGCTGAACGCGGGCCGCACAATTCCTTCGCAGCCCGCCGCGCCTGCGGCTGCCATACGCCCTTCTGCCTCCTCGCGCGTGTTGGCTGGAATCTCGATTGAATATGTGGCGCCACCGAAGGCATACTTGAAAGACCACAACGGGAGGGGGTGTGTATCCATGGCGAATCGTCCATTTCCTTCATTTTTGATCTACAAGGACAAGATTGGAGAATACCGGTGGAGGTACCAATCCTCTAATACAAAAATAATCGCTGACAGTGGAGAGGGATACAAAAACAAGGCGGACTGCTGGAACGGCATTAACCTAGTTATGGATTGCACCCGACAGACCCCGGTTTGGAAGACTGGGGACGTCGAGGATTGACGAGTGCCCCCCTCTGCTCCTCAGGCTAATCGATTGTTTCTATTAGGAAAATCTCTGAAAATGGCGAAATCGCTCCTCACCCCTCCCCAGATAGAAATGGACTTGGTTGTTCGGCAGGAGAGAGAGGTCAATGGGATTGAGATGGGCGTGCTAAGTGACGGCACGCCTTATCTGACTGGCCGCGGCCTAGCCCGGCTATGTGGCGTAGATCAGAAGGCAATAGTTCAGGTGACTCAGGGCGTGGCCGAAGGATTAATTCGCCCACGCGAAACTAAAATACTTGATCTATTGAACAAACAAGGCGTCGCACCAGACGAGATTTTTTTAGAGGTTAAGGTTTCTGGGACACCGCATTACGCATTTCCTGCAAGCTCATGCATGGCATTTCTAGAGTATTATGCGTTCGAGGCCGGCCCAAACTTGCGCAGGGAGGCGCTAGACGCGTTTAGGCAACTCGCCCATCGCGGGCTTCGCGAGTATATATATTCAAGCCTTGGCTATGACCCCGCCGTCATTCCAGATGCATGGAAGCAGTTTCACGACCGCGTCACCGCTACTTACGGGGACATACCGCCGGGGTACTTCACGGTTTTCAAAGAGGCCGCCGATATTATCGTCACGCTAATTCGCAATGGGGCAGACGTTGGATCAAGCTTTGTCCCGGATGGGAGTGTTGGAATACATTGGGGCCGCCACTGGAAAGAGCGCGGTCTAGCGGAAAAATTCGGAGAGAGGATAGAAACAGATCATAATTACCCCGAGTATTTTCCACAGGCATTATCCAACCCTCAGAAAATCCAAGCTTACCCTGAGGCCGCATTACCCGATTTCAGGGCTTGGGCGCGAATCGTCTACCTCCCCGAGAAGTTGCCACCGTATTTGGCGACTAAGGTGAAGGACGGATCGCTTTCAATTGAGTTTCAGAGCAAGGCTCTAATCGCCTTTGGCCAGCAACAAGCTAAGCCCACGCCGATCGGGGGCAGCTAGCAGTTCGTTTCTGCTCCGCCGCGCCCACCGATCCCCAACCTCATACCGCGTAGCCGTGTCCAGCCCCTCGACCTGTGCTTGCCGACGGGCCGCAATCCGCGCCACCGCCTGCCAGTGCCGCCGCTGCCCTTCGTCCTGGTGCGGGCTCTCCGCCGCTTGGCGGGCCATCTGGACGCCGCGGGCGCCGTATCGCCAGACCAGAATCCTCGGCCGTGACGACGGCCTTGTGGCGGCGCTGTAGCGCAAGCCTAATAGATCGCAGCATGCTCAATCCCCCCGCGTAGAACGTTTGTGCGCTGGGGATGGCTGCGCAAGCGGTGCGGGCAGGTATGGCGAAGATTACAGGCGAGGTTAAGCTAAGTCGGCCCTCTTCGGCTCTATCGAGCCCCACAGTCGGGCAATCTGCCCGCACGCCGCTTGTATGCGGCGCTCACGGCTCACCCGGTCGGACGGGAAGTGTACCTCCTCGCCCAACCGAACGTCCCAACCGCGAATGCGTTTGCGGTCTATGCAGGCGTCGGGAACGCCGTTCGCCCTCAGTAGCATATCGCCGAGCACCAGCATGTAGGCCAGCGTTTCACGCCGCTTGACGCGGCGCTCTTCGCTCTTCTCTGCCGTCTTGCACTCGTCCGGGTTTGGCCGCTTCTGAACTCGTATGAAGATGAGCCCAGCCTTCTCACCTTGGCCGATCGGTATGCCGGAGCCCACCATTAGATCTGGTACCACCGACACCGGGAGCCGGTTGATCGTCATGAGGTTGAAGGGCGGAGGGTCAAAGAGCGCTGTTCCGAGAACAGCAAACGCGTTGCCTGCGCTGAGACGGAACAGGTCAAGCGTCTCGACGCAGCGTGCGGCTTCCTCGCGCTGCGAGGGGCTAAAACTGTCACCTATCGACTTTTCCAGCAACGCATCTCGACCCCTCTCATACCTAGACCAGTCGCGCTTTACGTCAGAGCAAAACGCGCGGATCACGCTCAACGCCTGCTGATGCTTGGGAGCAACGTAACCGCTCTTAAAGCGTTGATCATGCAGAAGTTCGTCTTGCCGATCTGGGGCGGCGGTTATATACTCCGCCAGCGCTGACGCAGAGATGCGAGCTTCCTTTCGCTCGCGGATTTTCGGATGCAGCTTGACAGGCTCAGCCATGGACGAAGATTTCTCCGTTTGCCTTGATGCTCATCGTAACCTTCTGTTGACAGAGATTAGCAGAAGAACGTTCGAAGAACAATCTCTCCACGACGAGCTAGAGAGCGACTGCGGGCTGTTCGTTGTCCTTGAGGACACCATGGCGGGGACCTTCGACGTCTTGGCGAAGGTAGTTTCTGAATCCGCGGGCTTGCGCATGATAGAGATGTTCACTCGCGCCAGCGAGCGCCCGAGCGTCGTGCAGGCACTCACTCCCGCCTGAACCCCGCCTCCACGGCTTCCTGTCGCAGCCGTGCGAGCCTCTGCGCCCGCCGCGACCCTATCTTCGGCCCGAGCTTGCGGAACGTCGGCTCAACGCCCCTGAGCCGCATCAGCGCGAGCACCAGGTCCTTCCCCTCGGCGCGGCCGTTCATGCACTCCGAATGGAGATATTGGAGGGCGCGGTTGATGGTCTTGTCCTGCATCGCAGGGGAAGTTTAGCAGGGTCAGGGGGTTAGCGCGATCAGGGCTCTTGGTGCTTTTGATACATAATGCCGCAAATCTTCAGATCGGTTAACCGTTCCGCAGGAAACCGCCCGCACGCTCAGGCGTCCAGCATCTCCTTCACCTTCTGCGTCAGTTCGGGCAGGGTAAAGGGCTTCGGCAGGAAGGCGGAATTCGGGATGCCCCCGTCGCCGCCGGCAAAGGCGTCCTCGGCATAGCCGGAGACGAAGATCACCTTGGTGTCGGGCCGCGCCTTGCGGGCCTCGCGCACCCAGCCGGGGCCGTCGAGGCCCGGCATGATCACGTCCGAGACCATGATGTCGATATGCAGGTTCGCGTCCTTGAGGATCTCCAGCGCCTCCTCGCCCGAGGCCGCCTCGATCACCGTATAGCCGCGCAGCTGCAGCGCGCGGGCAGCGAATGAGCGCACCGCGTCCTCGTCCTCGACCAGCATCACCAGCCCCCGGCCCGACAGGTCCCGCGGCCGGCGCACCTCCGGCTCGGGCGCGGGCGCCAGCCCGGAGGTCTCGTAGGCCGGCAGGTAGATGGTGAAGACCGCACCCTTGCCCGGCGGGCTTTCAGCGAAGATGAAGCCGCCCGTCTGCTTGATGATGCCATAGGCCGTCGACAGGCCGAGCCCGGTGCCCTCGCCCACCTGCTTGGTGGTGTAGAACGGCTCGAAGATCTTGTTGAGCTTGCCCTCGGGGATGCCGGTGCCGCTGTCGGCGACCTCGATCACCACGTAGTCGCCCTTCAGGATCACCGCGCGGTCTCGGTGCAGGTCGCGCTCAAGCTGCAGGCTCTGTGTGGTGATGCGCACCTCGCCGCCGCGCGGCATGGCATCGCGGGCGTTGACCACCAGGTTCATGATCACCTGCTCGAACTGCCGCTCGTCCACCCGAACCGGCCGCAGGTCCGGCCCGTGCTCGATCCGGAGCGTCACCCGCTCGGTCAGCAGGCGGTTCAGCAGATGCGTCAGCTCACTGAGCGTGTCCTGCAGGTTGATGACCGTCGGCCGCAGCGTCTGTTTGCGCGAGAAGGCCAGCAGCTGGCGGACCAGCGCCGCGGCGCGGTTGGCGTTCTGGCGGATCTGCATCAGATCGCCATGCTCCACGTCCGCCACGTCGTGACGCATGAGCAGCAGGTCGCAATGCCCGTTGATCGCGGTCAGCAGGTTGTTGAAGTCATGCGCGACGCCGCCCGCCAGCTGGCCGACCGCCTGCATCTTCTGGCTCTGCACGAACTGCGCTTCCAGCGTCTTCAGCTCGGTCGCATCGGCGAGCACGGCCAGCACCGAGGGCCTGCCGTCGAGCACCGTGCGGGTAAAGGCCACCTGCAGGAAGATCTCCTGCCCGCCGGCCGTGCCCCGCGCCACCTCCGACCGCCCGAGCGCGCGCCCGCGCGCCGTATCCGCCAGCCGCTCCGCGATCGGCCGGCCAAGGCCCTCGATCAGCTCGGTGATCTTCACCCCCGGCTCGATCCGCTCACCGAGCAGCATCCGGGCCGCGCCGTTGGCGTAGACGAGCTGCCCGTCGGTTTCCAGCCGGGCAAGCGCCACGGGAAGCTCCTCCAGGAAGGCATCGGGCACCAGACCGGCGATCTCGGCATCGCCGAGCGGCACGAACAGGAGGTCGCGCATCCCGTCCTCGGCCTCGTGGACGACCGCCCGCACCGCCGTGCTGGAGGCGGCGAGCATGTGCACGCCGCCGGGGCGCAGCGGCAGATCGGCAATCATCTCCTCGAGCCGGTCGGGATGCGCCCCGAGCAGCGCCGTCGCCGCCGGATTCGCGGCTCGCACCGCGCCGCCCGCGTCGATGCGCAGCCAGGGAAGCCGCAGGTCCGGAAGGTCGCCCGCGGCCCCTCCGCTTGGCATCCGCTCGATGCGCCACAGCAGACGCCGCCGCCCCCAGCAGGTCGCGACCACCCGGCGGCTGCCATCAGCGGCGCTTGCCACGGCCACGCCGTTGGTCCGCGCCTCGCGGGCGAGCCGGTAGAGGGCCGCGTCGGCGTCCGGCAGCCAGGCCTCGAGAAAGCTCCGGCGCGGCGCAGCGGCATTGCGCGCCAGCACCCGACCTGCGCGGTCGGTCAGGAAGACCGGCTCGAGATGGCCGTCGAAGGGCGCCATCGGGCCGCGACCCTGCCGGATCCGCGTCGCCAGCGACAGCGCCAGCAGGAAGGCGCCGAAGACGATCAGCGCCACGGCGATTGCCACCGGGATCGCGGTCGGCGCCGGCCAGCCGCGGACAAGCATCAGCCCGAGCAGCAGCGCGCCGCCGGACGCAAGCGCGGCCCCGGCGCGCAGGTCGCCCGGACTCTCGGAAGGGGAAGATGAATTGAGCTGACGCATGGGTCGGTTCCGGCCTCGGGCAAGCCTAGCCCAATCCGTACCGTTCAACCACCGGTTATGTTGCCGGTGGGTAAATTCTGCATGCGGTTGTACGCTCAGCCCTGCGGCGCGCGGAAGGCCGCCACATAGAACCCGTCGCCGCCGTCGAGCGGGCTCATGCGCTCCTCGGCCTCGGGCGCCCAGCCCGGATGGCGTGCGAGAAAGGCCGCCCGGCGCTCCTCGTTCTCGGACCGGAACAGCGAGCAGGTCGCATAGACCAGCCGGCCTCCGGGGCGCACATGCGCGATGGCGCTGTCGAGGATGCCGTCCTGCAGCGGCGGATAGCTCGCCAGCTCCTCCGCCGTCAGCCGCCACTTGCCCTCGGGCTTGCGCCGCCAAGCCCCGGACCCCGAACAGGGCGCATCGACCAGCACCAGATCGCAGACCGGCCCGAGCCCCCGCCGCTCGGCCTCGCTCAGGATGGCGATCGGCGCCCCGGCGCGGCGCGCGCGCTCGGGCAGATCGGCCATGCGCCGGGGATTGACGTCCCAGGCCATCAGCCGGCCGCGGGCGCGCATCGTGGCGGCCATCGCCAGCGTCTTGCCGCCGCCGCCGGCGCAATAGTCGAGCACGGTCATCCCCGGCTCGGCTGCCGCGATTGCGGCGGCGCGCTGGCTGGAGACGTCCTGCAGCTCGACCATCCCCTGGGTATAGGCGCGGCTCGCGTTCACCAGCCGCGGATTGTCCGCAACCCGCAGCGCATTGGCGACCTGCGGCAGGACCTCCGCCTGCACGCCGTCGCGCGCCAGAACCACCATGGCGGCGTTGAGATTGGTCTTCAGCGTGTTGACCCGCAGATCCAGCGGCGCGCGGCGCTGCATCTCGATCAGGATCGCCTCGAAATCGGCCCCCAGCGCTGCGCGCAATGGCGCGTCGAGGAAGTCGGGATAGTCGAGCCGCACCGGGTCGGGCGCATCCACCAGCCCGCGCGCCAGCCGCGCCCGTTCAGCCTCGTCCGGCGGCGCGGGATCGAACCCCTCGCCGGTGAAGAGCGCATCGAGATCGGCACCCTCGGCGGCCTGCTGCGCGAGCAGGATCCCGCGGCCGGTCTCCGCCCCGCCCGCCCAGGCCAGCGAGCGCCGCCGGCGCAGCCCGTCGAACACCAGGTCGCGCACGGCGGCGCGGTCCTTCGATCCGGCGAAGCGGCTCGCCCGCGCCCAGCGCGTCAGCGCCCGCTCGCCAGGCTCGCCGGCGAGGATGGCATCGAGCAGCGCCATCGCGGCGGAAATTCGGGCACCGGGGGTCATCGCCGGCTGATTTGCCCGGAAAAGCCGGGCGGAGCAAGCCGGCCGCAACCTTCGCCGCCGCCAAGCGTTAAATGACGGATAAAACGACAGACAGGAGAACCGCTATGCGTGCTGCTATTCTCGCCTTCGGCCTTTTGGGCCTGCTTGCCGCCTGCAATACCTTCCAGGGGCTTGGACAGGACGTCCAGCAGGGCGGCCAGGCGATCACCGACACCGCTCAGGACGTCGAGCAGGAGATGTGAGCCGCCTAGCCGCGGACGAGCTTTGGACATGCTGACGCAAAAACGCCGCCGGGGGCCACCCGGCGGCGTTTTTCTAGTATTTCTGTCAGATCGCTCAGGCCGCGACGCGACCGCCGAGCACCTGGTCGACGTGCTGCTGTGCGCTCGCCTCCTCGATGCCGTTAACGGCAGCAACCTCGCGGGTCAGCCGCTCCAGCGCAGCCTCGTAGAGCTGCCGCTCGGAATACGACTGTTCGCGCTGATCGTCGCTGCGGTGCAGGTCGCGCACCACCTCGGCGATCGAGATCAGGTCGCCGGAGTTGATCTTCTGCTCGTACTCCTGGGCCCGGCGCGACCACATCGCGCGCTTGACCCGGGCACGGCCCTTGAGCGTCTCGAGCGCACGCTCGACGATATCGGCCGAAGACAGCGGCCGCATGCCGACCGAGCTGGCCTTTGCAGTGGGAACGCGGAGCGTCATCTTGTCCTTCTCGAACGAGATCACGAACATCTCCATGGAGATGCCAGCGACTTCCTGTTCGTCGATGGACATGATTCGACCCACCCCATGGGCAGGATAGACAACAAAGTCATTCGGACGGAATTCCGCCGGCTTCTTGCTCTTGCTCATATTGTGCGTCTAACCCTTCTGACCACCCGGAACATATCGGCGCTGCCTAAGCCTCAGCGGAGCGCGCAAGCACCCTGCACAGAGACCCTCGTGTAAGCAGGCTAGCTGGACCGTTTGCGTCACGGCCCGTTCCCCGGACATTCGTTGTAGTAATTATATAGCACGAAGAGTCCGGAAATGAAAGGGCGGCCCACCGGAGGGTACACGCCCAGTCCTTGGTGGCCCCATGTGCGCACTGACCGGCGACGGGACCTTGCCGGTTCGAACGCCCCGCCGTCAGCCGCCTTCGCCGGCGGCTTCCGAGAAGTACTTCTCCAGCTTGCCCGTCTCGCCGTCTCGCTCCTCCGCCTCGGGCAGCGGGGCGCGCTTGGTCACCAGAACCGGCCAGGCCTCGGAGTATTTTCGGTTGAACTCGACCCATTTCTCCATGTCCGGCTCGGTATCGGGCCGGATTGCATCCGCCGGGCATTCTGGCTCGCAGACGCCGCAGTCGATGCATTCGTCGGGATGGATCACCAGCATGTTCTCGCCCTCGTAGAAACAGTCCACGGGGCAGACCTCGACGCAGTCCGTATATTTGCAGGCGATGCAGTTGTCGGTAACCACATAGGTCATGGCGGAAGCCTCGATCGTTCAGCTCTGTCCGCAAAGCCTGTCACACTCCGCTGCAGGGCTATTTACCAGCCTCCCCGCGGTGTTCAAGGTCCCCGGCCGCGGCATCCCCGCCCTCGAGGTCGGCGTAGAGCATTCGTGCTTCGGGAGCGGGCCCGCGGCGAATGCCAAGTGCGCGGATCCGCAGAACACGAACATTTCCGTCCAGCGCAAAGCTCAGCCCGTCGCCGACCCGGATAGGGCTTGCCGGCTTCAGCACGCGCACGGCGTTGACCCGCACCGCGCCCGATTCGACCAGTGCGGCGGCGCGCGCCCGCGTCTTCACGAACCGCGCCTGCCACAGCCACTTGTCCAATCGGATCGTCGCCGGCGCGTCGGACAAGTCGGGCGTCAGCTCCGCGTCTTCAGCGCCATCAGCGCCGCAAAGGGATTGTCGGGGTCGATCGGCTTTTCGGGTCGCGGCGGCCGCGCCGTGAGCGGCGCCTCGCGACGGCCCTCCGGCTTCGGTCCCCCCTTGCCCTTCTTGCCCTTCTGACCCTGCGGCCCCGGGCTGCCGCCGCCGGCGCGACGTTCGGGCTTGCCCTGCCGCCCGCCCTTGCGCTCGTCGCGCCGCGCCTCGTCCGGCCGCCCACGCTCGGGACGCCGCCGCGGGCTTCGCGTGAAGATGTAATAGGTCTCGAGCTCCGCCTCGGCCGCCTCCGCCGGAGCCTCCTCAGCCACCTCGGCCGATGCCTCCTCAGCCGCCTCGCCCAGCGCCTCCTCGGCAGCCAGCCCCGCCTCCGGCGTGATCTCCGGCCCCTCCTCCGACGCTACCTCCGGTGCCGCCTCAGCAGGCACGGTCTCCGGCGCCGCCTCGCTCGTCTCCGCCGCCACCTCTACGGCAGAGGCATCCTCCACCGACGTCGTCTCCGCCGGCACATCCTCTGCGGCCACCGGTCCGTCCTGCTCCGCCCCCGGCGCATCCTCTGCGACCGCCGCTGAGGCCTCGACCCGCGCCGGCTTCGCCGCCCGCGTCTTTGGCCGCGTCCCGGTCTGGAAATCGTAGCCGAGCCCCTGCATCAGCTTCGCGAACTGCTCCAGCGTCAGCCCGGTGATCGACAGCATGTCGGCACCCGCCTCGAAGCCCGTCCGCGCATCCAGCGGCCGGATCATGTCCGCCAGACGCTCCAGCATATCGATACGGATCGCCCGGTCGCCCGCGCGCCGGTACCCCGCGCGCGCATAATATCCGCCCGGCGCATCCGGCACCGCCGGCACCGTGACCAGCCCCGGCGGCGGCGCCTCGGGGAAGACCTCGAAGCCCTCCTTCAGCGACCAGAGCACCAGCCTCAGCCGCGTCGGTGCGGGTTTCAGCATCAGCGGCATGAACACCGTGTACTGCCCGAAGCGCACGCCGTGCTTGCGCAGGCTCGCCCGGCTCTCCTGGTCCAGCCCCTTGACCTCGTCGGCCATCTCGGCCCGCGGCGCCACGCCCAGCGCCTCGACCAGCCGGTAGGCGATGCCGCGCGCCATGCCGGTCAGCGCCTCGTCGTCGCGCAGCGCGATCAGCGGCTGGAAGAGCGCCGCCACCCGCCGGTCGATCCAGTGCCCGAGCCGCCGGCGGATCTTCTCGACCACCTCCGGTGCCACGTCCTCGTCCACGAAGGGATGGATCTGCGGCGACAGGACCTCGTTGCCCGGCGCCAGCCGCCCGACGGCATGCTCGCCCCACATCAACCCGCCCTGCTCGGTCACGTCGATCTCGGTGTCGGGCGCATTGTAGAACCGGTCCGCGCGCAGCGACAGCACCGGTGCCAGTGCGGCCACCGCGGCGGCGCGCAGCACCGGGACCTGCTCGGGGTCGGCGGAGGGGTCGAGCCGGAACCGGAATCCCTCCAGCCGTCCGATGAACTGGTCGTCGATCGAGACCTCGCCGGTCTCCGTCACATTGGCCACCAGGCTCTCCCTCTGCTTCAGCCGGCGCATCAGGACCGAGGTGCGGCGGTCCACGAAACGCTGCGTCAGCCGCGCATGCAGCGCGTCCGACAGCCGGTCTTCTACCGCACGGGTCTCGCCGCGCCAATGGTCCGCATCATCGATCCAGCCCCGGCGCTGCGCCACATAGGTCCATGTGCGGATATACGCCAATCGCTTTGACAAGGCGTCAATGTCGCCGTCGGTCCGGTCGATGCGCGCGACCTGCCCCGCCAGCCAGTCCCGCGGCACCCGCCCGCCCCCGTGCAGGAAGCCGAAAAGCCGCGTGCACAGCGTCACATGCGCGTTCATCGCCACCTTGCGATAGTCCGGGATCTGGCAGACGTCCCAGAGCAGCCGCACATCCGCCCCGCCCGCCAGCCGCGCGCGAACCTCCGGCACCTCGGCCAGCGCCCGCAGGGTCGCCAGATCGTCGGCCTCGCGCGCCCGCACCAGCTCTGGCCGCTCGGACCCGGCCTCTAGACTCGCGACCAGCGCCTCGGGTGAGCCGAACTCCAGCCGGTCGTTGCGCCACTGCAGCTTCCGCAGCGGCGCGAACCGGCTGCCCTCGATCGCCTCGATCACCTCGGGGTCGAGCGGCGAGACATCGCCCGTCACCCCGAACGTCCCGTCGGTGGTGAACCGTCCCGCCCGCCCGGCGATCTGCGCCAGCTCGTTCGGCGCCAGATGCCGGTGGCGGCGCCCGTCGAACTTCACCACGCCCGAGAACGCCACATGCGCGATGTCGAGGTTCAGCCCCATTCCGATCGCATCCGTCGCTACCAGATAATCGACATCGCCGTTCTGGTAGAGCTCGACCTGGGCGTTGCGGGTCCGGGGCGACAGCGCCCCCATGACCACGGCCGCCCCGCCCTTCTGCCGGCGGATCAGCTCGGCGATCGCATAGACGTCGTCGACCGAGAACCCCACCACCGCACTGCGCGCCGGCATCCGGCTGATCTTGCGCGGCCCCGTGTAGGTCAGCTTCGAGAAGCGCTCGCGCTTCAGGAACTGCGCCCCGGGGATCAGATGCGCGATCGGACCGCGCATCGTGTCCGAGCCGAGCAGCAGCGTCTCGGACAGCCCGCGCGCATTCAGCAGCCGCTGGGTGAAGACATGCCCGCGGTCCGGATCGGCGCAGAGCTGGATCTCGTCCACCGCCACGAACTCGGGCATCAGATCGAGCGGCATCGCCTCGACGGTGCAGACCCACCAGGCGGCGCGGGGCGGCACGATCCGCTCCTCGCCGGTGACGAGCGCCACCACCGAGGGCCCGCGCAGGGCCACGATCCGGTCATAGACCTCGCGCGCCAGCAGCCGCAACGGCAGGCCGATCACCCCGGTGCGATGCCCGAGCATCCGATCGATCGCGTAATGGGTCTTGCCGGTGTTGGTCGGGCCGAGGACGGCCGTCACCCGGGCGGGGCCGTCAAGCGCCATGCATCCCTCTCCCGCGGCCCGAACCCGTCAGAGCTCGGCCACGCCAACCTGCCGCTCGATGCGCTCGATGGTGCGGCTCACATTCTCGCGGTTGGGGTTCAGTGCCTCGGCCGCGCGCAGCGCCTCCAGCGCCATCACCGGATCGCCCATCTGGTCGAACATGTAGCCGAGCCCGGCCAGGGCGCCAAAATGATTGGGGTTGAGCATGAGCGTGCGTTCGATATCGGCTATGGACAGGCGATACTCGCCCAGCAGGAAATAGGCGGTGGCGCGCGCGTTCCAGCCCTCGGCGAACTCGGGCGCGTGGTCGACGAGGGCACTGAGATGCTCGAGCGCCTGCTCGAGGTTCTCGTTCTCCATCGCTTCGTTGCCGCGCCGAAGCAGCAGATCCATCGACGGGGAACCCGATCGCGCCCAGGTCCGGATGATCTCGGCCTCG
Source organism: uncultured Rhodovulum sp. (assembly GCA_964383295.1). GTDB lineage: Bacteria > Pseudomonadota > Alphaproteobacteria > Rhodobacterales > Rhodobacteraceae > Amaricoccus. The sequence continues at coordinate 14,892 of CAYLHK010000028.1, forward strand.
ACGCGCTCCCAGTCGGCCCGGCCGGGCTCCGCCAGCTCGGCGAGCAGCGTCTCGATGCGCTCACCTGGGCTCGAACCCTGCGCCGGCGCATCCTGCCCCAACGCGCCCGAGGCTGCCGCGAGCGGCAGGCCGGCCACGACGGCGAGAAAGGCGAGGTGCTTTTGCCAGGCTGTCATGATGGTTAGATTAGTCATCGGATCGAGGAAATCGAGGGGCACATGCCCGCAAACGGAGAGTTTTGATGAGCGACATCCTGACCGGCGCGGTCGACGCCCTGAACAAGCGGCTTGAAGGCGAGGGAATCGGCGGCTCGGTAAAGTTCGAGATCGAGGGCGAGGGCTCGGTGCGCATCGACGACACCGGGGCGCGCATCGACGACGGCGACGCGGACTGCGTGCTCGGCGCCAGCCGCGAGACCTTCGAGAGCCTTCTGGCCGGCGATCTCGACCCCACCGCCGCATTCATGAGCGGCAAGCTTCGGGTCGAGGGCGACATGGGGCTCGCCATGCGGCTCGGGTCGATCCTGCGGTAACGGGCCGGCAGGCCCCGGCATGATCCCCGACGCCCCCTTCCACGCGGCCGTGGCCGGCGCACCGGAGGGCGCGCGTGCCTTCTGGCTGACCACCGCCGACGGGCTTCGCATCCGGGCCGTGGCATGGACGGGCGGGACGCGCGGCACCGCGGTCATCTTCACCGGCCGGGCCGAATACGCCGAGAAATACGGTCCCATGGCGGCCGAACTCATGGCGCGCGGCCTGTCCGTGCTGGTGGCCGACTGGCGTGGCCAGGGCCTGTCAGACCGGGACGCGCTGCGTCCCCGCCTCGGCCATGTCACCGATTTCCGCCACTACCAGCACGATGTCACCGCCATGCTGGCGCTCGCCGATGCGCTCGATCTGCCGCGGCCGCGCTGGCTCTTCGCCCATTCCATGGGGGGCACCATCGCGCTCCGGGCGCTGCTCGAACGCGGCGATCTTGCCGGCGCCGTCATGTCGGCGCCGATGTGGCACCTGCAGATGGGCACCGCGACCCGCGGCCTCACCCAGTACATGACCCGGATGGCACGCGGGATCGGGCTGGGGGGACGGCTGATGCCCGGCGCCTATTCGGAACCGTCCACGCTCGCTGTCAGCTTCGATGCCAATGCGCTCACATCCGACCGCGGGCGCTACGCGTGGATGGTGGAGCAGATCACCGCCCATCCGGAACTGGCGCTGGCAGGCCCCAGCATCCACTGGACCTATGCGGCGCTGGAAGAGATGGCGCGCCTCTACGTCGCGCCCCTGCCGCGCGTGCCGGTGATGACCTTCCTTGGCAGCGACGAGACCGTGGTCTCGGCCAGCGTGATCCGCGGCCAGATGGGGCGCATGGAGCGGGGCGAGCTGGTCGTGCTGCCCAATGCCAAGCACGAGATCTTCATGGAGAACGACGCCACCCAGGCGCTGGTCTGGCGGCATGTGGACGCCTTCCTCGACCGCGCTGGCGGGCCGTGAAACGCCGGCGCCACCCCGACGCCAGCGTTAACACAGCTTTCCTAATGCTTACCTGTCTCTAATCATCATTTGAAATCAAGGGCTTGAAAAATGGGCACGCGTGCCCACCCCGTGCGCGCGCAGACCCTACCCGGCGTGCCGGTCCCCTCAGCCCGGCACGCCCGACAGTATCTCCAGCGCCGCCGCATGCACCCGCGGATCGCCGGCCGCGAGCACCCTGCCCCCACCATGGGCCGGGCCGCCCCGCCAGTTGGTGACGACGCCCCCCGCCGCCTCGATCACCGCCTGCGGGCCCTGGATGTCATAGGTGTGCAGCTCCGCCTCGATCACCAGGTCGACCTGCCCCAGCGCCACCATCGCATAGGCATAGCAGTCGAACCCGTAGCGGGTCAGCTTCACCCGGTCGCGGACCGCTTCGAACCCCTCGCGTTCGAGCGGACTGCCGACCTCCGGCCGCGTCGTGTAGAGCACCGCATCCTCGAGCCGGGAGCAGGGCCGCACCCTCATTGCGGTCGTGCTCCCGTCTCGATGATACTCGGCGCGGCCCCACCCCCCGATGAACCGCTCGCGGGTGAAGGGCTGGTCCACCACCCCCAGCACCGGCCCTTCGCCCGCGTCGAGCCCGATCAATATGCCCCAGGTGGGCGCGCCACTGATGAAGGCGCGGGTGCCGTCGATCGGATCGAGCACCCAGGTCAGGCCCGAAGTGCCGGGCCGCAGACCGTATTCCTCGCCGAGAACCGCATCCTGCGGCCGAAGCTCCGCCAGCCGATCGCGCATCGCCCCCTCGGCGTCGCGATCTGCTGCCGTTACGGGATCAAATCCCGACGAGGCCTTGTTGTCGGCGGCGAGACCCCTGCTGCGAAACAGCGGCAGGCATCGTCTCGCCGCAGTATCGGCGAGGTCGCAGGCAGTTCCCCAGAGCGCTTGCTGCAGTTCAGGCGCTACCCCCATGCCTCGACCTCGCCCTTGACCTGCGGTTTCCGGACCGGCGTTTCCGCCATCCGGCCCGCGCGGTCAAGGCATGCCGTCAGGCGACGTCGCTGAGGACGCGCGCCAGGTCGAACAGCCGGCGCCGCTGCGCCTCGGGGATCGCGTAGTAAGACCGCACAAGCTCCAGCGCTTCCTTGTCGGCGAGCAGATCGCCGCGCTGGCCCTCGGCGGCAACGCTGGCCATCTCGACCACGCCTTCCTCGCCCCCGAAACCCTCGAAGAAGAAGCTGATGCTGACACCGAGCGCCTGGGCGATGTCCCAGAGCCGCGAGGCCGAGATCCGGTTCATGCCGGTCTCGTACTTCTGGATCTGCTGGAACTTGATGCCGACGATGTCTCCCAGCTGCTGCTGGGTCATACCCACCATCCAACGACGGTGCCGGACACGCCGCCCGACATGCACGTCTACGGGATGTTTCATACTCGCTGCTCCGCAATAAACATTGTCACCGCAATCTCTCAAGCATGATCCGTGCCAACTTCGCAAGCCATGGCTGTCGACAGCGATCCCCGCTCAATCAGGGGTATTGCTCGCCGGATCAAGCCCAAAGCTACCACAATCTTAGGGCGAGTAACAGCGCCGATGCAAAACCGCAAAGGCGACTCACATACGATTTGCAAACCATTTTGCAGAATGCGAATGTCAAGCTTCGGTTTACGGAGGCTAACCCTGCTCGCCCTCAGGATGCAGTCTGGCGAGCCATGCGCTTGCGCTCGTGCGGATCGAGCGACCGCTTGCGCAGGCGGATGGCCTTCGGGGTCACCTCGACGAGTTCGTCATCGTCCACATAGGCGATGGCCTGCTCGAGCGTCAGCCGTGTCGGGGTCGTCAGGACCACCGCCTCGTCCTTGCCGGAGGCCCGGATGTTGGTCAGCTTCTTGCCCTTGAGCGGGTTCACCTCAAGGTCGTTGTCACGGCTGTGCTCGCCGAGGATCATGCCCGAATAGACCTGCTCGCCGGCGCCGATGAAGAACTTGCCGCGGTCCTCGAGATTGAAAAGGGCATAGGCGACGCTGGTGCCGTCCTCCATCGAGATCAGCACGCCGTTGCGCCGGCCTGGGATCGCCCCCTTGTGCGGCGCCCAGTCGTGGAAGACCCGGTTCAGAACGCCGGTGCCGCGGGTGTCGGTCAGGAACTCGCCATGATAGCCGATGAGCCCGCGGCTCGGCACCAGCGCCACGATGCGGGTCTTGCCCCCGGTGCCGGTGCGCATCTCGACCAGCTCGCCCTTGCGCTGGCTCAGCTTGTCGACGACGACGCCGGAGAATTCCTCGTCCACATCGACCGTGACCTCCTCGATCGGCTCCAGCCGCTGGCCGTCCTCCTCGCGGAACAGCACCCGCGGGCGCGAGACGGACAGCTCGAATCCCTCGCGGCGCATGTTCTCGATCAGCACGCCGAGCTGCAGCTCGCCGCGCCCCGCCACCTCGAAAGCCTCGCCGCCCGGCGTGTCGCTGACCCGGATCGCCACGTTCGTCTCGGCCTCGCGGTAGAGGCGCTCGCGGATCACGCGGCTCTGGACCTTGTCACCCTCGCGGCCGGCGAGGGGGCTGTCGTTGATCCCGAAGGTCACCGAGATCGTCGGCGGGTCGATCGGCTGGGCGGGGATTGCCTCGTCTACGGAGAGGTCCGCGATCGTGTCGGCGACCGTCGCCTTCGACATGCCCGACAGGCTGACGATGTCGCCGGCCTCGGCGCTGTCGATCGGCTGGCGCGACAGGCCGCGAAAGGCGAGCACGCGCGAGACGCGGAAACGCTCGATCTCCTCACCCTCGCGCGACATCGCCTTCACTGTCTGGCCGGTCTTGACCCGCCCGGCCTCGATCCTGCCCATCAGCAGCCGCCCGAGGAAGGGATCGGCCGCAAGCGTCGTGACCAGCATCGCAAAGGGCTCGTCGCGCCGGGCGATCTGCTTCGGGGCGGGCACATGCGCCAGGATCTTGGCGTAGAGTGCCGAGAGATCCTTGCGCGAGCCATCGAGTGTGTCATCGGCCCATCCGCTGCGCCCCGAGGCGTAGAGGATCGGGAAGTCGAGCTGTTCCGAGGTCGCGTCCAGCGTCACGAACAGGTCGAACACCTCGTCGAGCGCCCGGTCGGGCTCGGCGTCGGGGCGGTCGACCTTGTTCAGCACCACGATGGGGCGCAGGCCGAGGCGCAGCGCCTTGGAGAGCACGAACTTGGTCTGCGGCATCGGACCTTCGGCGGCGTCGACCAGCAGGACCACGCCATCGACCATGCCGAGGATGCGCTCGACCTCGCCGCCGAAGTCGGCGTGGCCGGGCGTGTCCACGATGTTGATCCGGTGGCTCCGCCATTCGACAGAGGTGGCCTTGGCGAGAATGGTAATGCCGCGCTCGCGCTCCAGGTCGTTCGAATCCATCGCGCGCTCGACCATCGCCTGGTTCTCGCGGAAGGTGCCCGACTGCTTGAGAAGCTGATCGACCAGCGTGGTCTTACCATGGTCGACATGCGCGATGATCGCGATATTCCTGAGGTCCATACGATTTTTCCTTGGGGATTGCCGCCGCCCTTAGATGCAGTCGCAGCAAAAGGCAACGACACTCACCCATGCAGGGTGCACGCTCGGGTGGCGGCGCCGGGTGCTCGCGCGCGAGAATCCGGGTAACCACTTGAAATAAAGGGAGATCGCGCGTCGCGTTAACCTGACGGAAACTTCTGTTAGGAGTTGGGAGCACAACAACCTGTCGCGCAACAACATCTGGTGGCAAGGCCTGCCGGGGACGAATCTGACACCAGATGTCGGGTAACGAACAGGCCGGGACGATCAACGCAGGGCGGATTCATACTGATCCTTGCCGACATTCTCGCGGCTCGCGACATGCACGAGCGGGCGGAGAGGCCCCACGATCAGCAGCGCCAGGGTCGCGGCGAGGACAGCGATCGGCCAGAGGCCTAGGCCGGCGGCGAGGCCGATGGCCGCGGCCAGCCACATGCCGGCACCCGTCGTCAGGTTCCGCACCTCGCCCTTGCTCGGGAAGATCATGCCGGCCGCGAGGAAGGTGACGCCCGCGGTCGTCGCCTCGACGAGACGGAGCGGGTCCATGCGGATGGTGTCCGGCCGGTCGGCGTACATCTCGACGATGTGGACGGTGACGAGGGCGAAGGTCGCCGCCGCGACGCCGATGGTCATGTGGGTGCGCAGCCCGGCGGAGCGCAGGGAGGCCGCCTCGCGCTCGAAGCCGATCAGGCCGCAGAGCAGGGCCGCGCCCCGCAGCCGTGCGCTTACGATGGGCAGCGGCAGGGTGAGGCCCGAGATGAACTCGTCGTAAAACATGCTGCAAAACGCCGCCGGCCCGAACCGGTTCCCGCCCGACACGCCGCTGGATGCGGGCCCGCCGGAGCCGCATAGTCGGAGCGGACGGAGGAGGGAATGCGATGCGCGCCATGCAGGTGACGGAGCTTGGGCGGCCGATGGTCGCGGTAGAGCTGCCGAGGCCGCGGCCTGGTCCGGGCGAGGTGCTGCTGCGGGTGCATGCCTGCGGGCTGAACTTCGCCGACACGCTGATGGTGGAGGGCCGCTACCAGGAGCGGCAGGCCGTTCCGTTCACGCCCGGGCTCGAGGTCTGCGGTACGGTGGAGGCGCTCGGAGAGGGTGTCTCCGCGCCGCGGCCCGGAACGCGGGTGGCCGCCTTCTGCGGAAGCGGGGGGCTGGCCGAATACCTGAGCCTTCCGCCCGAGCGCTGCACGCCGGCGCCCGAGAGCATGACCGACACCGAGGTCGCCGGGTTCCTGATTGCCTACGGCACCAGCCATATCGCGCTGGCCGAGCGGGCGCGGCTGCGCACCGGCGAGCGGTTGCTGGTGCTCGGCGCAGCGGGCGGGGTGGGGCTGACCGCGGTGGAGATCGGCAAGGCGATGGGGGCGGAGGTGATCGCCGTCGCCCGCGGCGCGGAGAAGCTCGCGGTCGCCCGGGCGGCGGGGGCCGATCACCTGGTCGACGCCGGGGACGACATCCGCGCGCGGGTTCGCGCGCTGGGAGGCGCGGACGTGGTCTATGATCCGGTGGGCGGCGCGGGCTTCGAGGCGGCGCTGCGCGCCTGCAACCCCGGCGCGCGGCTGGTGCCGATCGGCTTTGCCGCCGGGACGGTGCCGCAGATCCCCGCCAATATCCTGCTGGTGAAGAACCTCTCGGTCTTCGGGGTCTACTGGGGCGGGCTGGCGCAGACGCAGCCGCGGATCGTCGCCGACAGCATTGCGGCGCTCTTCGCCTTTCACGGGCAGGGCCGGCTGCACCCGCATGTGAGCCATGTCGTGCCGCTCGAGGAGGCAGAGGCGGGGCTGGACCTGCTGCGCCAGCGACGGGCGACCGGAAAGGTGGTGGTGCGCGTGACCGGGTGACGCGCCGGCCGGGATGATTGCGTCGCGCGCGCCGCCTTCCTCCCGAACCCGCCGTTGCGACGCACTGCGTCGCGTGGGTTCGTCGGCTGGAGCGCGTGAGCGCGGAAGCCGAGGGGTGCTGGGCATCGCCGTCGCTCGGTAATCCGCGCGCGCCTGCCTGGGCGGCGCGGTTTACCGCGCCTGACGTCACGCCGAAGGCGTGCCTACGGCACGACGGGCAGGCTGGCGCGCGCGGATTTGTCGACGGACAAATCCGCGAAACAGGCAAGCGGAGCTCGTATGACGCGCCGGCCGGGAGGAGACCGGAGCCCCGGTTCGTGCTATTCCGCCGCCAGCCGCGCCGTGCAGCCATAGGCCTGGCGCAGAAGGTTGCCGAGCTGCTCGGCCAGCGCCCGCCGCGGGCCGTCGCCCACATACATGTTGACGCTGTAGACCGGCAGCTCGGGCAGGGCGCCGCCGTGACGCACCTCCTCGCACTGGTCGGGGATGGAGCTGGCAAGCAGGACGAAGACCGCGAGATCGGCGGTGACACTGACCTCGACCGTCGAGCAGGAGATCGATTCGACCGCCAGCTCCCAGGGCAGACCCGCCCCGTCGAGCGCCGCGATCGCCGGGCGGCGGAACAGGCAGCGGGTCGAGGAGCCGAAGCGCAGCGGCCGCGTGCGCCAGGCCTGTCCGCCCACCGCGCCGACCCAGACCAGCGGCTCGCGCGCCAGGGTCTCGCCCCGCTTGTCGAGCCCGCCCTCGGTGGTCAGGATCAGGTCGAGCTCGCCGCGGTTGAAGCGCGGCTTCAACTCGGCCGTGTAGTCCGACAGGAGGTTCACCCTAACCCGCGGGAATTCCTGGGCGAACCGCTGCAACACCCGGGGGATGTGCGGATACATGATGTCCTGCGGCACGCCGAGGCTGATCTCGCCCTCGAAGGCGGGATGGGTCAGCCGCGCCCAGGCCTCGTCGTTCAGCTCGACCATCCGCCGGGCATAGCCGAGCAGCTGTTCGCCCTGTGCGGTCAGCGCCACGCTGCGCTGCGAGCGGTCGATCAGCGGCTGGCTGAGCGATTCCTCGAGCCGCTTGAGCTGCATCGACACCGCCGACTGGGTGAGGTTGAGCAGCCCCGCCGCGCGCGTCACCCCACCGGCATCGGCAACGGTGACGAAGGAGCGCAGGGCGGTGAGGTCGAGATTGCGCGTCATGTATCAAGATCCGTGATGCTAGAGGCGACAAACTTTCGTTTTCATAATGCTCCGGTTCGGATCATATATCAAGCGTTCTGATCCAGATGGGACTGAACCTAACTGATCGTGATGGAGCCTGTGATGAGATCCGCCGCTGCAACCCCTGCTTCGCACCCCGTTTCGACGTGGACGTGGCCGCGCGTGATGCGCCCGGGAATCGTGGCGCGTCTGGTGCGGCTGGACGCCGCCTATCGCGAGCGGCAGACGCTGGCCGAAATGGACGACCGGCTGCTGCAGGACATCGGCATCACCCGCGCCGATGTCGAGCACGAAGCGTCGCAGCCGCTGCGCTGGTAGCGCCTCAGCTCAACTCGTAGCGCGCGAGCTCCTCGTAGGAGGAGCCGCCGCCCCCCAGCCATGAGCGATAGAGCCGGAAATCCGCGGCTCTGAACCGCGGCGCGGCATAGCCGCCCCGCAAGGCCAGCGCCTGCCCCAGCCGGGGTCGATCGACCTCGCCCGGGCGCAGGCGGGCCAGCGTGACATGCGGCACGAACCTGCGGCTTTCGATCTCCACCCCGGCCGATCGCGCGGCCGACGCGACCTTGGCCTGCAGATGCATCAGGGCCGGGCTCGGGGCCGTGCCGATGTGGACGCTGCGCGGCTTCAGCCCGCCGAAGGCGTCGAGCCCGGCGAGCGCGACCTCGAAGCCCGGGGCGCGGATGCCGCCGAAGGCGAGGTCGAGATCGGCGATGACCGGCTCGGGCAACTCACCGAGGAACTGCAGCGTCAGGTGCAGGTTCTCGGCCGGCACCGGGCGCGGCAGCGGCAGGCCGCTCTGCAGCAGCATCAGGTCGAAGCGCACCTCCTCGGGCAGCGCGATGGCGGCGAAGGCACGGATCATCGGCGGGCCTGGACCATTTCCACCAGCTCGAGCACCGTCGGGCCGATGCCGGCGACGATCAGCTCGACGCCCTCGGCATTGGGATGGATGCCATCGGGCTGCATCAGCGCCATGACCTCGGCCGGGCTGCGGCCATCGCCCATGCCGGCGAAGAAGGAGGGATAGAGGATGGCGCCGTGCTCGGCCGCCACCGCGCGGTACGCGGCGCGGAACTCGGACGCATAGGCCTCGCCGTAGTTCTGCACCGGCGGCAGGCCGACGAGCAGCACCGGCAGCCCGGCGGCGCTGATCGCGGTGAGCACGCCGCCCAGATTGCTGCGCACCTCGCCCGGATCGAGGCCGCGGAGCATGTCGTTGCCGCCGAGCACGACGATCACCGCATCGACATCCTCGGCCAGAGCCCAGTCGATGCGCGCAAGCCCGCCGGCGGTGGTGTCGCCCGAGACGCCGGCGTTGATCACGGCAATGTCAGAAGCATCGTTGTCCGCGAGCCAGGCCTGAAGCCGCGGCACGAAACCCTGATCAGCGGGCAATCCGTAGCCGTGAACGAGCGAATCGCCGAAGGCGAGGATGCGTAGTTCGGCCGTGGCGCCGGTCGGCGTGCTGCAGGCGGCCAGCAAGGCCAGCATCACCAGCAGGTTGCGCATCACCGCCAACGTCCCATATCCGGGTCGATGCAACGGCAAGCGCGAGGTCCGGATCATATGCCTTCTCCCGTCATCTCGCTTGCGGAGGTCGCGCTCACCCTCAAGGGCAACGCCGGGCCGGTCAATATCCTGACAGGCGTGTCGCTGGAGGTGCACAGGGGCGAGACGCTGGGGCTGGTCGGGCCGTCGGGGTCGGGCAAGTCGTCGCTCCTGATGCTGATGGGCGGCCTTGAGCGGGCCACCGGCGGGCGGGTCGCGGTGCTGGGCCAGGACTTCGGCGCCATGGACGAGGATGCGCTGGCGCGCTTCCGCCGCGACCATATGGGGGTGGTGTTCCAGTCCTTCCACCTGATCCCGACGATGACCGCGATCGAGAACGTGGCGACGCCCCTGGAGCTGGCCGGCGACGCGCGCGCCTTCGAGAAGGCGGCGGCGGAGCTGGAGGCGGTGGGGCTGGGCGCGCGGATGGACCACTATCCCGCGCAGCTCTCGGGGGGCGAGCAGCAGCGGGTGGCGCTGGCGCGCGCGGTGGTCACCGAGCCCGAGATCCTGCTGGCCGACGAGCCCACCGGCAATCTCGACGGGGCGACGGGCGAGGCGATCGTGAAGCTCCTGTTCGGGCTGCGCGACCGGCATGGGGCGACGCTGGTTCTGGTGACCCATGCCCCGGAGCTGGCCGCCCGCTGCGACCGGGTGGTGCAGCTGCGCGACGGGCGGGTGGATATGCGCGCCGAGGCCGCCGAATGAGCCGCCGCGGGCGGATTCCCAACGTTGGGAATCCCGGCATCAATTTGATTTCAAAAGATGAAATCCAGCGCGTTAACCCGCCATCAACCTGTGTTGACGCCGCGCCGGGCGCCGCTTTTTGGCGGCGGCACGGTGCGCGCAGATGCGCGCACGGGTTCTTGCTGGCCACGCGCGCGTTCGCGCGTGCCGGCGGGGAGCTCAAAACCCCCGCACCCCAGGCACTGCTCTCCAGGTTTCTGGCCGGAAGAAGGGCGCGCTTGCCCTTGGGGGCGGCGTGAGCCTGCCGGTCGCCTTACGCATCGCGCTGCGCGAGCTGCGCGGCGGGGTCTCGGGATTCCGCATCTTCATCGCCTGCCTGGCGCTGGGGGTGGCGGCGATCGCGGCGGTGGGGATGCTGCGGCTGGCCATCGCCGAGGGGATGGACCGCGAGGCGGCGGCGATGATGGGGGGCGATGCGCAGATCGAGTTCACCTACCGCTTCGCCGAGCCCGAGGAACGAGCCTGGATGGAGGGGGTGGCCGGCGCGGTGTCGGAGATCGTCGATTTCCGCTCGATGGCGGTCGATGCCGCCAGCGAGGGCCGCGCGCTGGTGCAGGTGAAGGCGGTGGACGGGGCCTATCCGCTCTATGGGACCGTGGGGCTCGCCGGAGGCGGGACGCTGGCGGCGGCACTGGAGGGGGCGGACGGGCTTCCCGGTCTGGTGGCGCAGCCGATCCTGATCGACCGGCTGGGGCTGGAGATCGGCGGCGTGGTGCGTCTGGGAGGCACGGATTTCCGGCTGATGGATGCGCTGACGCTGGAGCTCGACGGGTCGTTCAGCACCTTTGCCTTCGGTCCCCGGGTCATCGTTCGGCTGGCTGATCTGGAGGGGAGCGGGCTGCTGGCCGAGGGCTCGCTGTTTGACAGCTCCTACCGGCTGCGGCTGGGGCCGGAGGCTGATCTCGATGCGCTGCGGGCCGAGGCGCGCGGGCTTTTCGCCGACCAGGGGCTGCAGTGGCGCGACCGCCGGCAGGGGCCGCCGGGGGTGAACAGATACCTCGACCAGATGGCGTCCTTCCTGGTGCTGATCGGGCTGGCAGGTCTCGCCGTGGGGGGCGTGGGCGTGGCAGCCGCCGTGCGGGCGCATCTGGAGGGCAAGATCGAGACCATCGCCACGCTGAAGACGCTGGGCGCCACCGGGGGCACCGTATTCGCGGTCTATCTGGCGCAGATCGGGCTGCTGGCGGTGGTGGGGATCGGGATCGGGCTGGTGCTGGGCGCGGGGCTGGTGCTGGCGGCGGCACCGCTGATCTCGGCGCAACTGCCGCTGCCGGCGGATTTCGGCATCTATCCCCGGCCGCTGGCTGAGGCGGCGCTCTACGGCGGGCTGACGGCGCTGCTCTTCACCGTCTGGCCGCTGGCGCGGGCGCGGGACGTGCGGGCGGCGGAGCTGTTCCGGGACGCCGGGCTGGCGCCGAGGGGCCTGCCGCGCCCGATCTACATCTTCGCGACGATGTTGATCGGGGCGGCGCTGGTGGGCACGGCCGCCTGGCTGTCGAACGCGCCGGCGCTGGCGCTGCGGATGGCGGGCGGGGTGATCGCGGCGCTCGTCGTGCTGCTGCTCGCGGCCGAAGGGCTGCGGCGGCTGGCGCGGCGGATGGGGCGCGGCCGCGTGACGCGCGGGCGGCCGGCGCTGCGCTGGGCGCTGGCGGCGGTGGGCGGGCCTTCTGGCGAGACGGCCTCGGTGGTGCTGTCGCTGGGGCTCGGCCTGTCGGTGCTGGCGGCGATCGGGCAGATCGACTGGAACCTGCGCAGCGCGCTGACCCGCGACCTGCCCGAGCGCGCGCCCGCCTATTTCTTCGTCGACATCCAGAACGACCAGCTCGGCGGCTTCATCGACGGCAGCCGGTCCGAGCCGGGCGTGACGGCGATCGAGACCGCGCCGATGCTGCGCGGCATCATCACCCGGATCAACGACCGGCCGGCGCGCGAGGTGGTCGGCGGGCACTGGGCGCTGAGCGGCGACCGGGGCGTCACCTATGCCGACACCCCGCCGCCGGGCACGGTGATCACCGAGGGCACGTGGTGGCCCGAGGACTATGCCGGGCCGCCGCAGATGAGCTTTTCCGCCGAGGAGGGTCGCGAGATGGGGCTCGCGCTCGGCGACACGGTGACGGTCAACATCCTCGGGCGCGACCTGACCGCCACGATCACGAGCTTTCGCGAGGTGCGGTTCGAATCGATGGGGATCAGCTTCCTGATGCTGGTGAACCCCGGGGCGCTCGCCGGGGCGCCGCACACCCATATCGCCACGGTCTCCGCGGATGCCGCCGCCGCGGCGCCGCTTCTGCGCAAGCTCGCCTCGGCCTACCCGAACGTGACCGCGGTGCGGGTGCGCGAGGCGATCGACGCGGTGGCGGCCAATGTCGACATGCTGGCCGCGGCGGTGCGCTGGGGGGCGTCGGCGACGCTGCTGACCGGGCTTCTGGTGCTCGTCGGCGCGGCGGCGGCGGGCGAGCGGCGGCGGGTGTTCGAGGCGGCGGTCCTGAAGACGCTCGGGGCGAGCCGGGGGCGGATCCTGCGCAGCTTCGCGCTGCGCGCGGCGCTGACCGGCGCGGCGGCGGGGCTCGTCGCCATCGTCGCGGGGGGCGTCGCCGGCTGGTGGGTGACGAGTTCGGTGATGGGGGGCACCTTCCGCTTCGAGCCGGTTTCGGCGCTGGGGATCGTCGCGGGCGGGGCGCTTGCGAGCCTCGGCGCGGGCCTCGCCTTCGCGCTCAGGCCGCTCGGCGCGCGGCCGGCGCGGGTGCTGCGGGCGCGGGAATGACGCTCGATCAGGTCGATTTTATCGGCTCGCGCGGCCGGGGCTGTTGAAAATCCGACGCAACTCTACGATATTCCACAGGCAATCGCAGGAAATCCTGCGGCTAGAATCGCCCAACGGAGGGAACTAATGGCCGAATTCCAGACTGTCCGTCGCACTGGCGCCGGGGTTCGCACCGCGCAGATCGACGCAGGTCTGCGCGCCCATATGAACAAGGTCTACGCGACGATGTCCGTGGGCCTGCTCATCACCGCGCTGGCGGCCTGGGCCGTATCCGGGCTCGCCGTTTCGACCACACCGACCGAGTACATGATCGGTGAGGGCAAGTACCTGACCTCGCTCGGCGTTGCGCTCTATGCCTCGCCGCTGAAGTGGGTGATCATGTTCGCGCCGCTCCTGTTCGTGTTCGGCCTTTCGGCCGGCGTGAACCGGATGTCGGCGGGCACCGCGCAGACGCTCTTCTACGCCTTCGCGGCGGTGATGGGTCTGTCGATCAGCTCGATCTTCCTGGTGTTCACCGGTCTGTCGATCGTGCAGGTGTTCCTCGTGACCGCGATCTCCTTCGCGGCGCTCAGCATCTGGGGCTACACCACGCAGCGCGACATCTCGGGCTGGGGGTCGTTCCTGTTCATGGGCCTGATCGGCATCATCGTCGCCTCGATCGTGAACATCTTCCTCGGCTCGCCGGCGCTGATGTTCGCGGTGTCGGTGATCGGTGTGCTCGTGTTCGCGGGCCTGACCGCCTATGACACCCAGCGGCTGAAGACCGACTATCTCCAGATGGTCGGGACCGAGGGTGAGGCCTATCTGGGCAAGGCGGCGATCCTCGGCGCGCTCAGCCTCTACCTGAACTTCATCAACATGTTCATGCTGCTGCTGCAGCTCTTCGGCAACCGCGAGTAAGATCGCGCGCCGACAGGCGGACGGGACGGGGCCGGTGGAGACACCGGCCCTTTTCGTTGCGATGTCAGGGGGCCGGCCTGCGGTCGATGGCAAACATCGCCGGGTCGATATGGACGGCGAGCCAGGGTTCCCAGACCTGCGCCAGGGTCGTGATGCGCAGCGCGCCGACCTGCACATGCGGAAAGCCAGGCGACAGCTCGAACTGCGGCTCGAGCCCCGGGGGAAGCCGGAGCACGATCCGGTCGTTCAGCGGGTTGAGGTTGCTGATCGACAGGGTTCGCGGCGCGTCCTGGAGGCGGCCGGCCTCGACGACGATCGTATCCGGGTCGAGATCGAGCGCGGGCACGGATCCCGGCCCGGCCGCGACGCTCAGGTACTCGCCCGCGAACCCGCAAATGACGATCTGGTCGCCGCCTTCGCCGGCCAGCACCATGGAACCATCGAAAACCAGCAGCCGGTCGGCGGCATCGCTCGCCACCACCGCCGTATCGCCGGCCTCGATGCGCAACGGCTGCGACGAGGGGGAATGGATGGCGATCTCCTGCGGATCGCCCGCGGTCGTGACCATGCCGCTCCGCGCCGGCGTCGCCGCGACGGGTGGCGCGCTGGCGCAGGTCAAGGCCGGATCATAGCCCGTGAAGGCCGGCGCGGGAGGCGGCCAAACGGGCTGGTAGGTGGGTGCGGCTGGCACGATCTCGAAGCTCTCGGGGCCCACGAGCCCCGGATAGGGATCGGTTGGCACGACATTGATCGCGATCGGTCCGGCGCGGAGCGTGGTGACGAGGCTCGGATTGAACCGGGGGGTGACGCCCGGCGGCAGGCGCAGCCGGATGCGGTCCTCGCCGACGGTGAAGCCCATCACGGCGATCTGGATCGTGACACCTTCCGGGGCGCCCAGGAACACCTCGGGCTCGATCACGATCAGATCCGCGGCGCCGTCGCCGAGAGGCTCGTCGGATTCTACGTCGCCCGACACGACCAGCAGGAGCGAGGGCTGGCGCAGGGAGCAGATGACGACGACGTCCGCGCCCGTCCCGGTGTAGATCGTGGCACTGGCAGGCGGCGACATGACGAAGACCGTGTCGTCGCCTCCGAGCGTGGAATGCTCGACCCAGGACGGCGTCGTGGAGATGACAACGCGATCCGGGCCTTCTGTATAGGTCCAGCGCGCGGGATGGGCTTCGACCGGGCGCGAAAGACCTTCGGCGGTGGTCGGGCAGGTCGACTGTGCCGCAACGGCACTCGCCCCAGCGAGAAACATGGCCAGAGCGGCGATCGGTCGCATGGAAGCTCTCGCGGCGGCTGCCGGGCGATCGTGAACATGCAGCCGATGGTCGTCAAGGTGGGTGCAGGGGCACCTCCCGACGCCCTGAGAGAGAAAGGGGCGGTCCTACGGCGCCGCCCCCCCCCCCCGCCGCGACCGGATCAGGTGTGGCCGCCGACCTGAAGGATGCGCACGATGTCGCCGTCGATCTCGAAGGTAACGCGGTTCCTTTGCGACAGGCGGATCTGGTACTGATTGCCGATGAGGTTCTTGTAGTCGGAATCCCAGCTTGCCGCGGCCGTGATCGGGTGCACGCCCTCGAGCCGGATCCGGTTCATGAACGTGTTGAGGTTGTCCTGCTCGCTCGCTGTGAGCGGGACTGACGGCGTGACGCCGTTCTTGTCGAGGGTGTAGGGCATGATGCTGAGAACCTCCCGGTAACTCTCGGGTGCCGGCCTGCCCGGAGGGTCCGGCCCGCACCGTACTGATGAACGCGCAAGTGCCGGATTCGGTAAGTCACGCAACCACAGGTTGTCAACCGGACGCCGGGGCGGAGGGTCCCGGTCGGTGTTCTTCCGCGCATCCGGGGGGAAGGCCGCGGGTTCGGTCGGGCGCAAGCGCCTGAAGGGGGCGCGGCAGCGTCGCCGGTGGGGCCGAGCGTCCGGGACCGTCCGGATCAGGTCCGGTCGGGGTGGACGGCGCCGCGCAGGAGGGCGATCTCGGCGTCGGCGGCCTCGGTGGCGCGGGCCTCCATGCGGCGATAGGCGTCGAGGACCTCATGGCCGAGCTCGGTCAGGACCGTGCCGCCGCGGGTCTTGCCACCGCGCGTCGCGCTCACGAGCGGTTCGCGGAAATCGGCGTTGAGCGTCTCGACCAGCATCCAGGCGCGCTTGTAGCTCATCTTCATCTGCCGGCCGGCGGCGGCGATCGAGCCGGTGTCGCGGATGCCCTGGAGCAGGTCGGCCTTGCCCGGGCCGATCATCAGGCCGCCGGGGCCGAGCACCAGCCGGATGCGCATGCCCGGAGGCGCCGGGGCGCGCTTCGCGCTCATGCCGCCAGCCATTTCGGGTAGTCGGAGACGAGGAGATGCAGCGGCGGCTCGTCCTCCTCGATCTCGGAGAAGCGGCCGAGTTCCTCGGCGAAGATATTGTCGGTGAGGTCGTTGTTCACCGTCGAGACCTCGCCGATCAGCACGTCGCCGCCCTCGCCCCAGAAGGCGTGCCAGTTGCCGGGCAGGAGCGTCACGCTCTCGCCGGGCGCGAGGCGCAGGACCTCGCCGGGGCCCTGGGTGCGCAGGACGCCGTCGGTGGCCACGGTGACGTCGGTGGTGCGGTCGATCGCGCCCTCCGCATCCGAGTTGTAGAGCTTGAGCGCCAGGGTCGCACCGCCGCGGTTGATGATGTCCTCGGCCTTCACAACGTGGCGGTGCATCGGCGAGACCTGGTCCTGCCGCGAGATCATGATCTTCTCGGCGTAGCACATGCCGCCGCCGTGCCTGAGGTCGTCCTCGGAGCCGTTGCGCACGGTGAAGAGGAAGAGCCCCTTCCGTTCGAAAGAGCCGAGGCCGTAGTCGGTGATGTCCCAGCCGAGACGCGCGTCGACGATTCCGCCGATCTCGGCGCGGCGGGCCTGCATCTCCGCCGGCGACCAGTAAGCGAAGGGCGGCAGCCGGAAGCCGAAGCCGCGGATGAAGTCATCCGCCGCGCGCATGATCGCGTTGACTTCGGAGCGTTTCATGGACGGCCTCCCCCGGGGCTGTTTTTCCCGCCCTAACATATCCGACGACCGGAACGCCACAGGTACGGAAGCGGGGCTGCGGGCCGTGCCATATTGTCGCTTGACCTAGAGCGCGCTCGAACCGGTAGCCTCGGGCGCGTCGTGGGAGGGAAGGCATCATGAAGATCGGCGATCTGGCGAAACGCTCCGGGCTCTCGGTGCATGCCATCCGGTACTACGAGCGGATCGGGCTGCTGCCGCGGGCCGGGCGGGACCAGGCGGGACGGCGCGACTACGACGCGTCCATCCTGACCTGGATCGCGTTCATCGGCCGGCTGAAGACCACCGGGATGCCGATCCGCGAGATGCTACGCTACACCGCCCTGCGCGAGCGTGGCGCCGGCACCGAGGCGGAGCGGCAGGCGCTGCTCGAGCGGCATCGCCTGCGTGTGCGCGACCGCCTTGCCGAGCTCTCGGACTGCCTGCTCGTTCTCGACGACAAGATCGCGGGCTATGCCGCCAACATGAGGATGACCGAAGATGACAGATAATTCCGCGACTGCCGGCGGCATCGCCGCGCCGGCGACGCGCCGCCTCGGGTCCGAGCTCGTCGTTTCGGCGGTCGGCCTCGGCTGCATGGGGATGAGCCATGCCTATGGCGGGCAGGACGAGGCGGACGCGATCCGCACCCTGCACCGGGCCGTCGAGATCGGGGTGACCTTCTTCGACACCGCCGAAGTCTATGGACCGTTCGAGAACGAGGTCCTGCTCGGCAAGGCGCTGCGGCCCCATCGCGACCGGGTGGTGATCGCCACCAAGTTCGGCTTCCGGATCGATCCGGCCGGGACCGGGGCGGGGGCGATGACCGGCCTCGACAGCCGGCCCGAGCATGTCCGGGCGGTGGCGGAGGCCTCGCTGAAGCGGCTGGGGGTCGAGGTGATCGATCTTCTCTATCAGCACCGGGTGGACCCGCAGGTGCCGATCGAGGACACGGTGGGCGCGATGGCCGATCTGGTCCGCGCCGGCAAGGTGCGCGCGCTCGGCCTCTCCGAAGCCGATGCCGCCACGATCCGCCGGGCGCATGCGGTCCATCCGATCGCCGCGCTCCAGAGCGAGTACTCGCTCTGGACCCGCGATCCCGAAGGCGAGATCCTCGACACCTGCCGCGAACTCGGGATCGGCTTCGTGCCGTTCAGCCCGCTCGGGCGCGGGTTCCTGACCGGGGCGATCCGCGGGCCGGAGGACATCGGCGACGGCGATTTCCGGCGGACGCTGCCGCGCTTCAGCCCCGAGAACATAGCCGCCAACGCGGCGCTGGTGGCGGCGCTGGAGGCGATGGCGGCGGAAAAGGGTGTGACCGCGGCGCAGCTCGCGCTGGCCTGGGTGCTGGCGCAGGGCGATTTCATCGTGCCCATCCCCGGCGCGCGCCGGATCGCGCATCTGGAGCAGAACGTCGCGGCGGCCGGTGTCGTACTCACGCCCGCGGAGCTTGCGGCCCTCGGGGAGATGCTGGCGCCCGGGAAGGTCGCCGGCGCGCGCTATGGCGGGGGCTTCGGCGCGGTGGCGCGCAGGTAGGCGCCGCCTGACCACCATGCCGAGCGGCCGCGCAGCGGAGGGTTCAACCCGGCGCTGCGCGGCTGCCGGTCGGGCGGGGCCGGGGGCGGGTTTCCTCTTGACTGACCCCCCGGTTCTGAAAGGATCGGGAGCGAAACCGGGAACGGGCTTGCCTTGAGCCATTGCTTTGATCACCCCGCGCCGGCCGTCCGGACTGGGCGCGACATTCGTCGGACGGCGGGCCGGTCCCTTGCCTAGGATCATCGTCGCCTATGTCCGCGTGGTCGAGGCGGTCGGCCGGGTCGTCGGCCGGCTCGCGATGTATCTCCTCTTCGTCATGGCCGGGGTGCTGCTCTATTCGGCGGTCATGCGCACCGGGTTCAACCGCCCGCCGCTCTGGACCGTGGAGATGGCGCAGTTCCTGCTGGCCGCCTATTTCATCCTCGGCGGCGCCTGGACGATGCAGACCGACGCGCATGTGCGCATGGACCTGCTCTATTCGCGCTGGACGCTGCGGGGGCGGGCCTTCGCCGACACGATCACGGCGGTCTGCCTGATCACCTTCCTCGTCATCCTGCTCAAGGGCGGGATCTCGTCGACGGAATACGCGCTCGAGTACAACCAGCGCGCCGCCTCGGCCTGGCGGCCGCGGATGGCGCCGATCAAGATCATCATGACCTTCGGGATCTTCCTGATGGTGCTCCAGGCGATCGCCTTCTTCTTCCGGGACCTCGGGCGCGTGCTCGGGCGGGAGATCCCATGACCCCCGGCACGATCGCTCTGGTCATGTTCGCGGGCATGATGCTCGGCCTGCTCAGCGGGCAGCGGGTGTTCGGCGCGATCGGGTTCGTCGGCGCGGTCGCGTCGCTCCTGCTCTGGGGGCAGGGCGGGTCCGAGATGCCGTTCAACGCCACCATCACGGTGATGAACTGGTATCCGCTGCTGACGCTGCCGCTCTTCGTGTTCATGGGGTTCATGATCTCCGAATCGGGGATGGCGAACGACCTCTACCGCGCTTTCCACGTGTGGTTCGGGGGGCTGCGGGGGGGCCTGGCCATCGGCACGGTCGGGCTGATGGTGGTGATCTCGGCGATGAACGGGCTCTCGGTCGCGGGCATGGCGATCGGGGCGACGATCGCGCTGCCGGAGCTTCTGCGCCGGGGCTACGACAAGCGGATGGTCACCGGCGTGGTGCAGGCGGGATCGACGCTCGGGATCCTGCTGCCGCCCTCGGTGGTGCTGGTGCTCTATGCGATGATCGCGCGCCAGCCGGTCGGGCAGCTCTGGCTCGCGGGCGTGTTCCCGGGGCTGATGCTGGCGCTGATGTTCGTGATCTACATCTGGATCCGCTGCCGGCTCCAGCCCGAGCTCGGGCCGCCGGTCCCCGCCGAGGATCGGGCGATGCCGCTCGGCGAGAAGCTCGCGCTGCTGCGGGTCGGGGTCCTGCCCTTCATCATCTTCTTCTCGATGATGGGCCTCTTCATCATGGGCGTGACCAGCCTCGTCGAGAGCTCGGCCGTGGGCGCCCTCGCCGCGACGCTGGCGGCGGCCTGGCGGCGGCGGCTGACCTGGAAGGTGCTCGAGGACTCGACCCGGCAGACGCTCGCCATCAGCGCGATGTTCCTGTGGATCATCCTTGCCGCCCTCGCCTTCGCCGCCGTCTTCGACGGGCTGGGGGCCGGGCGGGCGCTGGCAAAGCTCTTCATCGAGGGCTGGGGGCTCGGGCCCTGGGGGATCCTGATCCTGATGCAGGTCTCATTCCTGATCATGGGGATCTTCCTCGACGACA
>CAYLHK010000029.1:0-32322 GCA_964383295.1 uncultured Rhodovulum sp.
TCAGTTCGTCCAGCAAGACCGACGCGCGAGTTCCGCCGCGACGGCGCGCCGTCGCAAGCGCCTGCAGCAAGGTGGTCCGAACGAACTCATCATCATCCGATTGGGCGATGAAGGCTTCTATCTCAGTAGCCCGAGCAACGTGGTCCGATACGGCAAAGCGGAAATAACTGTCAAAGTGAGCGTTAACACAGATGCGGCGCTGGCGTCGCCACGCGTGCTCTGAATCAGCGCCATAGACGCTGTTGCTCCAGGCCCTCTCCAACGCCGGAAAAATGCGCATGAGTGCTTGCCGGAGAGCCCGCCGGTCAGCTTCGGCGACGCTAGACAATAAGAGGGCGTCACACTCGTCGCTCTCGGACGCATGCTCATCGAAGTCAAGTCGCCTGCCGCAAATAATCTCCTTGCTGTTGTATACAGCGCGATGCACCTGTGGCCAAAACAGGCGCAGCGTTTCGATCGCCAGAAAGTCGGCCTTGTCTACGTCACCTGCCACGGGCGACCATGTCACCTCCAGCGCATTGGCTAGGCGCATCACGTCCCGTGGCCTAGCAATATTTGGCACAACTGCATCATAAAATACGTTCATGAATCGGGTAAGCTCTTCCTCTTCAACATCGCCCATGATGCGGCCAACATTGCCAAGGAGCAAATCTTGGAGGTCGCGCGCCTCCAGCGGCGGCAACTCGAACGACGCTTGGATAATCTTCTCTAGGAATTGCGCTCCCTCGGACGGAAAGCGTTCCGCGACAGCGCTCTCGGTCAGCGCGCGATCGAAGGCCATTAGGTATATGACGTTGGGAAGCCGGCCGACCGACTTCACTAGTTTAAAGACTAGTAGTGCGTCGTTGGCGCTCAAGCGATCAAGGTCGTCGATGATGACGAGATAGCGCTTATCCACCCCCCGCAACTCTTTCGTGAGCGCCGCATGTTCCTCTGGCACCGTGCGGCCTTTGCCGAGCACGTCTCCCATGAACATTGCCGCGCCGCCAACCGCTGCACCACCCCCGCCTCCTGTGGCGAGGTCCGTGGCAGCCCCGACCAAAGGGCCCGCGCTGCCGAGGTTGCGAGCAAGGGCCTGAAACGCCCCGCCATCACTGTTTCCTCCGAGCAGTGCCATCGGGGGCCGTGTAAAGGGCACCGGACGGCAGGGCGTCATATTCTTCCTGCGTCGAGATTGAGAACGCGCCGGCCCCCGCTTCTGGCGCGGCTCGGGCCGGCGCCTCGCCGGCGGCAGAGCGCGCCAGCGCGGCTTCTCCTGCGCGGCCACCTGTTCCGGGCCCATACCGGCTTCCACCGCCGCGATGGCGCGTTCTTCTGCTGCGCATAGTCGAAGAGCGCGCGGGTCGGGATCATCAGGCTGCGGCCTGCGATATAGGTGCCCGGCACATGCCACGACGCCTGAATTGTTCGGAAGGTCACAGGGAAGCCGGCTGCGCGCAGCAATTCCGCCGCCTGCTTGCGGGTCACGAAGTCAGGGGCTCCGGGCGGAATACGAAGTGCAAGAGGCACGGCGGCGCTGGTCTGCGTCTGTGGCATCGAAGTGGTGGGCGCGGTCTGCATGGTCTTATTTCCGCGAAAACTCTATCTGAGCAGTGTACTTGCATACTATACGTCAACTATCGATATCAATCGAGCGATTTTTGCTTTAGGGATTAAAGCCTACAAAACACAACAATACACTACGCATATCTACGCACATCTAATTTATTTTGCTGTGCGCGTTGATTTATGCGGGCACAGCTTTGCGTGCCGCCGCTGCCCCCCCATATGGTGCAACATCGGTCGGTGCGCCGCCGTAGGTCTTGGCGACGTTAAGTAAGATGCGAGAGTTCAATAGCCCGGTGATCGTATAGATAGTATTCGCGCAGTGCTCGGCGGTTAACCGCGAAAGGAAAGTATTGTGTTCACGATCTTGCTTGCCCTCGCTGTCATCTTTCTAGCCGTCATAGCGTTCACGATGGCGCCCGAGCTGACCTTGGTCGCAGTCGTGGCGGCGGTGGTAATCGGCATTCTGATCGCAATAGCGCCCGCAGTTTTGCTGGCGCTAGCCTTACTTTACAGCGCGATCGAATCCATGGACGCTGAGGAGGCCTTCCAGATAGGTGTGCTTGCTCTTGTCGCTCTCGTCGTGATTCTAGTGCGCAACTACGGAAGAGCCCGCGACAAAGCCGAGCGCCGTTCGGCCGGCGGGCAGGCTGGGGACCGTGGCAGCAGAATGCCCTCGGCCCAAGGCGATGACGACAGGGCCGAGCAACTGCGCCGTGAGCAGGCGCAGCGGGAGTATGAAGCCAGCTTAACGCCGGACGAATTGGAGCGCGAGCTCGACCGGTACGAGCAGGAGCGGATTGAGCGGCAAGCAGCCGCGCACGAGGCGGCCAAGCGAAGATGGTCGCTATGGCGCGCCTAGACCCGCACCCTCGCGTTGGCCGTTCGGCTTAACAACAGGGCGGAACAACACCGCAGCTAGTTTGCTCGGCGCCAATCCCAGGGCATAGCAAACTCGCCCGCCCACATGCCGCGCCCCTCGCGCCGTGCGGCGTCCTCGTCGCCGACGTAGCGGCGAGAGTATTGGCGATAGGCAACCGCGTGACCGTTCCGCACCATCATCCCGTTAAGGTCCGCCCCATCCTGATAGCAGATTGCCAGCACGCGCCGGTATCGGTCGGTGCCAGTGGGCTCGCAGGTGACAGGCCGGCGGCCGATCCTGTCCGCTAGGTAGAACGACGCCTGCTGGACGCATCTGGCTTGCTGCCCGCCTTAGAGCATGATGACCTTAGGCTGAAGCATATCCTGCGTTGTTGAGGTAGTTTGCGCACTCCTGCGGGTCGAATGCGTCGAGGAGCCTGCCGATTGCGTCGATGACGGCCTCGGCAGTGCGGGCCCCGGCGTTGCGCAGGAGATGCTTGAGCTTGGCGAAGACCTGCTCGATCGGGTTGACGTCGGGAGAATAGGGCGGGAGGAACAGCAGATGCGCGCCGGCGGCCCGGATGGCGGCGCGCACGACCCGGCCCTTGTGGCTGCCGAGGTTGTCGAGCACCACGCCATCGCCCGGGCGGAGCGTTGGCACAAGGAAGTGCTCGACCCAGGCGCGGAAGCTCTCGCCGTTGACCGGCCCGTCGAGCACGCAGGGCGCCTCGATCCGGTCGTGGCGCAGGGCGGCGAGGAAGGTCAGGGTTTTGGCACTGCGGAACGGGGCCGTCACCGGCAGCCGCATACCCTTCGGCACCCAGCCCCGGAGCGGCGCCATGTTGGTCTTCGCCCAGGTCTCATCGACAAAGACCAGCCGCCTGGGATCGATCCGATGCTGGTGGCGCTGCCAGCGCCGCCGTCGCCGCGCGATGTACACCCGCTCCCGCTCCGCCGCCACTCGCTGGCGTGCGTGAGGCGATCGAGGCCGCTGGCGCGCGGCTGCCCTACCTCCCGCCCTATTCTCCCGACGTCAACCCGATCGAGAACGCCTTCGCCCAGATCAAGGCACTCCTGCGCAAGGCGGCCGCCCGCACCATCCCCGCGCTGTCGGACGCCATCGCCGCAGCCGTCGATGCCGTCAGCCTCGATGAGTTGCAGGCGGGATATCGCGGGAGCGGTGACGCGACCCTGACGCGGCACTACCAGGTGATCTGGCTGCTGGCGCAGGGACGGACGTGTCCCGAGGTCGCCGGGCTGACGAGCTTCGCACCGCGCTGGGTGGAGCAACTGCTGGCGCGCTACAACGCCTTCGGACCGTCGAACAGATAACGCGACATGTCCCCTCCCTTGCACTCGTCAGCGGGAGCATATCATGAAGCCTTATCAATAGGATACATAGGTTCTCAACCTCGCGCGGAGCCCCCAGAAGTCTCAGTACCCCACGGCAAGCCCGTCCTTGCGCCCGTCAGAGCCCGCCACGTATCCGTCCCCGAGGCGGGCGATGATCTGGGCGCCGCCGAAGCCGAAGCTGTTGTCGGGCGCCTCGCGGGTGATGACGTGGCCCATGGCCTGCAGGCGATCGGTCACCGCGGCGGGGACGCTCCACTCGATCGCGAGGGTTCGGCCGGACACGAAGCGCCAGCGGGGCGCGTCGATCGCGGCCTGCGGCGACTGGCCGTAGAGGAGTGTCCGCACCAGCATCTGCACGTGGCCCTGCGCCTGCATCGGCCCGCCCATCACGCCGTAGCTGGTCAGGGGCGCGCCGTCGCGCATGACGAAGCCAGGGATGATGGTGTGGAAGGGTCGCTTCGACGGGCCAACCTGATTGGGATGGCCCGCCTCGGTGGTGAAGCCGTAGCCGCGGTTCTGCATGTGGATGCCAGTCCCCGGCACCACGACGCCGGAGCCGAACCCCGCGTAGTTCGACTGGATGTAGGAGACCATCATGCCGGTCTCGTCGGCCGCCGAGAGGTAGATCGTGCCGCCGCTGCGCGGGGCGCCGGCACCGGGGTCGGACGCCCTGTCCGGATCGATCAGCCGGGCGCGTTCTGCCAGGTAGGCCGGCGCGAGCAGCAGCGACGGGTCGAAGGGCATGTGGTCGAGGTCGGCCACGTAGCGCTCGGTATCGGCGAGGGCGAGCTTGATCGCCTCGACCTGGAGGTGCATCGCCTCGGCGCTGTCGGGATCGAGCTCGGCGAGATGCGTGTGCTCGAGCATGCCCATCGCCATCAGCGCGGCGATGCCCTGGCCGTTCGGCGGGATTTCGTGCGCCTCGCAGCCGGCAAAGCCTGTCGCGACCGTGCCGCACCAGTTGGCGCGATGCGCGGCCATGTCTGCGGCGGTCAGGACGGCGCCGTGACGGCGGGCCTCGGCCTCGACCGCCTCGGCCAGCGCGCCGGTGTAGAAGGCTTCTCCCCGCGTCTCGGCGATCAGCCGCAGGCTACGCGCGGTCGCGGGGCAGCGGAAGGTCTCCCCGGCCTGCGGAGCGCGCCCCCCGGGCATGAAGTGCTCGGCGAAGCCCGGCTGGTCCTTGAGCGTTTCACTGCCCTTCTGCCAGAGGGTGGCGATGGTCGGGGAGACAGCGAAGCCGCGCTCGGCATAGGCGATGGCGGGCTCGAAGAGATCGGCGAAGGGCAGGCGGCCGAAGCGCTCGGAGAGGGCGACCCAGGCCGAGACCGCGCCGGGCACCGTCACGCTCTCCCAGCCGCGCTGGGGCATGCCGTCCGCACCGGCGAAGCGGTCCGGGGTCCAGCCGGCGGGCGAGCGGCCGGAGGCGTTGAGGCCGTGCAGCTCGCTCCCGTCCCAGAGGATCGCGAAGGCGTCGCTGCCGAGGCCGTTGCCGGTGGGCTCGACCACGACGAGCGTGATGGCCGCGGCCAGGGCGGCATCCACCGCGTTGCCGCCCTTCTGCAGCATGGTGATGCCCGCCTGCGCGGCCAGCGGCTGCGAGGTCGCGACGACGTTGCGGGCCAGCGTCGGAACGCGGCGGCTCTGATAGGGTGTCTCGAAGTTCATTCGCAAAGCCTCCAAACGGCATGGGTCGGCGGACCTCGCCGCACATCTAAAAGCGTTAGCGCGTGCCGATCCGCAAGCCGAAGAGCTTCGGTATCGCGGCCGCGGCGCGGGCGGCCGGTCCTGCGGTGGTCCCCCTCTCCTCGGCCTCCTCGCAGGCGAGGATCCCCCTGCGCACGACCCGGCCGCCGATCGTCCGGAACGGTTCGGGCGGCAGGCGGGGAACCGTGCGGGTGCAGAAGGGCAGCGTCGTCCAGTCGTCCCGGCGATCGAGGACCAGCGAGGCGAGGCACTGTCCGCCGATGTAGGTCGCGTTCACGCCATGGCCCGAATAGCCGGCGGCATAGTGCACCCGCGTCCCCGGGCGGGTGCGGAAGAAGGGCAGCCTGTCGGACGAGACGTCAATGCCGCCCCCCCAGATGCGCGCGACCCCTACCCCGCCCATGGTCGGCAGCAGGCGCCGCAGGCCCGCGACCGCGCGCTGGCCCGAGGCGTAGTCGCGCGTGAGAATGTCCGAGGTGGCGTTGCCCGCGTAGCTGACCGGCCCCGACCCCGACCCCATCAGCATGCGGCCATCGGGAGTCCTGCGAAAGTAGTGCACGAACATCCGGCTGTCAGAGAACCCCTGATATCCGCTCCACCCCATCGCCTCGAGCGCCTCGGGGCCCGGCTCGGTCATGAGCGCGTAGCTTGAGAAGACGGTGACGTGGGGCCGGATATCGGGTTCGGCGGCAAGCGCGGTGTTGGTCGCGAGAACCACGTCGCGCGCGATGATCTCGCCGCCCGCCGTGCGGATGCGGTTGGGGATTCCGGGGTCGAGGCCCTCCATCCGCGTGTTCTCGTGGACACTCACCCCGGCCGCGATCGCGGCATGCCTGAGCGCGCGGGCCAGCCGTGCGGGCTGGACGTTCGCGCCCTCGGGCAAATAGAGCCCGGCCCGGAAAACCGGCGAACGGGCATAGCGGCCGACCATCTCGGGCGTGAGCGCCTCGGCCGCCTCGGGCACGCCGAGCTCCTTCACGACCCTGAGGTAGGTCGTGATCTTCTGGTCCTGTGCGGGCGCGCAGGAGACGCGCACATTGCCGGCCTCCCGCCACCAGACATCGCGGCCGCAGTTCGCGACGAACTGCCGGATGCCGTCCTGGGCCCGCGTGCCGGCGCGCGCGATCGCGAGCGCGGTGTCTGCGCCGAAGGTCTCGACGAGGCCGGGCAGGCTCGACCAGTAGCCATGAGCCTTTCCGCCGTTCTTGCCGCTGGCCCCCGCCCCGCAGACGGCGGCCTCGATGAGGATGACGTTCAGGTCCGGCGCCCGCTCCTTCAGAGCGAGCGCCGTCCAGAGGCCGGTGAACCCGCCGCCGACGATCGCAACGTCGGCCGTGACCGTGCCCGAGAGCGGTGCGGATGCCTCGGGGTTTCCCTCTGCCGCCAGCGCTTCGGTCAGCCACCAGGACGGATCTCCCGGTGTGAGGGTATCATCGGGTCTGCTGTCCATGTTTCCTGCCTCCACTTCGCGAGCCGGTCGGGGACCGTCTCCGCCAGCCGCTAGACGAGCGCCTGAACCTGGATCTCCACGAGGATGTTGTCCTGGGCGAGACGCGCCTCGACCGTCGCGCGGGCCGGTGCCGCCGACTTGTCCACCCAGGCTTCCCAGGCGGCATTCATCTCCGCGAAAGTCGAGATGTCCTTCAGCCAGACGTTTCCGGTCACGATCCGGCTCTTGTCGGTGCCGGCCATCGCAAGATAGGCGTCAATCTGCGCCAGAATGTCGCTGGTCTGGGCCTCGACGCCCCCGCTGCGATCCTTGGCCGTCAGGCCGGACAGGAAGGCGAAGCCGTTCGCCACCAGCACCTTGCTCAGCCGGCCGCTGCTCTCAAATCGCTCGATCATGGGGTCGTTTCTCCTGGTTTGTGATTATGCGCCAAGCCAATGCGGCCTGGCAGTTGCAACGCGGATCTGCCTCGCAGCCGCGCCTTCTGGGAAATGCGGGATTGCTATGCTGTTGTGGACTGGCGGCGTCGGTCGCGCCGGTCGAGGAACTGGAAGTACCGCCCGACGATGGGCAGGAACCACGGGTCGCCGCCGTAGAGGGCGTGGCCGGGCAAGGGGCGCTCGAACCGGCTCGTGATGTCGGCCGTCCCGGCGACCTTCCGGCCGATGTAGTCCCCGAGGTACGTCATCATCGCGATGCCACTGCCGTTGCACCCGAGCGCGAAGTGCAAGCCGTCCTGCGCGCCCACGTGCGGAATGGAATCGAGCGTGAAGGCGATCTGCCCCGACCAGGCATGGGTGATCCTTGTCCCCTTCAGACCGGGCAGGCGCTCGATCATCATCCGGTAGAGTGCTGTTGCATGCTGGTCGTAGGTGCCCCGGCTGAACCTGCCGCGGCCCCCGAAGAGGATGCGCCTCCGGTCGGGGGTCAGGCGGTAGTAGGAGCGAATGCGCAGGGAATCGTTCACATAACGGTTCGTCGGGAGGAGCTGCTCGGCGAGGCCCTCGGGCAGTTCCTCGGTCACGATGATGTTGCTGAGGACGGGAAGGATCCGGCGACGCAGCCGCGGTGCCGCCTTGTCGATGTAGCCGTTTGCGGCGACGACCACGTGGTCGGCGCGCAGCGCTCCGCGCTCGGTCGTGACTTTCCAGCCGGTCCCGTCGCGTTCGACCGCAATAACCCGGGCTTGCCCGCAGAGGCGCCCGCCCTCCAAGATGGCCCGGTCGAAAAGGCCCTTGTAGAGCAGCGCGGGGTTGACCGATCCCGAGCGGGCGATCGCCATCCCGCCGTGGTAGAGATCGGTGCCAATCTCTTCGCGCTGGCGCTCGCGCGGGACCATTTGCGCGTCGAGCCCGGCGTGCTCGTTGAGGAGCGCCAGCGAAGCCTGCTGCGCGCGGTAGTGCTCGGGGGTCCAGGCCCCGACGAACCGGCCGTTCAGCTGCCAGTCGCAGTCGATGCCCTCGCGGGCGATCAGGCTCTCGATCGCGCCGAAGGCCTGGGCGGCTTCGGCGATTATGCCCTCGCGCTCGTCTTCGAGGTCCTTGAGCCGCCGGCCTCCGAGGGATTTGCCGACGTTGATCGCCCCACCGACACCCCCCGCGTTTCGCGTGCTCGCCCCCGATCCGAAGTCTTCGGCCTCGAGGACGACCGCCTCCATTCCGCGCCGCCTGATTGCACGCGCGGCCGAAAGGCCGGTGTAGCCGCCACCTATGATGGCGACATCGGCGCGGG
Source organism: uncultured Rhodovulum sp. (assembly GCA_964383295.1). Classification (GTDB taxonomy): domain Bacteria; phylum Pseudomonadota; class Alphaproteobacteria; order Rhodobacterales; family Rhodobacteraceae; genus Amaricoccus. The sequence continues at coordinate 8,642 of CAYLHK010000029.1, forward strand.
CCGGGACGTCGTCGCGCAGGTCGCCGCGCGGTGCGAAGAAGCCCCACCAGTACGGCACCCCCGGCGTGAAATCGGAATGGTAGATACTCTTCAGGGTCGTGGTCCTTCGGTCGCTGGATCGGGCGGGATGGCGCGGGGGTGCCTACCACCCGATGGCTTGGGCTTCCCTGCGGGGATCGGAACCGGCGGCCATGTGGCCGGCATCCCGGTTGAAATCGATCAGCGAGAGGGAGCCGGCCCGCCACACCTGCTCGGGCCAGCGCGTGACAAGGTGGCCGCGCTCGGCGAGCTCGTCGCCCACCTCGTCGCAGAGCGAGGCCTCGAGCTTGAGAACGAGCCGCTGACGCTCGTGGGGTTCCCAGGACGACGGGAAGTCGTAGGTCGCGAAGCGCGGAGCCTCTGTCGAGAGCTGGGTGTCGAAGTTGAAGACGACGCGATTGATGAATCCCTGCAGCATGGCCTGGGTCTGCACGTCCCCGCCGGGCGAGCCGAACGGCATGATCCGGCCATCGGGCCCGGTCGCGAGCGCGGGGTTGGGCGTGAGGCGCGGCCGCTTGCCCGGCGCCACGCTCGCGGGATGAGCGGGGTTCGTCCAGGCCTGCGAGCCGCGTGCCGACACGACGAAGCCGAGCTTCGGGGCGACCGGCGCATGGTGGGGGGCGTCGCTCGGCGTGGCCGAGAAGGCATTCCCGTCCTTGTCCACGACACAAACATAGCTCGTATCCATGGTGGAATCGCCGACGGCCAGATCGGCCTTGGCCAGCGCATCGGCGTCGTTCTCGTCGGAGTAGGACAGTGCCTGACCGGCGCGGATTCGGGCGGCCTGCGCCCGTGCGTGCTCCGCCGAGAGAAGGCTATCGATGGGAACGTCGACGAAGCGCGGATCGCCGTAGTAAAGGTCGCGGTCCCGTGCGGCGAGCTTGAGCGCCTCGCAGAGCACGTGCACGTAGTCGGCCGAATTGTGGCCCATGCCGCGTAGGTCGAAGGTCTCCAGGATCTTGAGCGCCTGAAGCATCATGGGGCCCTGACACCAGGTATCGCAGCCGTTCACCTGCCAGTCGCCGAAGGAGATCGACACCGGCTGGTCGACGCCGACGGAAAAGCCGGCCAGATCCTCGAGGGACAATTCGCCGCCCTCGGCGCGGACGTGCGCCACCATCTCCTGGGCGATATCGCCCTCGTAGAAGGCGGCACGGGCGGCGGCGAGGCCGGCATCACGCCCGCCCTTCGCGGCGGCGCTGCGTTCCTCGTCGACGAGGAATTGGATCGATGCGGCGAGCTCGGGCTGGCGGAAGATCTCGCCCGGCACCGGGGGCTTGCCGCCGGGCAGGTAGATGGCGGCGGTGCTGGGATACCGGGCGAAGGCGTCGTGCTTCTCCGCGATCCGCTCGCTGAAGAAGTCGTACATCTCGAAGCCCTCGCGGGCGAATTCGATCGCGAAGCTGGCCACCTCGCCGAAGCTCATGCGCCCGTAGCGCTGCAGGGCGGTGATCCAGGCGTCGGGCGCCGCGGGCACCACCGTGCGCAGGATGCCGAGCGGGATGCGGCCGCCGTGGAGCCGGTTGAAGTATTCGGCGTCCACCGATTTGGGCCAGGTCCCGAGGCCGCTGATGGTGACCATCTCGTCGTGCTCGGCCGAGTAGAGGATGATCGGGGCCACGCCGGCGAAACCGACGAGAATGCTCTCGAGCACTCCGGTGGCGATGCCGGCGGCGACGCCGGCATCAATCGCGTTTCCACCGCTGCGGAGGACTTCTGCGCCGGCCATGCTGGAGAGGGGATGCCCTGCCGCAACGGCAAAGCGTCGTCCGGTCACGAGGGGTTTGCACGTCATGGTCTGCTCCCGTCTATTGTGCCGCATGCCTTTGGCGGCGCGGCGAATTGGGCCTGGGCTTACTGCTCGACCCAGGGCGAACGCTCCCAGAGCAGGTCCAGGCGCTCGACGTCGGTGGCGACCATCTCACGGAACTCGTCGCCCGAGAGATAGAGGAGCGGCATCGACTGGATTTCGGCGATCTTGAGGAATTCGGGATCGTTCATTGTCGCCTCGACCGCCGCGGCCAAACGCTCGCGCACATCCTCGGGCAAGCCGACAGGGGCTGCGATGCCCCGCAAGGCGCCCCAGAGGACATCGACGCCTAGCTCGCGGGCAGTCGGAGCCTCCGGCAGCTGCGGGTTGCGCTCGGGCGAGAAGCTCGCGAGGACGCGCATCTGACCCTCCTGGACGTAGGGGACGAGCGTGCTCAGCGTGGTGATCCCGGCGTCGACGTGGCCACCGAGGACCTGCGTGAGCGTCCCCGCGCCGCCGTCCGCCGGCACGTAGTTGAACGAGAGGCCCGTCTCGCCTTCGAAGACCAGCAGCGCGAGATGCGCGGCGCCGCCCACCCCCGCCGCGTTGACGTTGATGGCGCCCGGGTTCTCGCGGGCCGCCTCCATGAGATCCTCGAGCGACTGGATGGGCGATTCCGTCCGGACGAAGAAATTGTGCGGATCCGAGGTGACGTTGCCGAGGAAGTCGAACCCTTCGATGTCATAGGGCGCGTCATCGGTTCCATAGAGCGACGTCACGAGCGCCGGATAGGACAGCATCATCAATGTGTGTCCATCCGGGCGGGCATTCGCCGCAGCGATCGAAGCCACGGTACCGGCGGCACCCGTCCGGTTGATGACCGCAATCGATGCGCCGTTGCCGATATGCTTTTCAAGGATGGGGGTGATGGCCCTGGTTGCGACGTCGACCGGACCGCCCGCCGCGAAGCCGACGTAGATCTCGATGGGACGGGTGGGGAAATTTGTCTGGGCCAGTGCCGACGTAGCCGGGACGGCTAGGATGGCGGCCCCGACAAGTATGCTTGTGCGAATGTTCATGATTACCCTTCCTGTTAATCAGTCGTTTATTCGGTCGTATATTTCATCACGTGAAATCATGAGGACGATTACTCTGCGATCGCCTGGGATCTCCGGCGCCAGTCCTTGACGAACCTGGAACAGGCCGTGAGGGCAATCAGCGCGAGAAGCCCGATGAGTATCTTCGAGACGGGGCTCTGATAGAGGTAGTCCCACTCGCCGCGCGAGGCGCGAAGAGCAACGCGGAGATTGAACTCCGACACCCCGCCGAGGATCAGCCCGAGCACGAACGGCGCCACTGGAAAGTCCAGCTTTATCATGAAGTAGCCGAGTACGCCGAAGCCAATTGCCATGTAGAGCTCGAGGATCTCGTAGCTGGTGGTGTAGATCCCGATCGTCATCAGCGAAACGATGAGCGGCACAAGTATCACGCCGGGTAGCCGGAGTACCTGCGAGAAAATTCGCGTTGCGACGACACCTCCAAGGAAGAACAGCATGATGGAAGTAATCATCATCTGGATCATGAACCCATAGACGACGACGGGCGCATCCCGGAAGAGAGAGGGGCCGGGCTGGAGGCCGTGGACCAGCAGCGCGCCCATGATCATGGCGGCGATCGCGTTGCCCGGGATGCCAAGGGTCAGCGTCGGGATCAGCGAGGAGCTGTTGTCGGCGCTATTGCCGCATTCGGAGGCCGCGACGCCTTTCGGGTTTCCCTTGCCGAACGTCTCCGGATCCTTGGCAGCCCGCTTCTCCTCATTGTAGGCAAGGAGGGCAGCAGCGTTGCCACCGACCCCGGGGAGAATTCCCACGACGATCCCGATGAGGGATGAACGGCCCAGGGTGGGGCCCATGTTCCGCATGAGGCTCCAGGCGGATTTCTGGCCCCCGAACCGCAGGTCTTCCTTGCTCACGCCCGTGAGCTTCTGGTCCTGCGCCATCATCAGAACGCGCGAGAAGGCGAAGAGGCCGGTGAGCACGACCACAGTCGGAAGGCCGTCCGCAAGTTCCCAGTAGCCGAAGTTGAACCGCATCGCCCCCGTGATCTGGTCGATGCCCACCGTCGCAAGGAGCACGCCCAGGGCCGCCGCGATGATGCCTTTGATCGGATCGCTACCAAGCAGAACCGCGATGGAGCTGAGCCCCAGGACGGAGAGCCAGAAGTACTCCGGCGGTCCGAAGAGCAGCGTGATCCGTGCGAGAGGTGGCGCGACGGTGATCAACGAAACCGCCGAAAGGACGGCCCCGATGGCGGAGGCGTAGCAAGCGATCCGCAAGGCGTCGGCCGCCTTTCCCTGCTGGGCCATCGGATAGCCGTCGTAGGTCGTCGCCACTGAAGCCGGCGTGCCCGGCACGTTGATGAGGATCGCCGGGATCGCGTTACTGTAGGAGGCCCCGTTGAAGATCCCGGCGATCAGGCCGAGCGCAAAGAGCGGCTCCATTCCAAAGGTTAGCGGGATCAGGATGGCTATGCCGGCCGTCACGTTCAGGCCCGGCAACGCGCCGATGACGATCCCGGCGGCCGTTCCGATCAGCATTGCGGAGAAGTTGCTGAGCGTCATCACGGCAAAGAACGCGTTTACGAACTCGCCATACATCAGAAAAGCCTCCCGACCAGCTGGATGAGAATGTCGTCGGGCATCGGCCGTTTGAAGACCACCTCAAACACAAAATACATGGACATCACATAGATGACCGTGGTTACGGCCATGTACATCTTTCGCCTGAAGCCGATTATCCAGGAAATCAGCGGAACGAATATCACAGTAGAGGTGACAAATCCGACAGCAACAACTGCCTGAACATATACGATCGACGCAATGAGTATGGTCACGAAGATGGGGACGCTCTTAAAAACCGTCTCGTTCGGCCGTCCGTTGAAGATCGATCGCGCCAGGTAGATGAGGGAGAAGATCCCGAGGACGACAATAATGAAGCGGGGGAACATCGCCGCAGCGCCCCTGATCCCGGCTGCCTGGTTCCAGGCAAAGATGCTGAACGCCAGCAGGGTCAACCCCGCCACGACTTCCGTTCGGTTGGTCGTCACCCTGTTGCTCCTGGTCCTGTTGTGCCGATGCGCGGCGGCCCTGATATCGGGGAGGCCGTCGCGAGCATCACGCGTCAACCGCCCTGGCTATGGGATCGCTCTTGATGATCCAGATGATCTCTGCCGGCGTGTCGCCGACGCACTCGAACCGGTGGGGCTGGTTCGAGTCGAACTGAAAGCTGTCGCCGGCCTCGAGATCGAAGGCACGATCGCCGACCTCCAGCCGGGCGGCCCCCGAAAGGACCATGCCGCCCTTTTCGCCGGGGCGCGTCCAGGGTTCAGGCCCCGATCCACCGCCGGGCGCGATCACCAGGAGCAGGATCTCGAAATCCGACTTCTCACCGGGCGATAATCTTTGCTTGGTGAGGCCGATCTCCGGGAAGTCGATCGCCGTCCGTTCGTGGCGCTTCGTGACCACACGGGCCTTGTCGTTCCCGTTCGTGTCAGACGGCGGGAAGAGATCGACCATCGAAACGCCGAGCGCCGCGCGCAGCTTTTCCAGAACCTTGAGCGACGGAGAAGCCTTTCCGCGCTCGATATGGCTCAGCATCGCGATAGATACGCCGGAAACCTCCGAAAGAACCGCAAGTGAAAGCTTACGGACCCTCCTGAACTCCCGAATTCTGCCGCCAAGATCATCGATCCCTTTAGGCACGGCAGTCGTCGAAGCAGCGACTTCTATGTCGCTCGCCTCCACTGACGGAACCGTCCTTTTCACGGCCGCACCGTCGCCTGAACTGGCGCTAAAGCCTGCACGTCATTGTCCCTGTCGGCGCTGCCGGGTTCCCGGCATGATTTTCACTCTGGTTATAATGCACGATGACCGCCCTCGATCAAGAGATCCGTTGTGCGGTTGCGCACAAAAGAGTTCGCAAGGAGATTTTCGAATGTTCTCCCGACCTTGCGCGCCGCGGATCGAGCATCGGCCGCACCCCGGAGTAAGCGGACGGCAGCACATAGCGCTTCGGACGCGGCAAACATGACCGCGGTCCGAAGGCGCGTCCGACCGCCCTGCGCGCCAATGCAGACCCGCAACGAATCGCCCGGCGAAATCCCGGGACCATGTCAAAATGTCTGGAAAGATTGGTACCGGCGCCCCAGCTCGAATGGGAAAGTCCCGATCCAAGAATTGGGATAAGAGCTAATGAAATCCATGTTGTTCCCAGCCCGCCATCTTTGAATTCGCAGGCGAGCACGGCGACAGGTTGGCAAACGTGCGGGACCATTTTCAGGTCAGCATGGTCGTCCCCGATCGATCGTCGGCGCGGCCAAGCCTTGGAAGGAGTCAACTCAGGCAGCGCATGGAACAGGCGTGGGCGTCAACATATCTTAACATCACAAAACCCAATGCAACCGCGTCCGCGGGGATAGTCGGGGCACGAACGCGGCTGGCCGGAGCGTCTACGGAGCGGCCAGCCGCGATGATCCCCCTTCGATCCCGGGGATTCACTGAGAATGACCTTCCACCGATCTGCACGCTCCAGCCTCAGTCCTCCCCTGTGTCGCCGTCGGACGATCCTGCTGTCGCCGTTTGCCGCCCGGGCCGCCGAAAGCGTCGCCAACGTCCTCGGCACTGGCGAGGAAGTCGAAGAGCAGATAGGAGCGGGGAGTCATTTCGGGCTCGTCCTCGCGCTGCGAAAAACAGAACCGGCGCTGTTCGCTCGGCGAGGCGCGAGGGTCAAGTCGCTGAACTCGCTCTTGGTTTCTGGGGCGTCAAGGGCACGCTTGACACGGAAACGGGCGGAACCGAACCCCTCCCGTCACATCCTGCCCTTGACGGACAAGCGGCGGATCACGCCGCCTCCGTGCCCTTGACCTCGGCGATGATCTTCGAGATCCCGTCGCCTGCAGACCTCGGCGAGAAGGGCCGTCAGTGCGGGCAGGTCGCCTGATCATCTGGATATCGGCCCTCGTGGCAGGCGTGGCGGTCCTGTACGTCGCGCTCCTGCTGATCGGGTTTCACACTGCCCGCGATGCGAGATACTTCGAGGCGCACCCAGACGAGCACCGCAGGGTGCTGGAAGAGTGCCGAGCCGGCCGCGGATGGTTTGCGGAATGCGAAGCCGCCGAGGCCATTGCACCGGATCGGTGAGGGCAGCGGATCACGCCGCGGCGGCACCCTCGACCGAACCCTCCACCGCCGCCGGCATCGCGTCGAGCAACAGTCCCGCCCACGCGAGCGCGGCCTTGCGCTGCGCGTCGAGCATGGCGGATTTCTGGTAGGCCGCCGCGGCGCCCGACCCGAGCGAGGCGGTCGCCGAATGGGCGAGCATCGCGTCGAGCGTGCCCACATCCGACAGCCCCCGCTCGGCCATGGCCGTCACGATCCCGCGCCGGAAATCGTGCAGCGTCCAGTCGGCGAAGCCCACGACCTTGTCCGCCGGCGTCGTCGCCTTCGACCAGCCTGAGAACGGCGCCTCGGGCACTGTCGCGAAGACGAAGGGGGTGCCCTCCGGCCGGCTCGCCAGCGCCCGCTGCAGCACCGCCATGGCCGGATCCGACAGCGCCGCATCGAAGGCCACGCCCGCCTTCATGCGCGGCGCAGGGAGCCGCACGCCATCTACAGCGCAAGCGCCAGCGCACCACGCCCGGACCCGGTCGAGCCCGGGCGCCGGTCTCTACGGCATCAGATCAGCGGCGCGCGAGAACCCCTCGAGGGCGAAGGTGAAGGTGATCTCCCGCCCGTCGCGGGCCTGCAGCGTGGCGGCGAGCTGGCCGCCGGCACGCATTGCCTGCACCGAGGCCTCCTCGATCGGACCGCTTGCATAGCAGCCACCTGCGTCACAGCTCTGCCAGGACAGGCTCCCGAGCGCGGTGTCATCGACCGAGAGCGTCACCTCCCTCTGCAGGCTGACCTCGTAGGGCAGCGAGAAGATGGCCTCGGTCGCCGTCTCCCCCGCCACGCGGGCGAAGGAGGCGGTGGCGACACGCTGGCTCTGCCCCGCCTGGTTGGTCAGCACGATGCTCTGCGAGAACTCGCAGAGCAGCTCGTCGACGTTGATCTGGTTCGAGCACGAGATCAGCCACATGGGCCCGGCGGCGGGCTCGGCGGCCTCCTGCGCGGCGGCCGGCAGGCCTCCCGCGGCGGTCAGCATCGCCAGTGTCGCGATGGCGGTCAGTCGGATCATGATCTGCTGCTTTCCCCTTTGTCAGAAACGCACACCGAAATTCAGCGTGGCCGAATGGCCCTCGGTGTCGTCTCCCCATAGTCCCTGATAACCCACGCTCGCAAAGCCCATGTTGGTGCTGTCGAAGAGCGTCACCCCGACGGTCACCCGGCCGGTCCGGTCGCTGAAGCCGCTGTAGTTGCGGAACTCGCCATCCGCCCCGCTGGTACCGGGGTAGGCCGCGTTGACGTACAGCTCGTCGGTGTTGTCGAAGCTGACGTCGCCGCGGATGAAGGCGCGGGTGCGGGTGCCGTTTCCGGTCTGGAAATCGGCCCCGGCTTCCAGCGACGGCGTCGCCGAGAGCACCCACTGGCTCGTGTCGCGCAGCTCGAGCGCGTAGTCGGTCCCGCCCTCGGTGGCATCGCCCGAATGCAGGTAGCTCGCATCGAGATCGAGCCCCGGGCGCAGATAGACGTTGCTTGCCTGCGGCACGTAGCGATAGCCCGCGCCGAGGCGGAAGTTGGCCTGGCTGACGCGCTGCTTCACATGCGCCGTCGTCGCCACCACCTGCTGCCCGTCCGGCAACGCCCCGGCGATCCCGATATGACGGGTGGCGTGGTAGCGCGCCGTGCTTCCGGTGATCATGCCATAGGCTTCCCAGGCGCCGTGGTAGCGCACAAGCGACACGCCGAGCTCGGCCCGCTCGCCATCGGCCTTGAAGCGGCGACCGTTGCTCATGTCGAAGGTCTCCACGCCGGCGCCGAGCCCGAGATAGAGATCGTCGCCGACCGGCAGGCGCACGCCGCCGGTGAGGGTGTTGGAGCTCGTCGACAGGGCGCGGTACTCGAAGGACTGCTCCCGGTCGAGCGAGCTGGTGATCCCCGTTCCCCAGGCACAGCGGCGGGCGTCGTCATCGCGCTCCGCCGCCGTCTGGTAGCCGCAGTTCATCATCACGCTGGCGAACCGGCGCCCGGAGTAGAACGCGTCGACCTGCGTCGCCGCATAGTCCTCGGACCCCAGCCGGTCGACCGCGTCGATCACCTCGTCGGCGGTCGCCATGTTGGCGATGAGCGCGAACATCGGCCCCATGTCGGCGGAGCCACGGCCCGCGAGCACCCGTTCGATATAGGCCGAGGTCAACCGCTCGTTGCGGTTCATCCCCGGCAGCTCGAAATCGGGGGCGGCGATCAGTTCGATCGTCCCGCCGCTGGCCGAATTGGTCACCCCGATCGTGTACTTCATCACGGTCGAGCCGAGGACCCGGGTGCCGGCATCCGCCGCCACGCCGTCGGTCTCAATCAGCACCAGCGGCCCCGACCGGTCGAGCATCTGCAGAACCGGGCGCACCGTGCCCGCCATGGTCGCGTCGCCCGAGACGGTGATGAGATCGCCGTCCCTACCCTCGGTCAGGAAGTAGACGTCGGGCGTATAGGTCGCGGTCTCGCCGAAGATCAGCGAGCCGGTGACGCTCGTCACCTGGCTGACATCGGTGGTCAGGCGGAAGTCGCTGGCACGCGTGCCGCTCCCGAGCGCCCCGCGCACGAGGTACGGATCGCCGCCCAGGTAGAGATCGCCGTCCATGCGGAAGATGCCCGCCTGGCCCACGTCCACCCGCTCATGGGCATAGAAGCTCGCGCCCTCTGCCACGGTCAGGCGGTTCGCGCCGCCGCCGAGATCGACGTTGCCGACCGCGCGGCCCTCCAGCGTCACCCGCTCGGTGCCGCTGCCGCCGGCGATGATCCGGTCGTTCAGGCTCATCAGGAAGCTGTCGGCGGTGAGGGTCAGGGCGTTGTCGCTGCCGCCGTCGATCACGATCGCGGCCGTGCCCGAGGTCAGCCCCGCCGCGCCCGCGCGCGTCGGCGTCCCGAAGCTGCCGCCGCTGCCGCCGATGACGACGCCGTCGAGCGCGACGTCGATGTCGCCGCCCCCCTGCGCGCCGTCCGACTGCGCCATCACCGCGATGCCGCCCTTGCCCAGCGACATGAGGTTGCCCTCGAGCGCGAGCTCGATCGCGCCGCCCTGCCCGGCGCCACCGGCGCTGCCGCGGAAGCTGGCATCAAGGCTGCCGCCGCCGCCACCGAGCGACTGCGCCAGCACGCCCACGGCGTCCTCGCCGGTCGCCAGCACGAAGCCGGTATTGGTGAAGGCGATATCGCCCCCGTCGCCGCCATTGTCGGCCGACAGGGTCAGCGCCACGGCCGAGGTATCGAGATCGGTCCCGATCAGCCCGCCGCCGCCGCCGATGCTCTGCAGCACGAAGCCGTGCGCGCGCGCGCCGCCGGTGCGCGTGTCGCCCCGGTTGGCGAGCGCGATCGCGCCGCCGTCGCCGGTCGAGCCGTCGCTGGCGCCGAGCGTCACTGCGGCCCGGTCGAGGCCGGCGAGATAGGTCTCGCCGCCGCCGGCGCCGATCGACTGCACGATCTGACCGCTGGCATTGTCGCCCGCAGTCACGATGTCGCCCGCAAGCGCAAGCTCGATGTCGCCGCCCGGGTTGGAGAAGGAGGGATCGGCCCCGAGCACCACGCTCACCGTGCCGGTGCCCGCGACGATCATCCGGCCGCCGCCGCCGCCGATCGACTGGGTGAGACCGCCGGGCGAGAAATCGCCCGCCGTCACGACCGAGCCGCTCCGCGTCGCGCTGACGTCGCCACCGGCCGCGTCGTCGGTGTTCTTGGCCCCGAGCATCGCGGTCAGCGCCATCGCCGCGCCAGGATCGGCACGGAACGTGGTCATCGCCGTGCCGCCGCCGCCGCCGATGCTCTGCAGCAGCATGCCGGTCGAGCGGTCCGCACTCGTGCGGATATCGCCCCTATGGCTCTGGGCCACGTCGGCGCCAGCGGTGCCGCTGACCTCCTCGCCGCCGAGCGCGAGATCAAGGGTGAGCGAGCCCGCCCCCGGAGCCGCATCGGACAGCACGCCGCTGTCGCCCGGCGCGGCGGTGAAGTCGACGAACGTCTCCACATTGCCGCCGCCGCCGTTCACCGACTGGGTGAAGATCGCCGAACTGCCCGCACCGGTGACCACGATATCGCCGGTGCTGTTGACGCTCACCTCACCGGCAGTTCCGTTCGCGCCCTCGCGCGCGCCGATCACGGTGGAGATCACGTGATCGACCACCATCAGCGCCGGCGTGGAGACCGAGAACCCGGCATTGCCGCCGCTGCCGCCGACCGACTGGGCGAAGATGCCATAGGCATTGTCGCCACCCACGAAGATGTCGCCCGTGTGGTTGACGGTTACGTCGCCGCCGTCCGCCCCGTCGCCGCCGGCCCCGCCGATGGCGAGCTTGGTGAAGGACTTCGTGATCTCGCCCGAGACCAGCTCGTTGAGCGAGAGCGCCACGGCGAGCCCGCCGGTACCGCCACCGCCGCCGACCGACTGGGCGAGGATGCCATAGGCCCCGTCGCCCTCGACCTGGATCTGGCCGCGGTTCGTGACGGTCACGTCACCGCCGGCCCCGCCGTCCCCGCCGCTGCCGCCGATGGACAGCGCAAAGGTCGGATCCGTGCTGGTGCCACTGCGCAGCACCGCCCGGCCGTAGATCGCATAGCCGCCGTTGCCGCCGCCGCCGCCGACCGACTGGGCGAGGACCCCGTGGGCCTTGTCGCCACCGGTCGCGATCAGCCCGTCATTGACGACGCTGACCGCGCCGCCGGTGCCACCCGATCCGCCCGAGCCACCGATCGCGATCTGCGCGCCCTGCGCGGTCTTGGCGCTGCCGCCCGGCAGGCCGACCAGGAACGACAGGATCTCCCCGCCGTTGCCGCCGCCACCGCCGACCGACTGGGCAAAGACGCCATGGCTCTCGTCGCCACGGGTGACGATCCGCGCCGTCGTCGCGTTGGTCACGCTGACCGCGCCGGCCGCCGCACCCGTGCCGCCCGAGCCGCCGATCGACAGCGCATTGCGCGAGGCGTTGTCGGCATCGGGCCCGACGACGATGTTCTGCACACCCTGCGCATCGCCGCCGCCGCCGCCGACCGACTGGGCGAAGACGCCCGCGGCCTTGCGCCCGGCGGTGCCGATGTCGCTGGTGTTGCTGACCGTCACCGCGCCGGACGTCGCGCCGCTCCCGCCGCTGCCGCCGATCAACAGCGTCGCGGTGCTGCCGATGTTGCCGCGGATGTTCACGATGCGGTTGGTGACCAGCCCGCTGGTGCCGCCGCCGCCGCCGACGGAATGCGCGAAGATCCCGTGCGCGTTGTCGCCCAGCGTGGAGATCGCACCCGTGCTCGCCACGCGCACGTCGCCCGAGGCCATGCCCTCGCCGCCGCTGCCGCCGATGCTGACCGAGATGGTGTCGCCGATGTCCGAGCCCTTCCACAGGCCCTTGAGAATGGCGAAATACCCGGTCCCGCTCTCGATGCTGCCGCCCGAGCCGCCAGCGCCGCCGACCGACTGCGCCTTGATGCCGACCGAGCGCGCGCCCTCGGTTCCGATGCGGGCGGAGCTGGTCACCGCCACGTCGCCCGCGGTGCTTCCCCGGCCGCCGCTGCCGCCGATGCCGATCGAGATCGACGTCCCCTTGCCCGCCGCCGAGGTGCCGCCGCCGCCGTTGCCGCCGCCGCCGCCCACCGACTGCGCATAGACGCCATGCGCATCGTCGCCGAGCGTCGAAAGTATGCCAATCGCCGACGCGCTGACGTTCCCCGCCGCGCCGCCCTCGCCGCCTTCCAGGCCGACGTGGAGGTTGAAGCTCGTATTCCCCTTGCTTTCATCCGAGCTCGGGGCCGCCAGCGAGATGGACGTGGTGCCCGAATTGCCGCCGCCATTGCCAACCGACTGGGCGAAGAGCGCGTGCGAGCCGGTGCCGGCGGTGTAGACCTCGCCGGTGCTGCTGGCGCTCACGTCGCCCGCCGTGCCGCCGGTCCCGCCCGTGCGCCCGATGGTGATGCCGATGTTCCCGCCTTCGCCGCCCTGGCTCATGCTGGTGAAGCCGGCATTGCCGCCGCCCCCGCCGACCGACTGGGCGAAGATGCCGTAGGCGGTATCGCCCGCAGTGGTCACGAGGCCGGTGTTCTCGACAGAGACGTTGCCCGAGCTGCCGCCATGGCCGGCGCCGCCGCCGATCGTCAGGCCGAAGCCCTTGTTCTTCTCGGACTTTCCGGTCTCGAAGATCTGCGCGAAGGTGAAGGCCGCATTGCCGCCGCCGCCGCCCAGCGACTGGCCGAAGACGCCGTGGCTGGCGTCCTGCCGGGTGACGATGTCGCCGTGGTGGCGCACGGTGGTGTCGCCGCCGTTGCCCGCATTGCCGCCCGAGCCGCCGATCGAGACCAGCGCCGAGACGCCGCTCTTGCCGGAGTCGCCGCCGCTCGGCGCGGTGCCGGTCCTGCCCTCGAGCTCGTCGAGGACCGAGTTGAAGTTGGAGATGACGCTCGGATCGACGCCGGTGTTGGTGGGCGTCTTGCGCTCCCCGCCGCCGCCACCCGAGCCTTCGCCCGAGCCCGAGGTCCGGCTGAAGCCCAGCACCGCGTTGACGCCGGCATCGCCGCCGCCACCGCCGATGCTGCTCGCCTCGATCCCGTGGGCGCCGACGCCGTCGGTGCGGATGTGTCCCGCCGCGGCGCCGGCGCTGCCGCGGATCACGCTCACGTCGCCCGCATGGCCGCCGCTGGAACCGAAGCCGCCGACGCCGATCGCGACCGGGTTGCTGTCCTTCGTCGCCACCGCGGTGACGTTGATGCCGCCGGTGCCGCCGCCGCCGCCAATCGACTGGGCGAAGACACCGCGGGAATGATAGCCGCGGGTGGATATGTTGCCGGTCGAGACGACGCTCGCATCGCCCGCATCCGCGCCCACGCCGCCGTGCCCGCCGAGACCCGCGACGATGCTGAGATCGGTCGCCCCGCTCGAGCTGTCCGAGCTGCCCCAGTTCAGCTGGCCGCTGACGTTCAGCCCGCCGTTGCCGCCGCCACCGGCGATCGACTGTGCGAGGATGCCGTGCTTCCAGTTACCCTCGACCGCGATCGTCCCCGCATGGTCGGCCAGCACGTCACCCGAGACGTTGCCCGCACCGCCAAAACCGCCGATCCCGAAGGTGATCGAGGGGATATTGCCGTCCTTGCTGATCGCAACGCCGCCCGAGACGTTCAGACCGCCGTTGCCGCCGCCGCCGCCGACCGACTGCGCCATCAGGCCGGCCGAGCCCTCGGTGTCCGGCGTCTCCTCGCCACTCATCAGGCCGAGATCGACGAACAGCGGCTTCAGCCCCTGCTTGGCGATCTGATCGGTGATCGTGTCCACCACCGTGTCGCCGAGAACGCTGCGCAGCGTGTCCTCGAAGGTGGAATCGTCGGGGATCTCGAAATCCGCCGGGTCCGTCGTCACGGCGATGTCGGCCCGCACCATGGCCGTCACGTCATCGGCACGGCCCGCGTTGCCGCCCATGCCGCCGACGCCCACGATGAGCGAGGTGTCCGAGACGATGCCGCCCGAGACGTTCAGCCCGCCATTGCCACCGCCGCCACCCAGCGACTGCGCCAGGATGCCCGACCGCCCGGTCCCATGAGCGCGGATCGTGCTGCCGGGCGCGACATCGACGTCCACCGTGCTCGCGTTTCCGCCGGTGCCGCCGAAGCCGCCGACGCCGACCAGAACCGCATAGGAACTGCTGCTGTCCGATCCCGCCCCGGGCTTGCTGCTGATCGCCACGCCCGCGCTGACGTTCAGCCCGCCATGGCCGCCGCCGCCGCCGACCGACTGCGCCACGATCCCGTGCGCGCGCTCGGTCGCGTTCAGCGTCGTCGTCCCGTCGCCGTTCAGGGTGCGCGGCAGCGCCGTCAGCGCGCCGCTGTAGCCGAGGCTGACCGAGCCGGCATCGCCGCCGCCGCCGCCGAAGCCGCCCACGCCGGCCGAGATCGAGAAGATCGTGTCCGACCCCTCGGGCTTGGTGAGCGCGAGCGAGCCCGCCACGTTGATGCCGCCCACCCCGCCGCCGCCGCCGAGGCTCTGCGCCATAAGGCCGTTGGCGCGGTCGCCCATCGTGGTGACGGTGCCCGTCACGTCGAGCCCGACCGCCCCGGCGTTGCCGCCCGCGCCGCCGAAGCCGCCGACGCCCAGCGCCACCGCCGCGCCCGACTTGCCGGTCAGGCTGATGGCGCCGGAAACGTTCAGCCCGCCGCTGCCGCCGCCGCCGCCGACGGACTGCGCCATCACCGCCACGCTTTCGTCACCGCGGGTGGCGATCAACGGATTGTCCGCCGTCGTCACAACGGTGCTCGAGACGCTGCCCGCGTTGCCGCCGCCGCCGCCGAAGCCACCGACGCCCAGCGAGCCGGCGCCGCCGTTCTCCATGCTGAGGTTCAGCGCGCCGGTGACATTGGTGCCGCCGCTGCCGCCACCGCCGCCGAGGCTCTGGGTCACGATGCCCGAGCTGCGCACACCGGTGGTCAGAACGCCGCCGGTGAAGCTCGCGACCGTCGAGGCACCGGCATCCGCACCGGCGCCGCCGAAACCGCCGACGCCGATACCGACCGCGCCGCTCGTCTCCTTGGCCACGGAGACCACGCCACTGACATTCAGCCCGCCGTTGCCGCCACCGCCGCCGACGCTCTGGCTGAGGATGCCGGTCGCGTCGTTGCCGAGCGTCTGCACATAGCCCGCGACCGTGTGGGCGACCGAGCCCGACGTGCCGCCGCCGCCGCCGAAGCCGCCGACGCCGATGCCGAGCGCGCCCGACATCTCGGGGGCGAAGGAGATGCCGCCCGAGACGTTGAGCCCACCGTTGCCGCCGCCGCCGCCGAGGCTCTGCGCCACTACGCCCGCCGATCGGGCACCGGAGGTCAGGGTCGTCCCGGTGTAGCTGGCGGTCACCGTATTCGCGGTGCCACCGCTGCCGCCGAATCCGCCGATGCCGACCGCCGCGACGCCCGAATTGCTGCCGGCAAAGCTCAGACCCGCGCTGACGTTGACCCCGCCGTTGCCGCCGCCACCGCCCAGCGACTGCACCAGCACGCCGGTCGAGTTCGCGCCGATCGTGCTGACATCACCGGTCATGCTGCCGGTCGCCGTCCCGGCACTGCCGCCCGAACCGCCGAAGCCGCCGAGCCCGACCGCCACCGCGACGCTGGAGGAGGAGGCGAGGCTGACCGCGCCGCTGACGTTCAACCCGCCATTGCCGCCGCCGCCACCCAGCGACTGCACCAGCACACCGCCGGAGCGCTCACCGATGGTCGAGACATCGCCGGTGAAGCTGCCGGAGGCCGCCGCCGCCTGGCCGCCCGATCCGCCGAACCCGCCCACGCCGATGCCAACCGCGCCCGAACTGCTGGTCGAGGCGCTGAGCGCGCCCGCGACGTTGACGCCGCCGTTGCCACCGCCGCCGCCCAGCGACTGCACGGTGATGCCCGCCGCGTCATTGCCGCGGGTCGCCACATTGCCGATGACCGTGCCGCCGGCCGTGCCCGCGCTGCCGCCGCTACCGCCGGCCCCGCCGATGCCGATGCCAACCGCGCCCGACCCGCTCGCCGAGAGGCTGACCGCGCCCGCGACGTTGATCCCGCCATTGCCGCCGCCACCGCCCGCCGACTGCACCAGCACGCCGGCCGAGCGGTCACCCTGCGTCGAGACATCGCCGGTCACGCTTCCCGACGCCGCAGCCGCCTGGCCACCGCCACCGCCGAACCCGCCGACGCCGAGCGCCACGCCGCCCGACCCACTGCCCGAGACGCTGACCGCCGCCGAGACATTGATCCCGCCATTGCCGCCGCCGCCGCCCAGCGACTGCACCGCCACGGCAGTGGAATCCGCGCCCACGGTCTGGACGTTGCCGGCGACAACGCCGGTCGCCGTCCCGGCGCCGCCGCCGCTGCCGCCCGCGCCGCCGAGCCCGAGCCCGACCGCGCCGGAGCCGCTTCCCGCCAGGCTCACCGTCCCGGAGACGTTCAGCCCGCCATTGCCGCCGCCGCCGCCCACGGACTGCACCAGCATGCCGCCCGAGCGCGCGCCGCCGCTCCAGATGTCGCCGGTCACGCTTCCCGAGGCCGCCGCCGCCTGGCCGCCGCTACCGCCAAAACCGCCGACGCCAAGCGCCACGCCGCCAGCTCCGCTGCCAGAGGCGCTGACCGCCGCCGAGACATTGATCCCGCCATTGCCGCCGCCGCCGCCCAGCGACTGCACCGCCACGGCAGTGGAATCCGCGCCCACGGTCTGGACGTTGCCGGCGACAACGCCGGTCGCCGTCCCGGCGCCGCCGCCGCTGCCGCCCGCGCCGCCGAGCCCGAGCCCGACCGCGCCGGAGCCGCTTCCCGCCAGGCTCACCGTCCCGGAGACGTTCAGCCCGCCATTGCCGCCGCCGCCGCCCACGGACTGCACCAGCATGCCGCCCGAGCGCGCGCCGCCGCTCCAGATATTGCCGGTGACCGTCCCCGAGGCCGCCGCCGCCTGGCCGCCGCCACCGCCAAAGCCGCCGACGCCAAGCGCCACGCCGCCCGCTCCGGTGCCGGCCGCGCTGAGGCTCGCCGCCACATTGATCCCGCCACTGCCGCCGCCGCCGCCCAGCGACTGCACGGCGAAGCCGGTGGATTCGTCGCCCCAGGCCACGATGTTGCCGGTCAGAAGACCCGTCGCGGTTGCCGCGTTGCCGCCGCCGCCGCCCGCGCCGCCGATCCCGACCCCGACCGCGCCCGAGCCCGTCCCCGCAAGGCTCACCGCGCCCGAGACGTTCAGCCCGCCGTTGCCGCCGCCGCCGCCCATGGACTGCACGAGCACGCCGCCCGAGCGCGCGCCCTCGGTCCAGATATCGCCCGTCGACGTGCTCGATGCCGCGGCCGCCTGGCCACCATCGCCGCCGAAGCCGCCGATGCCGACGGCCACCGCGCCCGAGCCGGCGCCGGCCGCGCTCAGCGCGCCGGACACATTGATCCCGCCATTGCCGCCGCCGCCGCCCAGCGACTGCACCGTCAGGGCGGTCGACTCGGCTCCGGACGTGAAGATGTCGCCGTCCAGCGAGCTCGTGGCGGTGCTGGCGTTGCCGCCGCCGCCGCCCGTGCCGCCGAGACCGACGGCGACCGCGCCACCGCCGGTGCCGCTCAGGTTCACCGCCGCAGAGACGGTCAACCCGCCCGCGCCGCCGCCACCGCCCGCCGACTGCACCAGGACGCCGCCCGCGCGATCGCGCAGCGTCGTGATGTCGCCGGTGATCGTGCTCTGCGCGGAGCCGGCCGCACCGCCGTCGCCGCCGCTGCCGCCAAGCCCGACCGCCACGCCGCCCGAGCCGGTGCCCGCCGCCGAGACGATGGCCGAGATGCTGATCCCGCCGTTGCCGCCACCACCGCCGATCGACTGGACCACCACGCCGGCGGAATCCTCGTCCAAGGTCGCCACGTCGCCGGTGAGCGTCGAGCTCACGTTGCCGGCGATGCCGCCGCTGCCCGCCGCGCCGCCAAGGCCCACGGATGCGCCGCCACTGCCGACGCCGGCCACCGCGATCGCCGCGGTGACGCTCATGCCGCCATTGCCGCCGCCGCCGCCGACCGACTGGGCGAGAAGCCCCGTCGACCCGGCGCCAGTCGTCATGAGATTGCCGGTGACCGTGCTCGTGACCTGGCCACCCGCCCCGCCGCCGCCACCGCGCCCGCCGAGGCCGACGCCGATCGCGCCCGAGCCGACGCCGGCGCCGGTGCCCGCCGCCGAAACCGTCATGCCGCCGCTACCGCCGCCGCCGCCGATCGACTGCGCCACCACCGCGGCGGACTGCTGACCGCGGGTCAGAACGTTGTTCGTTACCGTCAGCCCGACGGTTCCGCCCTGGCCGCCGCCGGCGCCCGAGCCGCCGAGCCCGACCGAGATCGCGCCCGATCCCGCACCCGCGCCGCTCAGCGACGGGGCGATGCTGAAGCCGCCATTGCCGCCACCGCCGCCGACCGACTGCGCCAGAATGCCGATCGATGCGCCGCCGCGGGTCTCCACATTCGCCGAGGTCGAGGCCGTGACGGTGCTGCCGTCACCGCCGCCGGCGCCGCTGCCCCCGAGACCGACCGACACCGACCCGGCGCCCACGCCCGCCCCGGCCACCGAGGCGCTGACGTCGAACCCGCCGTTGCCGCCACCACCGCCGATCGACTGGGCGACGAAGCCCGCCGAGGCGAAGCCCTGGGTGAGGATCGTTCCGCTGGAGCTCGCGATCACCGACCCGGCGTCGCCGCCGCCGGCACCGCTGCCGCCGAGGCCGACCGCCACGGCACCGGCGCCCACGCCCGCCCCCGCGATCGAGCCCGAAACGTTGAAACCGCCGTTGCCGCCGCCGCCGCCGATCGACTGGGCCACCACGCCCGAGGACCGCGCGCTCTGCGTCCAGACGTTGCCGCGGCTCGTCAGCGTGACCGCGCCGGCATTCGCGCCGCTGCCACCGCTGCCGCCGAGGCCGACCGCGACCGTGCCGCTGCCGACGCCCGAGCCGCTGATCGCGCCCGAGACGCTGAACCCGCCGTTGCCGCCACCACCGCCGACCGACTGCGCGAGGATCGCGGTCGAATCCGTGCCCGCCGTAGTCACGTTGCCCGCCACCGTGGTCGTCACCGCACCGCCAGCACCGCCTGCGCCCCCGGAGCCGCCGAGCCCGACCGACACCGAGCCGCTGCCCACGCCCGCGCCGGACACCGCCCCGGAGACCGCAAAGCCTCCGTTGCCGCCGCCGCCGCCGATCGACTGAGCCACGACGCCCGCCGAGCGGTCCTCCTCGGTGATCACGCCGCCATTGACGGTGGCAGTCACCGTCCCGCCGGCACCGCCGGCGCCCGCCGATCCGCCGACGCCCACGGTCACGACCCCCGCGCCCGCCCCGCCGCCGGCAGCACCGGCCGCGACGCTGAACCCGCCGTTGCCACCGCCGCCGCCGACCGACTGCACGAGGACGCCGCCGGAATCCATGCCGGCCGTGCGCACGTCGGCATCGACCTGCGCGTTGACCACGCCGCCCGCGCCACCGCCGGCACCCGAGCCGCCGACCGCGACCTGCACCTCGCCGCTGCCGACGCCCGCGCCGCCACCGCCCACGGAAACGGAATAGCCGCCGGCGCCGCCTCCGCCGCCGATCGACTGCGCGACCACCGCCGTCGAGAACTGCCCGCCGGTGCGGATGAGATCGCCCGCGGCGAACAGGCTCACGGCGCCGCCGCTGCTCGCCGCCCCGCCGCTGCCGCCCACGCTGACGCCGATACCCGCCGTGCCCCCGGCACTGCCGTTCACGCCGGCCGCTATGCTGCCGCCGCCGTTGCCGCCGCCACCGCCCACGGATTGCGCCAGCAGGCCGATCGAACTCGCGCCCGCGGTGCTGACGCTGGCGTCGGTATAGGCGCGCACCAGGCCGCCCGCGCCGCCGCTCCCGCCCGAGCCGCCGACCCCCACCTGGATGCTGCCGGAGAAGAAGAGCGAGCCGCCGCCAGCGGCCGCCACCGCGAGGCCGCCGTTGCCGCCGCCACCGCCGATCGACTGCAGCACGATGCCCGCCGAGCGCTCACCGGTGGTGACAACGCTGCCGGAAAAGCCCGGCGCCGTCAGATTTCCGCTGCCGTCCACGGTGCCCACGCGCACCTCGCCGCCGGTGCCGCCGGATCCGCCCGAGCCGCCCACGCCGACCGCGAGCGAACCCGAGACCGGCCCGCCGGATGCGGCGACCGAAACCGCATAGCCGCCGTTGCCGCCGCCGCCGCCGATCGACTGGAAGAGGATGCCCGCGGCATCGTCGCCGCCGGTCTGCACCGCCGCATTGCCGCTGCCGGTCATCACCGCGAGGCCGCCCGCCCCACCGCTGCCGGCCGAGCCGCCGACCGACACCGAAGCCGCCCCGAACGCCCCGACCGCGACGCTGACCGCGCCGCCGCCGTTGCCGCCGCCGCCACCGACCGACTGGACGAAGACGCCCGTGGACCGGTCGCCCTCGGTGCGGATGATGGAAGGCTGGGCAAGATCGACGTCCGAGAGGTTGACGTTGACCGTCCCGCCGGCGCCGCCCGCACCGCCGTTGCCGCCGATGCCCACGCCGACGAAGAGGCCGACCGAGCCCGCCGAGCCGCCATTCCCGCCGCCGCCGCCGATCGACTGGGCGAGGATGCCCATGGCGTCGTTGCCGCCGGTGACGATCACGCCGTCATTGGTGACGTTGACAGTGCCGCCGGTGCCGCCACCCGCGCCGCTGCCGCCCACGGCCACCATGCCGCCGCTCGAGCCGCCATCGCCGCCGCCGCCGCCGATCGACTGGGCGACGATGCCGCGCGCGCCATCCGCCAGCGTCTCGATCCGGCCGGTATTAAACACGGTGACCGTGCTGCCGCTGCCGCCGCGCGAACCATTACCGCCAACCGCGACCAGCCCATAGGCATTGGCGCCCTGCCCGCCCGATCCGCCGATCGACTGCGCCATGATCCCGTCGGAGAGCTCGCCCATGGTCAGGATCGAGCCGGAATTGCCCACGCTGACCGCGCTGCCCGAGCCGCCGTTCGAACCCACCCCGCCCAGCGCAAGCGTCACCAGTCCCCCGCCGGCGCCGCCGCCCCCGCCACCGCCACCGATCGACTGCGCGAAGATGCCGCGCGCCGCCTTGCCTTCCGTCTGGATCGTCGCGGAGCTCGAGACGGTGACCGTCCCGCCATTGCCGCCGTTGTCGGGCTGCCCGAGCAGCGAGACCAGGAGATTGCCGCTCGTCCCGGCCGAACCGCCCGAGCCGCCGATCGACTGGGCATAGATGCCGTGCGAGCCCTCGCCCGTGGTCAGGATCGTCGCGCCGGAAAAGGTGTTGACGCTCACCGCGCCGCCGCTGCCGCCGTAACCGCCGCTGCCGGCCTGGCCGACGAGGCCCCACTGGCTGCCGCCGTTGCCGCCGTTGTTGCTGACGCTGAGCGCATAGATCCCGTGGGCGTTCGGCCCCAGCGTCGAGACCTGGCCGTACTGGTTGACCGTGACCGAACCGCCGTCCGCGGAATGCCCGCCGGTGCCGCCTCCCGGGGCGGCATAGCCGGTGCCGCCGTTGCCGGCCTGGCCGCTGCGGCTGAAGGCAAAGATACCCGCGTTGTTGGTGCCCTGCGCCTGGATCGTGCTTGAGGCGGCCTGGGTCGCGACCACCGTTCCGCCCGCGCCGCCGTCACCACCGTCCCGCCCGCCCCAGAACGAGAGATAGGAATCGCCGCCGTTCCCGCCGTTGCCGCCGACGCTGCCGATCTGCCAACCGATGTTCGAGGTCGCATTGACGTCGCTCGACAGCGTCTGCACCTGCAGCGGCCCGGCCGAACCGTCGCCCCCCGAGGACGGCGGCACGAAGAGCGCCCCGTCGCGCCCGCCGCTGCCGCCCTGGCCGGTAACGACCTGGGTCACACCATTCGGGCCGAAGACGTTGACCGGCGGCGTGACCACGCCCGGGGAACCGGTGCTGTTGAAGTTGTCGTCGAAAGCCGCCGTTGTCTGCTCGACCGGAAATGGCGCGCTGCCGGAGGCATCGGGGCTGGTCACCGTCGCATGGCCGGCATCGATGTTCGTGATGGTGAAGGGGACCGGCGGCGTGTCGGCGTTGTAGAACGTCTCGCCGGTCAGCTTCACGAGAAAAGTATAGCCGTCCTCTGTCTGCACGAAGGCGGGATTGCCCGCCGTCGGCGTCCCGGCCGGATCGACCAGCCGCTCGGTGACGGTCGTGTTCTCTCCCGTGAGCGGATTGAGAACCGTATCGCCGACCTGCGAGGCCGCCGTCGGCGCCTCCTGCGCCAGCGCGGGGCCAGCGGCCACGCCCAGCAGCCAGAGCGTCACCAGCGCCGTCGACAGTCTCAGCGCCCGCGTCGCCCCACCACCACGCCGCGCGTCAACGCCCGGCAGGCGAGGCTCGATACGATCCTCCTGCTTCTGCAAGGTCATCCTCCCGGGGGTTCTGGCATGGGTTTCGCGCCGACGGCTGTGCCAGCACCGGCACAACCTGTGCGGGAATTCTCCTTGAGTCAACGCTCTTTATGATTGTTCGACACATGAATGAGCCCAGCGCGACGATCGGTGAGGCTGCTCGGCGCCACGTCACGCGGATGTCGGCCCGGACCATGACCAGGGCGGCAAAGTCGGTCGCGCGCGATGGCGTGAACCCCGGCTCAAAAGTGAAAAGCCGGCCTCCATCCGGAAGCCGGCCCTGTTCCTTTTAGCTACTCCAGAGGGGTGGCTGCCCTACCGCTCGGCCACCAGCACCTCGCGCTTGCCGACGTGGTTCGCCCGGCTGACGACGCCCTGGTCCTCCATCATCTCCACCAGCTTCGCGGCCTTGTTGTAGCCGACCGACAGCTTGCGCTGGATATAGGAGGTCGAGCACTTGCGGTCCTTGGCCACGATCGCCACCGCCTGGTCGTAGAGCTGGTCGTCCGACTGGGAACCGCTCCCGAGCCCCAGCACCAGATCGATCTCGCTCTCCTCATCCGCATCCGGCCCGTCGAGCACGCCCGCCTCGTATTCCGGCGCGCCCAGGGCCTTGAGATGCTTCACCACCTCCTCGACCTCCTCGTCCGACACGAAGGGCCCGTGCACGCGGGTGATCCGCCCGCCGCCGGCCATGTAGAGCATGTCGCCCTGGCCGAGGAGCTGCTCGGCGCCCTGCTCGCCGAGGATGGTGCGGCTGTCGATCTTGGAGGTGACCTGGAAGGAGATGCGGGTCGGGAAGTTGGCCTTGATCGTGCCGGTGATGACATCGACCGAGGGGCGCTGCGTCGCCATGATGA